>JBDIBF010000008.1:0-65925 GCA_039812765.1 Holophagaceae bacterium
TGGTAGACCCCCGGGGCGGTCCTGCCGATACCATCGCTGCATGGACCCCCACCTCCCCTTCCGGGAGCAGCACAAGCTCCGGCTCGCCTGGATGCCCTGGCTCTACTTCGTCCTGAAGGCGAAGCACCGGGCCTGGGCGGAGCCCTGGCAGGCGGAGGTGCAGCGCCACCTCCAGGCCCTCGAGACGGTGGAGATCGGACATGGCTGCTTCATCGCCCCCACGGCAAGGGTCTTCGGGGAACCCGGCCGCCCCGTGCGGATCGGCGACGGCTGCAGCGTGGCCGCCGACGCGTTCATCCACGGGCCCGTCACCCTCGGAGACGGTGTGAGCGTGAATGCCCGTGCCAGCCTCGATGGCGGGGCCAAGGGCCTCGTCGTGGGGAAGGGCACGCGCATCGCGTCGGGCGCGGCCCTCTACGCCTTCGACCACGGGATGGATCCGGACCGAGAGATCCGCGCCCAACCCGTCACGTCCCGCGGGATCATCGTCGGCGAGGACGTGTGGATCGGGGCCAATGCCGGGATCACGGACGGCGTGCGCGTCGGTGATCACGCGGTGGTGGCCATGGGCGCGGTGGTGACCCGGGACGTGCCGGACTGGGCCCTGGTGGGCGGGGTCCCGGCGCGGGTCCTCGGCGACCGGCGGGACCGGGCCCACGCCTAGGCCAGGGCCTCAAATCCGTTGATCCGCGCGACGCCCAGGTTCATCCTGGGTTGCAATTTACTGCGACACCCTCCCTTCAACCTTTTCCATCCGCTCGTCGGTCTCGACTTGCAGGATGGCACGGCGCATGACTCATCCCGTGCCGTGGGTCACACCCACCATCGCCGCGACAGGCGGCAGGAGACAACGATGAACACCCCCAAGCGCCTCACCCTCCTCCTCGCCGGGATCCTGGTCTCCGGCGCCGGCCTCCTGGCCCAGGACACCACCACACCCAAGCGTGAAGCCCAGGTGGAGCGCCGCGCCGCCCGCCAGCAGAAGCGCATCGACAAGGGCGTCGCCAGCGGCAAGATGACTCCCCAGGAGGCCGCCCACGCCGAGAAGCGCGAAGCCAAGCTCCAGGGTGACATCGCCAAGGCCGAGGCCGACGGCAAGGTCACCAAGAAAGAGCAGGCGAAGCTGAACCACGAGGAGAACAAGAACTCGCGGAAGATCCACCGCAAGAAGCACAACGCCAAGACCAACTGATCCGATCCCGATCGCCCCTGGACGCGGGGGCCGGAAAAGCCCCCGCGTCCCTGATCCACCCTTCCCGCCGCCTGCGGCGGCCTGGAGTCCCCATGCGATTCCAACCCCTAGCCCTGGCCTCCCTCCTCCTGGCGACCTTGCCGCTTTCCGCGCACCAGCGGGTCTTCCTCCGCGCAGGTTTCCCGGGTCCGCGGCCCGTGGTGGTGGTCCGGCCCCCCCTGCCGGTCCTCGCCCCGCCCGTGGTGGTGGTCGGCCATCGTCCGCACTTCGGCTGGTGCCGGCGGCACCATCGCCGCCACCATTGGCACCGCGGCTGCTGGTGAGCTCGGCCTCCTGACCTTCCCCGGGGTGTCTCGGTCCCGCCCGGAGCTTTATGCTGGGGGAACCGCCAGCCGCCCCGGAGAACCAGGATGAGCCCGAACCAGACCGTCTTCGTCCCCGCGACCCTGGGCCTCGACCTGCCGGACTGCCCCCGCGGGCCTTCGGCCCAGGAGCAGCAGGCGGTGCTGGCCTCGCTGGGCACCGCGAAGATCGACTGGTCCACCTTCGGCCCCTACCTCGCCTTCGACCCGGAGGTCTACGTGCGACGGCGCCTCTACCTCAACGAGGCCTGGGAAGCGCTGCTGCTCTGCTGGCTTCCGGGACAGAAGACCGCCATCCACGACCACGGCGACTCCTGGGGCTCCACCTTGGTGCTCATGGGGGAGCTCGTGGAGAGCCAGTACCGCTGGCACGGCCGGGGCATCCCCCTGGAGATGCGCGGCGAGAACCCCCTGGGCGAGCGCCAGATCACCGTGGAGACCCACAGCACCATCCACGTGGTGAGCAACCGCAGCGCCGCGCCGGCGGTGAGCCTGCACCTCTACTCGCCGCCCCTGCGCTTCCTCCACGCCTACGACGCCACCAGCGGCGAGCAGAACCGCGTGGAGCCCGCGGAGAGCCGCTTCTACACGCGGTAGACCTTCAGGCCGCTCCCGGCCGACCCTAGTGGATCCACCCCAGGCGGATCGCCCCGAGGCTCCCCGCGCCGACGCAGATCCACAGCAGCAGCCCCTGGACGAAGGGCCGCGGCCCCACGCGCTTCAGGGCCTCCCGGCTGAGGCCGCAGCCGAGGAGGAAGAGGGTGAGCACGAGGCTGCGCTTCGCCGCGGAGTTCACCCAGTCCCCCGCCGGCCGCAGGGCCGGCACGAAGGTCACCAGGGCCGCCATGGCGAGGAAGCCCAGGATGAACCAGGGGCGCTTGGCCTTCGCCCTTCCGTGGGCGTCGACGGCCTCGCCGTCGAAGGCGCCCAGCCGAGCGTAGGCGAGGCCGATGCCGAAGGCCACCGGGACGATCCAGAGGGCCCGGGCCAGCTTGGTGGTGGTGGCCACCAGCAGGGCCTCCGCCCCGTAGCCCGACGCGGCGCCCACCACGGAGCTGGTGTCGTGGATGGCGAGGGCCGCCCACAGGCCGAAGGGCCGCTCGGCCAGGTGCAGGCCGTGGCCGACCATGGGGAAGATCACCAGGGCCGTGGCATTGAGGAGGAAGACCGTGGCGAGCGCCATGGAGACCTCCTCGTCCTTCGCGCGGATCACCGGCGCCACCGCGGCGATGGCGCTGCCGCCGCAAATGGCCGTGCCCACGCTGAGGAGCACCGACGTATCCCGGGCCACCTTCAAGGCGCGGCCCAGGGCCCATCCCAGCGCGAGGGCCAGGGCCAGGCCCGCGGCGGTGTAGGCGAAGCCCGCAAGGCCGGCCTTCGCCACCTTCACCAGGTCCATGCCGGCGCCGAGGCCGACCACGGAGAGGCTGAGCAGCCTCGGCGTCAGGGCCTTGGTCCGCGCCGCGTAGGGGTTGCCCAGGGCCAGGGCGAGGAGGATGCCCACCAGGAGGGCCGCCCAGCTCGGGACGCTGGGCCAGAGGCTGGCCAGGGCGAGCAGCGGGAGGAGGATCCTCGCCACCGCCTACTTCGCCTTCCGGGCCAGGTCGAGGGCTGCGCCGTCCAGCTTCCCGGCGGGCGCGATGCCGAGCTCCCGGGCCAGGGTGGGCGCGAGGTCCACGGTGCGCACCGGATCCGGCCGTTCGCCGGGCTCCCAGGGGCCCCAGAAGATCAGCGGCACGCGGCGGTCGGCGTCGTAGGGGAATCCGTGCTGCACGATGTAGGGCGGATCGTCGGCGAAGTAGGTGAAGGGCTTGAGGGTCACCAGGATGTCGCCGCTGCGGCCAGGGACGGTGGAGTGCTTGAGAAGGGTCTTGAGCGAGCGCCCCTGGGGGTTCGGGGAAGGATCGTCCTCCGCGGCGGCCAGCTCGGCGGCGCTGAAGGCCGCGGCCACGTCGGGCATGCGGCGGAGCACCGACAGGGCCTCCTGGAGCAGCTCCTCCTTCGAGGCGCCGGCCACCTCGCGCAGGTAGAGGTTCTTCGGCATGCCGGTGTAGGTGAGGGGATCGGCGGTCAGGGCGGGGAACTTCCTCCGCAGCGCCGCGTTCATCTCCCCCACCCAGACCTTCTGGTCGAGGCGCTTCGCAGGGTAGCCCTGCTCGGCGAGGCGCTCCACCAGGTCGGTGCAGCCGTGGTCCGCCGTGAGCACCACCGCCACCGAGGGCACCTTCGCCTGGACGAAGGCCAGGAAGCGCCCCAGCAGGACGTCCAGGCGGCGCACCTGGTCGACCATCTCGTCGCCGGCGGTGCCGTAGAAGTGCCCCACATAGTCCGTGGCGGAGAAGCCCACCGCCAGCAGGTCGGTGCCCTCGCCCTGGCCGAGGCGCTCGGTCTCGAGGAGCTTCTCGGCCACCTGCGCGGTGGCCTCGTCGAACCAGGGGGAGGCGCGGAATCGGTGGTAGAAGGCCTCGTCCAGGGGCATGCCCATGGGGTTGATCTGCCGCGGCAGGCCGCTGCGGAAGGTGCCGTAGTTCGTCTGCCAGGTGCCATTGCGGGCGAGGCCCGAGGTCGGGGCCATGGGGGTCCAGTAGAGACTCTCGTGCCGCAGCCGGGCCATGAGGTCGGTGTTCTGTGCGGCCAGCCAGTCCGGCAGCTTCGCGGCGTAGGCGGTGCTGGTGGTGTAGCCGATGCCGGCCTCGAACCAGAAGGCGCCGGTGGGCTTCGCGCCCCCCATGAGGATGGACGCGCGGTCCTTGCCGCTGACCGTGAAGACCCGGGAGCCCTTCACCTGGGCCTGCAGCCAGTCCCCGAGGCCGGTGCCCCGGAAGAGGACCTGGCTCGCGCCCTTGGCGGCGGGGCCCTTGCCGAAGGTGGTCACCTTCCCGTCCTCGACGCAGTTGAGCTTCCGTCCCGTGGCCTTGTCCAGCCAGTTGTTCTCGGGGATCCCGGTGCTGCTGGGGTGCCGTCCCGAGAGCAGCACGCTGTGGCCCGGGCCGGTTTCGGTGAAGGCGTGGTCGTGGTAGGCGGCGGTGAAGCGGAGACCCTCCCGCTGGAGTCGGCCGAGGCCGCCGGGCAGGTCGCGGCCGTAGCGGGCCAACAGGTCCGCGCTGAGCTGGTCCACGGAGATGACCAGCAGGAGGGCGGGCCGGGGCGGAGTCTGGGGTCGTGCGGGAGGCGGGGCGGGCGCGGCGAGCAGCAGGGGAGCGGCCAGGAGGGCCGCGGGCAGGGCAGGGCGCATGTCCACCTCGACCCTCCAGGGTGCCAAAGGCGCCGGCCCAGGCCAAGCCCCGTGGGCTCCGGGCTACACTCCCGCATGCCCTTCCCCGGACCGGACCTCGAGGCCCTTCCCATGCGGCGCGGCGGCCTGTGGGCGGGCTGCCTGATCGGCGGCGGCATGGCGGGGCTCTTCCTCCTGATGCTGCTGGGCGCCTTCCAGGGGAGGCCCGCGGGCTGCGCGGCCTGGGCGCTGGGTGCCTTCACCGCGCTCCTGCTCTACGTCGCCTTCGCGAGCCTGCGGGAGCTGGCCTTCCCCCGCCCGCTGATCCGCGTCACCGCCGAGGGCCTGGCCTTCCGCATCACAGCGGGACGCGGCTTCTGGGAAGCGCCCTGGCGCCAGGTGCGGGCCATCCGCCACGGCGTGGAGACGGGGGAGTCGAGCCAGGCCTACGTGGAGTTCGAGTTCGCGCCGGATCCGGGGAACCCGCTGCCCGCGGTGCGCCTCAACGCCGGCAGCGGGCCCGAAGGCACCCTGCGCTTCCTCCAAGGCACCCTGGCGGGCGATCCCGTCCTCACCGCTGAGCGCCTGGAGGCCTACCGGCGGAGCTTCACCGAAGGGCGCTAAGCTGGGCCATGCGCCTCCTGCGGTTGTTGCTCGCCACCCTGGCCCTGGTCTTCACGGCCGGACTCCACGCCGCGCCGTCCCCGCCCCCGGCGGCGGTCCAGGCCGGCATCCCCCCCGAGGCCTTCAAGGTGCTCGCCTACGTGCGGGAGCACCGCGAGGCGCCGCCGGGCCACGTGGGCGGCCGGCGCTTCGGCAACTTCGAGGGGCGCCTGCCCAAGGTGGACGCCCGCGGCCGCCGCCTCGCCTACCAGGAATGGGACATCCATCCCAAGCGGCCGGGCCGCAGCCGCGGACCGCAGCGCCTCGTCACCGGCAGCGACGGCCGCGCGTGGTACACCGCGGACCACTACGACACCTTCATCGAGATCCGGGAGCGCCGATGAGCTGGGACCTGCTGCTGAAGAACGAAGGGCCCTCCGTCCTCGTCTGGGAAGGCAAGGCCGACGACCTCTGCGACGCCGTGCTGGCCCTGGAGGACCTGCGCGCGAAGGGCCTCATGACGCGCTGGCTGCGGGCCAGCCGCATGCGCACCAAGGCCGCGCTGCTGGACGAGTTCGCCGCCGCGCTGCAGTTCCCCAGCGGCATGGGCATGAACTGGGACGGCTTCGACGAATGCCTCAACGACCTTGAGTGGCTGGAGGGCGGGGCCGCGGCCCTCTTCGTCTTCGACGCCGAGCAGCTCCTGGCGGACGCGCCGCCCGAGGACCAGGCCACGCTCTTCGAGATCCTCGACGCCGAAGGGGACGTGCCCGTCCACGTCGTGCTGCAGGGCGAGAAGGCGGACACGCTGCTCGAGGGGCTGAAGGCGATGGGCGTGGCGGCCGCGCGGATCCAGGGCTGATCAGCCTTCCTTCGCGATGAACTGCGCCAGCCCCCTGCGCGCCTCGCCGCGCACCTTGGCCTGGAGGAAGGGCATCCAGCCCAGCAGCCACCCCGGCGCGCCCAGGGCCTGCCGCGTCCAGGCCCAGAGGTCGAAGGCGTCCACCTGGTCGAGGATGAGCCCGTCCCGGAAGGTGAAGCGGCTGGTGATGCGGTTGACCACCCGGCGGCCCGTCTTCGAGAACGTGTAGCGGGCCTCCCAGAAGCCTTCGCCCGAAGCCTCGTCCGCACGGCGCACCTCGAAGGTCATCGCGAAGTCCGCGGCCCGGCCCATCAGCATGCGCCACATGGCGCGGGCCTCGGCGGCGTTCAGAGTCCCGAAGGCGGGATCCGTGAAGGAGCCGTCCTCGTGGTAGCAGGCGCCCATGGCCTCGCCATCCTTGCGCTGCATCGCCTCGTAGAAGCGGGTCAGGACGGCGTGGTGCGGGTGGCCGCTCACGAGCCCACGACCCCTTCCACCGGGCTGCTGGCGCTGGCGTAGAGCTTCCTCGGCATGCGGCCCGCCTCGAAGGCCAGCCGACCGGCCTTCACCGCAAAGTCCATGGCCTCGGCCATTTTCGCGGGCTCCCCGGCCTCGGCCACGGCGGTGTTGAGCAGCACGCCGTCGGCGCCGAGTTCCATGGCGAGCGTCGCGTCGCTCGCCGTACCCACGCCGGCGTCGACGATCATGGGGAGCTTGTAGGGTTCGAGCACCTCGCGGATGAGCCGCAGCGTCATCGGGTTCTGTACGCCGAGGCCCGAGCCGATGGCGCTGCCCAGGGGCATCACGGCCGCGCAGCCCGCGTCGGCCAGCTTCCTGGCGAGGATGGGGTCGGCGTTCACGTAGGGCAGGACGATGAAGCCCTCCTTCACGAGGATCTTCGCGGCCTCCAGGGTCTCCTCGTTGTCCGGGTAGAGGCTCTTGGGGTCGCCGATCACCTCCAGCTTGATCCACGGCGTCTCCAGGGCCTCCCGGGCCAGGCGCGAGACCCGCAGGGCCTCCTCGCGGGTGTAGCAGCCGGCGGTGTTGGGCAGCAGGGCGATGTCCTTGGGGATCCAGGCCAGGATGTTGTCCTCGCCCTTCGCGCCCAGGTCGAAGCGGCGCACGGCGAGGGTCACCATCTCCACCGACGCGGCCCGGTAGCAGGCCTGCATGGTGGCGAAGTCCTTGTACTTGCCCGTGCCGAGGATGAGGCGGTTGGTGAACGAGCGGTCGGCGATCGTGAAAGGCATGGCGGCTCCGGCCCTCCAGTGTACGCCCGGGCCTCAGCGCATTCGCGCGGCCAGCACCTCCACCAGCTCCTTCGCGGTCTTCAGGTCCATGCCGGGGTTCTGCTCGCGCGCCAGCTTGATCGCCTGGATCATGTTGCCCTGGCGGATGAGCTCCTCCAGATTCCCGACGGCAGGCATCGGGTGTTTCGGCGGCGAAGCGTTCGCCTCCGGCCAGTGGCCGTGGGCCTGGAAGTGGTCCACGCGCGCCTTGGCCTCCACGAGGCCGAGGCCGGTCCGTTCGCGGACCCGCTTGATGGCTTCGATCAGGTTGCCCGCGCGGATGAGATCCTCGACCGTCTCCGCCGGCTGGGCTCCGGGCTCCTGCCGTGGCAGGCCTCGGTTCGGGTGCACACCACCGAGGTGCGTGGCGTCGCGGGCCAGGCTCCGCCAGACGAGCAGGAGGATCCCCCCCAGGAGGAGGACGCCGCCCACCCCGAGGATGGGGAGCAGGGACGGTGACGCGGGTTCCATAGAGGGATCCTACGCCCGGGGCGGCACGCCGCGCAGCAGCCGGAAGACGAGCACCGCCCCGAAGAGGAGGCAGGAGACGCCGATGATCTTCATCAAGGACATGCCCCAGCCTAATGCACCGCGCCGGGCACCGAGGGCACACTGGAAGGTCCGGATCCTTCCATGAGCCGCGTCGTCCTTCTCGTCCCAGGCTGGCAGAACAGTGGCCCCGGCCACTGGCAGAGCCTGTGGGAGGCGAAGGTGAAGGGCGCGCGGCGGGTGGAGATGCTCAACTGGGACTTCCCCCGGCGGCCGGAGTGGGTGGACACCCTGGACGACGCCGTGGCCCGGGCCTGGCGGGAGACGGAGACCGAGCCCGTGCTGGTGGGCCACTCCCTGGGCTGCACCACCATCGCCCACTGGGCGAAGGGCGCGCGCTGGCCCGTGCGCTCGGCCCTGCTGGTGGCGCCGGCGGACGTGGATCGTGAGGACTGTCCCGAGCCCCTGCGGAACTTCAGGCCCTGCCCGCGGCGGGCGCTGCCCTTCCCCAGCGTCCTGGTGGCCAGCCGGGACGATCCCTACGCGGCGCCCGAGGCGTCGGCCGCCCTGGCGACGGCCTGGGGCAGCCAGCTCGTGATGCTGGACCGGGCGGGTCACATCAACCAGGCCGCGGGCTTCGGGGAGTGGCCCCGGGGCGAGGCCTTGCTCCGGGACCTGATGTAGCCGTTCGGCCAGGGGATCCGTCCGCTGGGCCGCAGGAGGGCATCCGGGCGGGACCGAGGGGCCGGAGCTTGCACCACCCTGGAGACCTCCCGACTCCGGACAGCCCATGGCCACCTTTGACACCCTGAAGACCTCCTGGACCGCCGACGACGTCCAGCACTTCGCCCGCCGGGCAGGCTTCGGCGTGGGCCCGGAGAAGGCCGCCCAGCTCGCGGCGCAGGCCCCGGGCGCCGTGGTGAACGCCTGGGTGGACGGCACCGCCTCGATGACCGCCTTCAACGCGGCCCTGCCGGTGGCGGACGTGGCGGACCTGCCCGGCTACGGCAGCGCGCCGGACGAGTGGGCGCCCCACCCCTTCCACCTGAATACCCAGAAGGACGCGCGGCTCCAGGACGCCCAGGCCTACTGGGCCTGGCGCATGCAGTATTCGCCCAACCCCTTCCAGGAGAAGCTGGCGCTGTTCTGGCACAACTTCTTCGCCACCGGTCTGAAGAAGGTGGAGGTGGTGCCCCTGATGCTGAAGCAGGTCGAGCTGTTCCGGACCCTCGGCACCGGGTCCTTCGGCGACCTGCTCCTGGCGGTGAGCCAGGACCCCGCGATGATGATCTGGCTCGACACCGTGCAGAACAAGGTGGAGAAGAGCGGCGACATCCCCAACGAGAACTACGCGCGGGAGGTGCTGGAGCTCTACTCCCTGGGCATCGACAACGGCTACAGCCAGCAGGACATCACCGAACTGGCCAAGGCCTTCACGGGCTGGGACTACATCGGGCGCGACTTCCCGGACCCGCAGAACCCTTACTACTTCAACGACGCGGAATTCATCGTCTTCCGCGGCCAGGCCAACCCCTACCCCACGCACCCCTGGCTGCAGGGCTACACGAACCTGCCCAACCAGCGAAAGACCGGCACCTTCACCCTCTTCGGCGTGACCCTGGATCTCGGGGCCGCCAGCCACTACGGAGCCGACGCCATTCAGCTCATCCTCAGCCAGCGCGGGGCGCAATGCGCTGAGTACCTGGCCAAGCGCATCCTGCTCGGCTTCGCCACGGCGGAGCCCACCGGCGCGGCCCTGCAGGACCTGAAGGACCTCATCCTCGCCCGGCAGTTCCGCCTCGGCGAGGTCTTCAAGGCGCTGTTCACCTCGGCCTGGTTCTACAGCCCGGAGCACCGCTTCGCCCTCGTGGAGGGCCCGACGGCCTGGGCCGTGCGGGGCGCGAAGGCGCTGATGCCGGACCTCGCCGCCGCCATGGCGGCCCGGGCCTCGGATCCCACGGGCCTGCCCCGTTTTTCCGCCTGGTTCGACTTCGTGGACTGGGATGCCAGCGGCTTCTTCGCCATGGGCCAGGACCTGCTGGACCCCAAGGGCCCCAACGGCTGGAAGGAGCACGCCGGGTGGCTCAACGCCGACACCTACCGGCACCGGACGCGCACGGCCTGGGCGGTCGCCGGGCGGGAGGACCGCGGCGAGGACCACGTGAAGCAGGTCCGGTACCTCTTCGACACGGACTGGAAGACGTGGTTCCCGGCCCCGCCCGGGAGCGCCACGGCGGTGTTCGACCGCCTGACGGCGCTGCTGCAGCCCGCGCCGATCCCGGCCGCGCTGCGGGACGCCTGGCTAGCCCGCCTCTTCCCGGGCCCCTTCGCCTGGGACACCACCGCCGCCACCGAGGCGAAAGTGCGCCGCCTCGCCTTCCTGATCCTCTGCGCCCCCCAGGCCCAGCAGCACTGAGGTTGTGATGACGAACCGGCGCGACTTCCTCCAGACCCTCGGCTATGGTGGCGCAGCCCTGGCCGGCCTCGTGGCCTGCGGCGGCGGTGGAGGCGGCGGCACGACGTCCGGGGGCGGGAGCGGCGGCGGCGGCACCGGGGGCGGCGGGACGACCCCGCCCCCCGCCAATCCGATCCTCGTGCTGGTGCAGCTCGACGGCGGCAACGACCTGCTGGACAGCCTGGTGCCGATCTCGGGACCCAACGCGGGCGCCTACGCGACGGCGCGGCCCACCCTCCGGCTGGGGGCCAACGAGCTCACGGACATCGGGAGCGGCTATGCCCTCTCCAACGCCTTCCTGGGCATGGCGGAACTCCACCGCGCGGGCCGCGTCGCCTGGCTGCCGGGCGTCGGCATGCCCAATCCCACCCTCTCGCACTTCCTGGCCATGGACCTCTGGAGCCAGGGCAGCGCCACCCCCGCCGCCACCGGCTGGCTCGGGCGCTGGGCGGACAGCGCCTTCGATCCCAACGGCGACCCGCTCCGGGGCATCAGCACCTCCGGTCTTCCCCTCAGCCTCCAGGGAGCCGCGCGCAGCTTCGTGAACATCGGCTCCCCCGACGCCTACCGCTATCCCGCCACCCGGTCCCCCTGGCGGGACGTGCCCGACCCCGAGCCGCTGAGGGGCGGCTTCACCGACGCCTTCAAACTGAGCCTGTCCAACGGGAGCGGGCTCAAGGCGGCCCTGGCGAGCGGCAAGCTCTACGACGACGCGCAGACCCAGTTCGCCAGCCTGATGGGGACCACGTCCCGCACGCCGACCGTGCCCTATCCCGGCGACCGCGCCTACCCCGACCCCGAGCTGCGGGACACCTGGGTGGACCTCGCCTATCAGCTCAAATTCATCGCCGAGATGATCGCCAAGAACCTTCCCACCCAGGTCTTCGTCGCAAACATGGGCGGCTTCGACACCCATTCCAACCACCGCCGGGACCACGCCCTGCTCCTGAAGGCCCTGGGCGGCAGCCTCTCGGCATTCATGCAGGACCTGGGCGCCATCACGACCACCAAGGGGCCGGCCCTGGACCGGGTGCTGGTGATGGGCTTCAGCGAGTTCGGGCGCCGGGTCCACGAGAACAACGGCGGCACCGACCACGGCACCGCCGGGCTGGCCTTCCTCGCGGGCAAGGGCGTGAAGGGCGGCTTCTACAGCGACTATCCGGACCTCTCGAAGCTGGACGAGAACGGCAACATGAAGTTCACGACGGACTTCCGCGGCCTCTACGCCACCGTGCTGGAGCGCTGGCTGGGGGCCAACAGCCGCAGCCTGCTGGGTTCGACCTATCCGCTGCTGGGGGCGATCTAGGCTCCAGGCGCTGGACTCCGGCCCGATCGCACTGGCGACTCGGGCCCAGGCCCAGAGTCCGCCTCCAGCGCGGGCCTGATACCCTGGACGATCCCTCCAAACCCGCGTCCAGGCAGGCTCCATGAACCTTTTCCGTACGAAATCGCTGGAACAGCTCCGGGCCTCGGCGGAAGCGCCGGAGCACATGCTGAAGAAGAACCTCACGGCCTTCGACCTGATGATGTTCGGCATCGGGGCCATCATCGGCGCGGGCATCTTCTCCACCATCGGCACGGCGGCGGCGGGGAACCTGGCGGACGGCCGGGTGGCCGCGGGCCCGGCGCTCATCCTCAGCTTCGTGGTCACCGCCATCGCCTGCGGATTCACGGCCCTGGCCTACGCCGAGCTGGCCTCCATGATCCCGGTCTCGGGCTCGGCCTACACCTACGCCTACGCGACCCTGGGCGAGCTGATGGCCTGGATCCTGGGCTGGGACCTCCTGCTGGAGTACGCCATCTCCAACGTCGCCGTGGCCATCTCCTGGGGCGACTACATGCGCTCCTTCATGGAGAACGTCTTCCACGTCCACATCCCGGGCTGGCTGGCCATGGACCCCAAGACGGCGCTCAGCCTCGTGGACGGGGCGCCGGCGATGGGCATCTCCCAGAAGCTCGCGGCCCTCGCCCAGGCGAAGCAGGGCCTGCTGAACGGCGCCGCCACCTTCAAGAACTGGGAGGTGGTGGGCCACGCGCCGACGATCGCGGGCTTCCCCGTCACCATCAACCTCCTGGCGGTCGTGATCACCATCGTCATCACGTGGCTCTGCTACATCGGCATCAAGGAGAGCGCCAAGGCCAACAGCATCATGGTGCTCATCAAGGTGGTGATCCTCCTCGTGGTGGTGGCCCTGGGCGCGAAGTACGTCAGCTCGGCCAACCTCTTCGGGACGCCGGCCACCTGGCACGGCTTCGCGCCCAACGGCTGGAAAGGCATCCAGGCCGGCGCCGCCATCATCTTCTTCGCGTTCATCGGCTTCGACGCGGTGAGCACCACCGCCGAGGAATGCCGCGACCCCGGGCGGGACATGCCCCGGGGCATCATCGGCAGCCTGGTTATCTGCACGATCATCTATGTGCTCGTCGCTGCGGTGGTGACCGGGATGGTGCATTACACCGAACTGGCGGGGAAGGCGGACCCCCTCGCCTTCGTCTTCGAGAAGTACCACCTCACCTGGCTCGCGGGATTCATCGCCTTCGGCGCGGTCATCGCCACCACGGCGGCGCTGCTGGTCTACCAGGTGGGCCAGCCCCGCATCTTCATGTCCATGAGCCGGGACGGCCTGATGGGCAAGTGGTTCGGCAAGGTCCACGAGAAGTACGGAACACCCTCCAACGCCACCATCTTCACCGGGTTCCTGGTGGCGATCCCGGCCGCCCTGCTCGACATCGGCGTGGTGGTGGAGCTGGCCAACATCGGCACCCTCTTCGCCTTCGTGGTGGTGTGCATCGGCGTGCTGATCCTCCGAAAGCGGCGCCCCGAGGCCCCGCGGCGCTTCCTCATGCCCGCGCCCTGGATCATGGCGCCCCTGGGCATCCTCGCCTGCGTCTGGCTGGCCTGGGGCCTGCCCGGCGTCACCTGGATCCGCTTCTTCATCTGGCTGGGCATCGGGGCGGTGATCTACTTCCTCTACGGCATGCGCAACAGCCGCCTGGCCCAGGGCGGGACCTGACATGTTCACCGGTCTCATCCGCCACCTCGGCGCCCTCGAATCCCGCGCCTCCCGCTCCGGCGGCGCGCGGCTGCGCATCGCCTGCAGGCCCGAGGTGCTCGAGCGCGCGGACCTCGGCGCGAGCATCGCGGTGAACGGGGCCTGCCTCACGTCGGTGGCCAGGGATGCCCGCGGCTGGGAGACGGAGCTGAGCGAGGAGACCCTGGCGAAGACCACGTTGGGCGCGCTGCCCGTGGGCGCGACGCTGCACCTGGAACCTTCGCTCTGCGTGGGCGACCCGCTGGACGGCCACCTGGTGAGCGGCCACGTGGACGGCCTGGGGGCGCTGCTGCACCGGCCCGAGGGGGAAGGGCTCTGGCGCTTCTCCATGCCCGGTTTCTTTGGCCCCATGACCGCGCCGAAAGGCAGCATCGCCGTGGACGGCATCTCGCTCACGGTGGTGGACTGCGGCGCCGGCTGGTTCACCGTGGCGCTGATCCCCGAGACCGTGAAGCGCACCGCCCTCGCCACGATGAAGCCCGGCGACGCCGTGAACCTCGAGGCCGACCCCATCGGCCGCTACGTCGCAAAGGCCCTGGCAGAGCGGCGCAGGGACGACCGCCTGGCGAAGTTCGCGCAGGAGGGCTGGAGTGACGGCGAGGAGTCCTGACCCCTACGGGGCGGTCGCGGGCGTCGCCGGCCTGAGGGCGGCGGCGATCCGGTCCATGCGCTTGCGCATCTCGCGGTTGGACACCGAGCCCGTCCGGCTGAGGTCCAGGGTGTAGAGGGCGGCCGCCTTGGCCCGGGCTTCGGGGCCGGCTCCGGGGGGTTCGACGACCCGCGAGAGGCTCGTTTCGCCCTCCTCCTCGGAGGCCTTCCCGTCATAGGGCGCGCGGCCCTCCACGAGCTTCTGCCAGGCCTTGCGCTCGGCCTCCCCGTCCGTGGGCTGCGGAGCCAGGTGTTTGGAAAGGGTGATGCTGGAGGCCCATTCCGGCTCGGCCACGCTGAGGCTGCGGAGGTCGAAGGCGAGGCCGTCACCCTGCCGCGAGAGGCCCAAGGCGAGCCGCAGCGTGCTCTTCGGATCGAGGCTGAGGTCCTCGTTGGTGAAGGCGCCCTCGAAGCCGGGGAGGTTCAGCGCCAGGGAGCGCCCGGGCTGGAAGGCGATGCGGGCATCAGGCAGGGGCCGCGTGGCGGGCGGCAGCTTCAGCCAGGCCTCCCACTCCGCCAGGGTCCCCTCGAGGGGAAGGGTGGTCAGGTCCGCGATGCGCTTGAGGTCGTAGATCCAGCTGTCCACCAAGGTGGAGCGGATCTCCTTGAGGAGCATCGCCCGGCCCTTGGGGACCGGGGTTCCAAAGGCGATGATGGCCATGTCGTCCCAGGGGCGGACCCAGACGTGGATCTGCCAGGGGCGGCCCAAGGGGTCCACATAGGATTCCGTCCGCACGGGGTCCCCGAAGGAGAGCATGCGCACCGGTTGGCCGGCCACGTTGAAGGGCAGGTTGAGGGCCTTGAGGAAGAGGTCCATCACCCGCCGCGGGCTGGCGTGCAGGCTCTCGGCGCCCAGGTCCGACGGGGGCTCCATCATGCAGAAGAGGACCTTGTCCTGGAAGTTGGCGAGCTTCACGCTCCCCTTGCTCGGCAGCTCGAAGGTGTTGGGGTTCATGGACACGTAGTCCCACGCGTTGGTGTTTCGGTCCCGCTTCAGCACCGAAAGGAAGCGCGTCGGGGGAGTCTCGCGCAGGGCCTTGAGGGAGGTGTCGCCCCGGGGGAACAGGCTGGCGCCGCGCAGGAGCTCCTCCATGCGCTTGTCGTAGTCGGCGCGGATGCGCGTGCAGGCCGCGGCCCGGAGGTCCGGAAAGGATGCGGGGAGGGGCAGCTCGAATTCGTCGGTGACGGGGCCGAGCTTGTCCTCGACCAGGTCGAAGCTGTAGGTGGTCTTCCGGTAGAAGTGGGCGGCGTCCGTCTTCAGGCCCAGGATCTCGGACACCGGCACCGAGAGGGAGATGTTGTCGTTGCGGCGCACCACCAGGCCGATCACCTGGCCCGAGAGGTCCACCAGGGCGCCACCGGAATTCCCGCCGTTCACGTCCGCGGAGCTTCGGAGGAACTTCCAGGCGCCCTCGATCTCCTCGGGCAGGGTCCCGATGAGGTCGCCCCGCCGGATCACCACGCCCTCGCCCAGGGCGTTCCCGACGGTGAAGACCGTGGAATTCAGCTCGTAGGCCGGGTTGAGATCCAGCCACGCCGGGAGCCGGTGGTCGCGGACGGTGAAGCGGATGACGTCCCTGCGCTGGCTGCAGGCGGTGACGCGGTCCACCTCGAAGACCTCCTGCCGGGCGTTCCGGATCAGGAAGCGCCGGTGGGTGAGGGAGTCCTGGGTCGGGTCCAGCACGTGGAAGGCCGTGAGCAGCTCCGTGGGGGAGACCGCGAAGGCGGTGCCGATGGAGAAGTACTTGTCGTTCCGGATGTGGAAGGGCAGCAGGTCCCAGGGCAGGGGCTTCTCGTAGGTCAGCGGGTCATGCTCTGGCTTGGGGACGAGCACTTCATAGCAGGCTTCGGTCAGCTTCCTCTTCTGGGCCTGGGTGAGCTGGGCCGCCTCGCCCTCGGGGCGCTTGGCCTGGTCCGCGCCCGCGGGGAAGGCTGGCAGGAGGAGTCCCAGCAGGAGGATGAAGGGGCGGAGCAGGTCAAGGCGGGCGGGCATGGGGCTTCCGTGGAGGGTCCGTCCGCGCCGGGGCGTCCGGCGGCGGGGCGAACTCCCATTATCCCCGAGCCCGGGGACCGCGCGGCGCGCGAACCTCAGGGCACGCCCGGGAAGTGCTCCACCCACTGGATCTTCAGGTCCCCGAAGTGCTCCACGAGCTGCACCTTCACGTCGGGGAAGTGCTCGACGATCTGCCATTTCCCGCAGGCGTCGGGGAAGGCGTCCACCTTCTGGACCTTCAGGTCCGGGAAGTGCTCCACCACCTCCACCTTGAGGTCGGGGAAGTGCTCGACGAGCTGCACCTTCCCGTAGAGCTTGAAGCCCTTGTAGGTGCAGTCGCCCTTCTTGAGCTTGCCGCGCCGCCGCGCGGCCAGGGGCGCTCCCCCGGCCGCGAGGAGGGCGAGCAGGAGCCTGCGCCGGTCCATCAGGAGGCCCTCCGGGTCTCGCCGCTGCCTCCGGCGGCGAGGATCTTGAGGGTCTCCACCACCTCCGAGGCGGAGGAGGGGCGGTCCTCCTTGCGCTTTTGCATGAGGCGCTCGATGAGGAAGCTGAGGCCGTCGGGGATGGCCGGCGCGAACTCCTTGGCCTTGGGGATGGGTGCGCTGAGCTGCATCCGCAGGGTCTCGGTCACCGACTCGTGGTCGTAGGGCGCGAAGCCCGTCACCAGCTCGTAGAGCATCACGCCCAGCGCGTAGAGGTCCGTGCGCGGATCCACCTGCTCGCCGCGCACCTGCTCCGGGGCCATGTACCGGGGCGTCCCGAAGACCTGGCCGCCCTCGTCCTTGCCCTTGGCGGCCACGGGTGCAGCGAGGCCGAAGTCCATGAGCTTCGCGTCGCCCCGGCCGTCGAAGAGGATGTTCAGGGGCTTGATGTCCCGGTGGACCACGCCTTCGGCATGGGCGGCCTCGAGGCCCTCCGCCACCTGCCGGGCGATGCGGAGCACGAGGCCCGTGGGCAGCGCGCCCCGCTCCTGCTGGAGCTGCTTGAGGGTCACGCCCTTGAGGTACTCCATGGACACGAAGGGGATGCCGTCGGACTCGCCGAAGTCGTGGGTGCGCAGCACGTACTTGTGGGAGATGCGCCGGGCCAGCTTGATCTCCTGCTTGAGCTGGTCCAGGAAGCCCGGCTCCATCTGGATCTCGGGGCGGATCACCTTGAGGGCCACGTCCTCGTCCAGCTGCTCGTCCCGTGCCTTGAGGACGACGCCCATGCCGCCCTTCCCGAGGATGCCCTCGATGCGGTAGCGGGACGCGAAGACGTCCCCGGGCTTGAGGGTCACGGTGCGCTTCTGGGGCTCGGGCATCTCCCCCCGGATGGCCTGGGACTCGGTGATGCGGACGGTGGCGTCGATGTCCACCACGGACATGCCGACCTTCGAGCCCATCGTGTGCAGCCCCTCCGCCATGCCGCCGCCGCTCTCCTGGGCCCGCACGGACTCCAGGGCCGCCAGCAGCTCGTCCTTGGCCTTCAGCTCCGAGAGCAGGGCCCGGAAGGCCAGGGTGAGGTAGCCCACCTCGTCCTCGCCCTTGAGGGCGGGGATCTCCGGCCGCTCGCCCTCGGAGAGCGCGACGGCGGCCTGGGTGAGGTTCGCCAGCGGCGCGGTCACGCGGCGGGCCGAGGTCAGGGCCACGATGATGGCGATCGCCAGGCCGAAGGCGCCGGCGATGAGGATGACATTGCGGATCAACCGGAAGGGCGCAAGGAACGGATCCAGGGGCATCAGGAGGATGTCCGCCACCTGCAGGTCCGCCGCGTTGGCCCCCCGGAGGGGGGCGAGGACCGCGAGGTAGGGGTGGCCCTCGACGTCCAGACGGAGGGGCTCGCTGCGCTTGCCCTCGAGCACGGCCTGCTTCGCAGCGCCGAAGCCGGGGTGGGATTCAAGCCTCGCGGCGAGGGCTCCACGGGTTCCGGCATCCACGGTGCCCCCCAACAGGCTGAATCGGCTGAGCAGGCCGAAGTGGGCCCTGGGATCCCCCTTCCGGTCCGGGGGGAGGGAGACCTTCTTGAGTTCCACGGCCGCCTTGTCGTCCAGCCTGGTGCCGACGAGCATGACCCCGAGGGAGCTTCCGCCCGGAGTGGAAAGGGGCCGGGACACGGCGTGGTAGACGCCCCTGTAGGCGCCCTCCTTGATCTCGAAGAAGCCCCGGTAGGAGGGTCCCTTGATGCCGGCGGCAGCGGCCTCCTCGGGATGCATGGCCATCTGCACGATGCCCACGTCCGAGTAGTCCTGCTTGGCGCCGTCCGTGGTGCAGGAGAGCAGCATCCCGCTGGGCCGGACCACCACCGCCACTTCGGCGCTGAGGCGGCTCAGGTTCTCCAGCAGGGTGTCCCGGATGGAGGCGTAGTCCCCCTTCTCGATGTTGGCCTGGTTGCCCGAGTACTGGGTGAAGACCTCCAGGCCGGCGTCCATGATCCGGCCCTGCTGCTCGAAGGTCCGGTCCGCCACGGCGCTGGCGCCCACCATGCCCCGCAGGGCGGACTCCCGGGCCTGCCGGTCGGCCAGCACCACGGTGACCGCCACCAGGGCGCCGACGATGACCAGGATGGTGAGGGCGGTCCGGAAGAAGAACTTCCAGGCCAGGCTGCGGTACCACCGCACTTCGGTCTTCATGGGGGCCTCTTGGCGGGGAGCTGGGAACGGCGTAGGGTGACTCGATCTTAGCCTCTGATGCCTGTCCGGGTTTTCCCGTGTCATGTCCGGGCCGAACCCGTCATCCCAGTCCCTGCGCCGCCCGTAGGGGTTTCGGCTGTCCTGGAGGACCCATGTCCGATCGCCGCGGATTCCTCGCCACCCTCGCCGGGGGCGCCGCCCTGGCGGCCCTGCCCTCCCTGACCCTGGGCTGCGCCAGGCCTGACGCGGCCCCGTCCGCCGGGGGGGAACGCCCGGTCTCCGACCTGACCCTCCTCAACGGGGCCCTGGAGCTGGAGCACACCGCGGTGTACGCCTACGGCCTGGCGGCGGGATCAGGGCTGCTCTCCAAGGGCGCCCTGGCGGTGGGAGGCACCTTCAAGACCAGCCACGAGACCCACCGGGAGGCCCTCAGCGCGGTGATCACCAGTCTCGGGGGCTCGCCGGTGGACGCCAGGCGGTCCTATGACTTCAGCGCCTTCGAGCTGAAGACCGAGGTGGACGTGCTGCGCCTCGCCCTCTTCCTCGAGATGAAGGCCGCCCGGGCCTACCAGGCCGCCATCGCCAGGCTCCAGTCCCGTTCCCTCCTGGACGCCGCCGCGCGCATCATGGGGGACGAGGTGAGCCATGCCGCCGTTCTCCGTTCCGTCCTGGGCAAGGCCCCGGTGGGCTTCTACGGCCAGATCGATGAAGTGGGCTTCGACAGCTAGCCTCCTCGCCGCGCTTCCCCTCGCCGCGGGCAGCCTCGCGGGAAGCGTGAAGATCCTGGACAAGAACGGCAAGTCCCGGGAGCCGGTGAAGGACGTCATCGCCATCCTCGAACCGGTGGGCGCCCCCCGGCCGAAGGTGACACCTCGGCCGCTGCTCAGGATGAAGACCCACGGGAAGAAGTTCGTCCCCCGGGTCGCCTGGACGACCCCTGGCAGCCCCGTGGCCTTCCCCAACCAGGACTCCATCGTCCACAACGTCTTCAGCGTCTGCTGCGCCCAGCCCTTCGACACGGGCCAGTACGAGCCCGGCGACAGCCCGCGGACCACGGTCACTAGGCCCGGCCTCGTGAAGCTCTATTGCAACGTGCACCACAAGATGAACGCCTTCCTCTGGGTGCTGGAGACGCCCTACGCCCAGGTGCTGGACAACCGCAGCACCCTGGACTTCCCCGACCTGCCCGAAGGCACCTACCGCCTCAAGCTCTGGCATCCCGAGACCGGCGAGCAGAGCTTCCCCATCACCATCCGGGACGGCGTGACCCGGGGCGACTGGACCCTGGGCGCCACGCTGCCGCCCTTCGAGCCGCATAAGAACAAGTTCGGTAAAGATTATCCCCCTGCGAAGGATGAAGGCTCGTACTGACCACCCGGGCCACCATTGCGGTCCTGTGTACTCAGAGAGCAGTTCGCGAGGTCCAGAAATTCTGGCATGGTCCTCTTCGGCCCGCCTTTGGCGTCCCGAAGAGTGCCTTCAAGCACTGAATGAGCCACTCGCCCGTATCGGAAGACTGCTCAGGGGGGATTTCTTACCGCTCGCGTTGACAGGATGGCGGGAACAGCTAGGGGGGGTATGATCTGGCGTCCATCCCTAAAGAAAGGAATCGAAGATGAGGCTCCTGTCTCGTGTCCTCGTGTTGCCGGTCCTGGTGTTTGGGGTCTCCAGTCCCGCCCGCGCCGACCTGAGCTGTCCCGCCGTGAGCGGGTGCAGGCTCGTGAAGCAGATCGTCCATGTGGATGTCTACGCGGACGGGACGAACGTCTGGTGGGTCGAATGCACCTATCGTTGTTGAGCCATGGTCCTTTCACTTCTCCCTGCCGCTGCCCTTTGGATCTGCCCTCCGCCTGAGGCCCCGCGGAAGGTTCCCGTCTACTTCGTCCTGCACGGCGACGATCCGGCTTCCAAGGCGGCTCCTCCCTTTCAGGTGGAGGTCGAGCTCGAGATCCATCCGAAGGCTTCCGCGGTGGAGGGCCGGACGTTCCGGTGGAAGGGAGAATGGAAGAGCCTTGATCGCGACCTCGTCGATCGTCTGGGCGAGGTATCCATCCCGGTCCCGTCGGGCGGGGAGGCGCCCGTGCTCGAGGGGATCCTGAGGTCCCTCACGGTGGTGGACGCTGCGGGGAAACCCATCCTGCGGTTGAAAGGGAAGGAGGGGCCCCTCGTCGAAGTCGGGCGCCGCGCCCAGGGACTGAACTTCCGGGTCCAATGCACGTGGAAGGCCGATAGGCTAAGCCTTGGCGTGAGCCTCGACACCCTCGAATGATCCCTCCGGTCGCCTGCCTCCAGGAGCCAGCGAAACCCGAGCCGGGCGGCATGCCCATGTCCCTGACGTCGGCCCTGGCCTTCAGGCAGGGAGGGCTGATCCTCCTCGATCCTCCCGCCCCCGATGCCTGGCGAAAAGCGCTTGCCACCGAACGGGCCCAGGACTTGGCGGACGATCTCCTCATCCGGTGGGAGAAGACCGTCACCCCGGAGCTGAGCCTGCTCGGGGTCCGCGAGCCGGGAGTGCATCTCCTCGCCCCGGATGGACGCCGCCTTGAATGGTGGTCCACGCCTCCGTCGGATCTGCCCGGGGCCCTCCGGAGCGCGGGGTGGAAGTCGTTGGATGACCAGTACTCAGAACTGCTCCGGGCCAACCCCGAGCGGGTGGACCTGGCGTGGGCCAAGCTCGACCGAAGCCAGGCCCGGTGGCTCCGGGCCCCCACGGAGGCGCGGGCTGAAACCTGCGCCTCCGACCTGGACCGCCTCCTGGGCCTGGAGTACTGGTCCACGGGAAGGTCCGTGTTCCTCAAGCCCGAGAAGGAAGCCCCGGCCTCCGTCCCCAAGCCGCTTGAGCGCGCCGCGATGAGGCACATGCCTGCGCTCGTGGCCCTGATCCGCGCCCAGCCGGAAGCGGTGGCCGCGTGGAACCTGGTGGCCTTCCTGCTGCCCTTCCACCCAGCGCCGCCACGGCTCGACCAGTTGCTCCGGGACTTGGCCCCCGGACCCGAAACCGACGTGGCCTTCTGGCCTCTCTCCGAAGCGGTCTCCCTCGCGGTGGAGCAGCGCAGAGCCGCGAAGGACTGGGCGGGGCTTCGGGCCTTTGCCCTTGCGCGGATAGAGGCCATCGAAGCCCGCGAGGCGCGGTTCCACCCCTCCGCCGCGGAGGCGTGGTCGGGTCGATTGGTCGTCACCAACGAAAAGGTGACCCGGTTCAGCCGCCGGGACGAAGCGCGGGCCGGGAAGGGCTACTGGCTCGCCCTCTGGCTCGAGGCGGCTCTGGAAACCGGCTCCGCCAGTCAGGCCGAAGAGGCTGCGCGCAGGCTGGCCGCGGAGGGAGACGGGAGCGGGCGTGTCCGTGGCATGCTGCTGTGCCGGCAAAAGGGGAGAGAGGATCTGGCCTCGGTCCTTCACGAGGCTCGGTGACCGTTCCCCCAAGCGGCGGCCTGAAGAACTGCGGCCGACTGTTGCTTCGAGCGGAGGATCGGCACCTACTGACCCCGCCTCACACCCCCGGCGAATCCCCCCGGCGGTGGTGGACCTTCTTCACCATGTACCGCGGCCGGTCCCGGGCCTCGACGTAGATGCGGCCGATGTATTCGCCCAGCAGGCCGAGGGCGAGGAACTGGCAGCCCACGAAGAAGAAGAGGATGGCGAAGAGGGTGAAGACCCCGCCCACGGTGCCCTCGGGGTGCAGGAAGCGGTAGGCCAGGAGGCCCAGGGCGAAGCAGACGCTGACGGCGCTGATGCCGACGCCCAGCACGGAGAGCATCTGCAGGGGCAGCAGGCTGAAGGAGGTGAGCAGGTCGAACTGGAGGTTGATGAGCTTCCAGAGGCCGTACTTGCTGTCGCCGGCGGCGCGCTCGGCGTGGGCCACGGGCACCTCGGTGATGCGCTTGGCGAAGGAATTGGCCAGCGCCGGGATGAAGGAGTGGCGTTCCTTGCAGAGCAGCATGGCGTCCACCACCTCGCGGCCGTAGGCGCGCAGCATGCAGCCGTAGTCGTGGAGCTTCACGCCGGTGGTCTTCCGCGTGATCATGTTGACGACCTTGCTGGGCAGGCGGCGGAAGATCGAGTCGTTCGCCTCCCGGCCCTGGCGCCACCCGCCCACCACGTCGTAGCCCTCCTCGACCTTCGCGACGAGCTTGGGGATCTCCTCGGGGGGGTTCTGGAGGTCGGCGTCGAGGGTCACGACGACCTGCCCCTCCACCTCGGCGAAGGCGCCGAAGATGGCGGCGTGCTGGCCGTAGTTCCGGTTGAACTCGACGACCTTCACCCGGGGCTCGCGGCTGGCGATCTCCAGGAGCATGAAGAGGCTCTTGTCCTTGGATCCGTCGTCCGTGAAGACAACCTCCCAGTCCCGCCCGGGGTCGAAGTGCTCCTCCAGGACCTTGGAGAGCCGCTCCCAGAGGGCCGGGATGTTGGCCTCCTCGTTGTAGATCGGGATGACGACGGAGAGGTACGGATTCATGGGACCATTCTAGCGAGCAAGCCCGGAGCCGAGCCGTGAACGGTGCACCCAAGATCCTGCTGGTGGAAGACGAGCTGAGCCTGGCGGAGGGCATCAAGCTCAACCTGGAGATGGAGGGCCTGCCGGCCACCTGGATCACCCGGGGGGACGAGGCCCTGCGCCGCATCCAGGCGGAGACCTGGGACCTGGTGATCCTCGACGTGATGCTGCCGGGCATGGACGGCTTCTCGGTCTGCGAGCGCCTGCGGGACGCCAAGAACTTCACGCCCATCCTCTTCCTCACCGCCAAGAACACCGAGGACGACCGCGTCCACGGCTTCGAGACCGGCGGGGACGACTACCTGGGCAAGCCCTTCCAGGTGCGCGAGCTGCTCCTGCGGGTGCGCGCCATCCTGCGCCGGGAGGCCTGGTACAAGAACCGGTCCTTCGGCGGTCGGCAGGTCTTCGGCGAGCACTGGGTGGACTTCGAGAACTTCGCCGGCGAAGGCCCCCACGGGCCGTTCACCCTCGGCGTGAAGGAGTGCATGATCCTCAAGCTCCTCATGGAGAAGGCCGGCCAGGTCGTGAGCCGCGCCGACATCATCGCCAAGGTCTGGGGCGGCGACGCCGAACCCACCACGCGGACCGTGGACAACTTCATCGTCAGGATCCGGAAGAGCATGGAGGTGGACCCCCACCACCCGCGGTGGGTGCACACCATCCGGAGCGTGGGGTACCAGTTCGATCCGGAGGGGAAGCTGAGGAAGGGCGAGGAGTGAGGCTCGAAGGATCCTCCTCTCGACGACGCGTGGACCCGCGGAGGGTTGATCCATGACGACCCTGCCTGAAAAGGCGGAGCCCTGCGCGACCGGACCCGCCCCCGAGCCGCGCGCCTGGGCGCCCCACCATCGGGCGAGGATGCGGTTCGTCGCATCCATGCTGTTCGCCGTGCTGGCCATCTTCGGCTCGCTCATGCTCATCCCGTGGTGGAAGGAGGGATGGCAGGTGGCGGCGCTTCTGCTCAGCCTCGCCCCTGGCTTCTTCTACGGTTACAAGCTGAGGGGCTTCACGTGCCCCCGATGCGGGAAGGACTTCCACCGCGGCGAGACGACCATGCACTACTACTTTGTCCGGCAGTGCCGTGTTTGCGGCATCGGGGTGGACGAGCAGGGATGACGCCACGCCGTCTGAGCGACCCGGCGTCATCCTCGGGGGATCAGGGCGCCCCTACTTCGGCGCGATCTCCCGGCTCTTGCTCCAGCGCTTGAAGCGCAGCATCTGCTCGGCGAGGTCCTCCCGGGTCTCGAGGCGCACGTCGGCGAGGACTTCGCGCTTGTCGCCTTCCTTGGCGAACCTGCTCTCGCCCATGACGGGCACGAGCTGGGGGAAGACGAAGGCGCGGAGCTTGGGGAGGTTCATGGCCTCGGCGCGGGCCTTGGCGTCGTCGCGCCAGGCCGAATTCACCTTCGTGCCGAACTCGGCGAAGAAGGCCTCGGCGCCGGCCTTGTCGCCCATGGACTTGAACGTCTGCAGCTTTCCGAGGATCTCGCCGATCCCGGCGTGGGCCTTGTTCAGGTCGGTGACGGCGATCCAGCGCTTGCCGTCCTTCTCCTCCATCCTCACGCCGAAGTCCCGGGAGGGCTGGAGCAGGTAGTTGAGCACCAGCTGCCGCCCGCGGTCGTGGGCCTCGCGGATGGTGTCGCCCTGGTGGTTCGCGTTGGCGGCGAACTGGTTGACCAGGTAGCTGAGCACCATGGCCTGGGCGGCGTCCAGGTGCTCCTCGGCGCTCACGGCGCCGATCTCCACCACCTTGGGGTCCAGGAACTGGTAGAGGGCCACCAGGTCCGCGCGGCACTCCTCCAGGGCCGAGTAGGTCGGACCGATCTTCGTGGCGGGATCCGCGCCGGCGAGGGACTCGTCGCCCTGGCCCGAGCCGTGGCCGATGACCTCGTGCATGTAGACCAGCCACTGCCGGGCCAGGGCGCCATGCTTGGCCACGATGGCGCGGTCCTCGGGGCGGTAGAAGCCGTCCAGCCGGGCCTGCTTCACCTTGGCCGAGTCCGAGTTCTCCACATTGAGCAGGACCACGTTCTTCGAGCCGTGCTCCTTGCGGACGTCCGCGTAGTTCGGAAGGTTGTAGGCCGCGGCGCTCACGGGGCCGCCGTCGCCGGTCTCCACCAGCACGTTCACCACCGTGGCCACGGGCGGATCCACCTTGGCGCGCTTCCACTTGGCGTCCCAGGGCATCCTCGCCTCGAAGTAGAGGGCGTTCTGGCTCAGCTTCCCGATCTTCTCGCTGTCGGCCAGGATGCTGACGTTGGCTTCAAAGCTGCCGATGATGCCGCGCGGGTCCTTGTAGGTCTCCACGAAGCCGTTGAGGTAGTCCACCGCACCCTTCGTCTTGAGCCATGCCACGGTATGGGCCTTGTAGGCCGCCTCGTCGCCGGTCTCGAAGTGGGCGATGAGCTGGTCCAGGGCCGCCTTCTGGTTGGGCTCGGGCTCGCTGCGCAGCTTCTTGACGCCGTCCTTCTCCACCTCGACGAAGGTGTTGTCCACGTAGCCCGCGGCCTTCTTCAGCCAGTACGTCACGCGCTCCAGGTCCTGGCCGTAGACCCCGCCCACCTTGAACTCCTGGGCCTCGACGGTCCGCTTGCCCTTCTTGTCCCGCACCAGGCCGAAGCGCACGTTCAGCTTCTCCTGGTCGGCCTTGGGCAGGGCCTCGATGTCCTTGAGCGTGAGGCCCGGGTCGTACATGCCCACCGCGCTGGTGGCCACCGGGTCCGCGCCCGGGGTCTGGTTCACCTGCACCGGGTCCACCTTCGCGTCGAAGATGTGGGGGCGGAGCCGCGCCAGCTTCTTCTCCAGGCTCTCGCCCTTGGCCAGGTCGAAGGCGGCGCCCTTCCTCTTCGCGTGCTGGGCCGCGGCCTTGAGCTGCTCGAAGGTGAGGAGCCGGGGCGTGAACTTCGTGTGGTTCCAGTGGTCGTACTGGCCGTGATGGATCCAGACCAGCTTCAGGTACTCTTCCAGGCCCGCGGCGGCGGAGGGATCCAGGCCCTCGCGCTTCTCGTAGATGGCCTCCAGGAGGTTGCGGATCTCCAGGGCGGTGCGGTGGCTCTGCAGGTAGAAGATGTCGTGGCCGGCGATGGCGGCCCGATAGAGGAAGTAGGCGTACTTGCGCTGGCTGGGCTTGAGCTTGTCGAAGCCCTGGGCGTCCAGCCCCAGCACCATGACCTCGCGGCCGTTCTCCCCGAGGCGCTCCAGCTCCCCGACGCGGAGGGCGGGATCGCTGACGGCGGAGGGGACCGGCTGGGGGGCGGGATCCTGGGCGAATGCCGCGCCGCAGGCGAGCAGGGTGGCCAGCACCGTGATGGGTCGCATGATGTCCTCCGGGAGGTCCAGCATTTTCGCACGGTCACCGGGGCTTTGCCCGCCGGGACCCTGGTCCTTGGTCCTTCGCCCTTGGCCAGAGACCTGGGACCAAGGTCCAAGGACTCAAGCAGGGGGTCTGGCGGCCCAGGAAAAACGCACCTTGGAGGCGGCCGGGGGCTTTGGTAGACTGGTGGGCCGCGGGCGTATAACTCAGCGGTAGAGTGCTACCTTCACACGGTAGAAGTCCCAGGTTCGAATCCTGGTACGCCCACCACCAAGGCCCTGAATCCTCCCTTCAGGGCCTTTGATTTGAACTCCCCTGCCGTTTCGAGAACCAGGAGCCCCCGATGCCCTTCATCAACGCGACCCAGGTCCGCGCCGGCATGATCATCAACTTCGAAGGCGAGCTGTGCCGCGTGATCAGCGTGGAGCACCAGACCCCGGGCAACCTGCCCGCGCGCATCGTCACGAAGATGAAGCGCCTCAAGGACGGCATCAACCGCGAGAACCGCTTCGGCTCCAGCGACAAGATCGACAAGGCCAGCCTCGAACAGCACACGATGGAGTACCTCTACGAGGACGGCGACCACCTGGTCTTCATGAACAACGAGACCTACGAGCAGCTCGAGGTCAGCAAGGACGTCCTGGGCGACGACCTGGTCTTCCTGCAGCCCAACATGGCCGTCGAGCTGGAGTTCTACGAAGGCCAGGCCCTCAGCGCGGTCCTGCCTCCCAGCGTCGTCCTCGAGATCAAGGAGACGGCCCCCGTCATGAAGAACGCCAACGCCACCGGCTCCTACAAGCCCGCCACGCTGGAGAACGGCATCACCGTCGGCGTGCCGCCCTACATCGAGACCGGCGAGAAGATCCGCGTGAACACGGTCGAGCGGACCTACATGGAGCGGGTGAAGTAGCCCTCCGGGCCCCGGACTCCGACCAAGATGATGAAACGGCCCCGCTCGCGGGGCCGTTTCGATTGCGGCCCGCGCGGGCGCCGCTCCGACATGCCTGGAGCCCCGGGCCCAACCGCTATTTCTCCACCTCCTGCGATCCCGGCCTGAATTTCCAGATCGCCGCGGACAGGGCGATGTCCTTCGGCCCCGTGAAGTGCATGAAGCTCATCGCCACGCGCCCGTCCACGGCGTCCACGCCGAGGTAGTCGCCGAAGAAGACGCCGGGGTTGCACTCGAAGGGGGCGAGGTCCACGCGGTGGTTGCGCCAGGTCTTCCCGCCGTCGAGGCTGCGGGCGAGGGTGAGGCCGGTCCGGGTGCCCTCCAGGCCCCGGCGGTCGTAGAAGGCCACGTTCACGGAGCCGTCGGCGGGATCCACGGCCATCCAGGTGAAGAACTGCGCCTTGCCGTCGCGGACGGGGTCATCGTTCACGCGTACCGGTTCGCTCCAGGTGGCGCCGCCGTCCTTCGAACCCATGACGAAGACGTCGGGGTCGCCGTTCCGCTGGTCGATCCAGTTCACGTAGATCGTGCCCCGGCGCGGCCCTTTGGAGAGGTCCACCTTCGTGACCGGCATGCCGTTGGCGCGGCCGAGGCCCTCGACAGGGAAGTCCCAGCCGCCGGGGTGGGTGCCGATGATCCGCTCCTTGCCGAAGGTTTCGCCGCCGTCCGTGGAGCTGCAGAAGACCAGGCCCCGGGGCCCCGACCACACCACGTAGACCTCGCCCTTGGGTCCCACCGCCGGCACGGCGCCCTCCACCGTGTCCGAGTCGTCCACGCAGGTGCCGGGCGTGTCGGAGATGCGCAGCGGCTGGTCGAAAGTGCGGCCCCCGTCCAGGCTGCGGGTGAAGTAGATGTGCGACTTGTGCAGGGGGTCCTTGGAGCCGTAGACCTCGAAGCGCGTCCAGGCCGCGTAGAGCGCGCCCTTGCGGGGCGAGTCGGGGACCGTGTCCACGGCGATGCCCGGCTTGTCCTCGAAGGGCTGGGTGCTGTTGATGTGCTCCACCAGCGGCACCGGCGCCTCCCAGGTCGCGCCCCCGTCCCGGCTGGTGGTGCAGTAGAGGCCCGTGTGGCCGCGCTTGGCCCGGCGGTCGCGGAAGCCGTCGGCGCCGAGGTAGACATGGTGGAAGACGCCGGGCCCGGCGATGACCACGTCGTCCCCCTGGCCGACCCCGCGGGGGTTGGCCGTGGGCACCGACCGCCACGCGGCCCCGCCGTCCGCGGACGCGTAGGCGAAATTGCTGACCGCGGGGCCGCCGAGGGTCCGGAGGAACTGGGCGGAGACGGCGACCATGCGCTCGGGGGCGGCGGGGTCGAGGGCGATGGAGGTCTCCACCGGCATCACGGCCCCGGGGGCGCTGAGCCGGACCACGCGGTGGGGCGCGGTGCCCGGCGGCGCCTGGGCGGCGAGGGCGGGGCCGAGGGCGGCGAGGAGCAGGCTCCTCACAGGGACATCCGCTGCACCGAGGCCTTGAAGGTCTCGTCCAGGGTGGCCAGGACCTCCAGGTAGTGGGCCTTGGTCTCCCGGCCCAGGCCGGGCCGGGCCAGGGCGGCCTTCAGGGTGGCCTGGAGGCTCCGCAGGTTCTCCCGGGCGAGGGCGCGGGCGTCGTCGGGCGTGGCCGGGTTGGCGCGCAGCACGAGCCCGACCATCTGGCGGACGTGCTCCTTCTGCAGCCCGCGGCGGGTGCCCGTGGGCTCGGCGCCCTTGCGGGCCTCCTCCCAGATGGCGTTCCCCAGGCCGTCGAAGAGCTCCGGAAGGCGGAAGACATCCTTGGCCGGGGACTTCTCGGGCGTGTCGAGGATGCGGCGCATGAGGGCCGGGTTCAGGACCTGCCCGAGGATGGACTTCTGGATGGCCAGCACCCGGGAGGACAGGGAGAAGTCGGGGGCGCTGGCCGCGCCGCCGAAGCCCCGGTCGAACTGGTCCACCGTCAGCCGGGACGCGAAGTCCGGCCGCAGCTTGAGGGCGTTCATGTCGAAGATGCTGCCGGTGAGGAGCCGCAGGGCCTCTCGCTGCTTCCCGCCGTTCACCGGCGCGAGGGGCGCCCGGGGGGACCCGGCGTGGTCGCGCACGTAGACGACGCCGCCCAGGTACTTGGCCGCGTTCGACGCCGCGCCGCCCATGCGCCCGAGGGCGACGGTGGTGGTGCGGCGGAGGCTCTTGTACTCCTCCCCGGGCTTGAGGACCCGCTCCTGCAGGCGGGCCAGGAGCTCCTGGCTGAGGTTGATGCGCTTGGCCAGGTAGCCGAGGGGATCGCTGCCGAGGTCCCAGCGGCTGACCTCGGGATCCATCGCGTCGGGGCCGAAGCCGGCCTCCTGGTCCGTCCCGAAGGCCAGGAGGGGATCCTGCTCGCCCCGGGCGGCGATGCGGGCCAGCGCCTCCTTCTCCTTCGCCGGATCCAGGGGGGCGTAGGCGTATTCGATGGCCCAGTAGTCGTAGGGTCCGAGGGTCTGCATGTGGTAGTCGCCCTGGCGCGATCCGTTCCGGGCGATGTTCGTCGGCGTGTAGTCCATCACGGACCCGGTGATGCCGTGGCCCGTGGTGAAGGCCTTGTCCCCCAGCTGGGCCTCGGAGTAGACCGTGGACGCCCGGAAGTTGTGGCGCAGGCCGAGGGTGTGCCCGATCTCGTGCATCACCACGTCCTTGAGGTAGGAGCGCACGAAGGCCTCCTCCGCGGGGCTGCCCGGCTCCAGGTCGCCCCGGGCCTCCAGCAGGTCGGCGCCGAAGGCGAGCTCGCCCCGGGCCTCCGCGAGGTAGGTGCAGCGGTCCGCCCGCGCGCCGGGCGCGGCGGCCGGCGGGATCTCCTCGTGGAACTCCTCCCGCCCGCCGCGGGTGAAGATCTCGCCCATGCCCACGTCGGCGTCCAGGATCTCTCCGGTGCGGGGATCCACCATGCTGGGCCCGATGGCGAAGCCGGCGTCCACCCCCAGGAACCAGCGCACCGAGGCGTGGCGGGCGTCGTGGGTGCTCCAGTCGGCGTCCGCAGGCTGCTGCTTCACCTCGATGGCGTCCTTGAAGCCGATGCGCTCGAAGGCCTTGTTCCATTCGAGGATGCCGGCCTTCACGGTCTCGCGGTACCGCTCGGGGATGTTCTTGTCGAGCCAGTAGACGATGGGCTGCTTGGGCCGGCTCAGGGCGGCGGCGGGGTCGGCCTTCTCCAGCCGCCAGCGATGGACCAGGTGGATCCGCTCGTCGGGCTGGAAGTCGGTGGTGAAGTCCCAGCGGGTGGAGACGAAATGGCCCACGCGGTCGTCGGCGAGGCGGGGCTTCATGGGCTCGGCGGGAAGCTTGGCGAGGCTGTAGTGGAAGCCCAGGAAGAGGCTGCGCACGTCCTCGAGGGTCCGGGGCGGCGGCGTGAAGGGCATGGGCGGCGCGCCGGGCATGCTCACGGGCGGGATCACCAGCTTCGCCAGCGCGAAGTGGGCGTTCACGCTGAAGGTGGTCTGGTCCGGGGCGGAGGCCACCTTCAGGAAGGAGCTGTTCCCGGCGTCGAAGCCGTAGGGCTGCCGGAAGGCGAATTCCAGCTGGGTGGCGGCCATGGGGAGGTCCTTCAGCAGCAGGGCGTTCGCCTCCACCAGGAAGGACTTCCGCTCGGGATGGGGCAGGCTCAGCACCGGCGCGGAGGCCAGGAGGCTGTCGGAGAACCCCTCGGCCACCGCCTGCGCGATGGGCGTGCCCTCCTGGGCGGTGAAGGCCGTGTTGCGGGCCAGCAGCTGGAGGGTGTTGCCGATCCGCTTGAAGTAGACGAGGTGGCTGTCGCCCATCATGCCGCCGTAGAGCCCGCGCTCCCCGAGGGCCTGGGGGAAGTTCCAGGACAGGAAGTAGAGGGGCCCGAGCTGGTCGGGCTTCAGCTCCAGCCAGACCTTGTCGTCCTTCTGCCAGAGGCCGACCAGGCCGGGCATCTCCTTGGCCTCCTTGATCACATCCGCGAAGGGCTTCAGGGCCCCGGGGGCGGCGGTCGCCGGGGTTCCGGGGGCGGCGGTGGGGGCGGCCGGGGGGGCGGCCTGGGGCTTGGCCGGGGGGGTGTCGGCGCCGGGAAGGGCCTGGGCGGCCAGCAGCAAGGCGAAGGCGGTCAGTCGCATGGTGTCTCCGGGGGGGTGGGTCCAGGATGGGCCATCACCTTGCGATGTTCCAGTCCGCCCGGGCCCTGGCTAAGATGCAGCATGGCCCAGCCCGCCCTGAACCTCCTGGAAGTCGACTTCTTTTCCGCGCTTCCCCGTCCCGAGGCGGAAGAGCTCGCCCGTCACAGCGAACACCGGAAATACAGTGACGGAAATCGCGTCTATTCCCAGGGCGACCGCCTGCCCGGCGTGCTGGTGGTGGTCCGGGGCGCCCTGAAGGTCTTCCGCACGGACGGCCGCGGGCACATCCAGGTCCTCGAATTCCTCCGCCCGGGCCAGTGCGTGGGCGAAGTGCCGGTCTTCGACGGCGCCCCCATCGCCAGCAGCGCCGAGGCCCACGGCGAGACCGAACTGTGGCTGATCCCCGGCGCGCCCCTGCGGGACATGGCCCACCGCCGTCCGGAGGTCGCCGAAGGCCTCATGCGCCACTTCGCCGCGAAAGTGCGCCACCTCGTGGGGCTGGTGGAGGCCCTCAGCCTGCACAGCGTGCCCGAGCGCGTGGCCCAGACCATCCTCGAGTACCAGGCCCACCATCCGGACCGCATGGTGGTGGAGTTCGAGGAGACCCAGGAGGAACTGGCCCAGTGCGTCGGCGCCAGCCGGGAAGCCTTCTCCCGCGCCCTGCGCCTCCTGAGCGACCTCGGCCTCATCCACAGCACCTTCCCCGTGGTGAAGGTCGTGGACCTCGCCAAGCTCAAGCGCTACGCCAAGGGCTGAACCCGGGAGCGGTCCGACCCCTCCCTCGCGGGAGGAGTTCCACCTCCCCGAGGGCTCACCGCTCCAGCGGCGCCTCCCACTTCGACGCCGCGGGCCCGGGCCGCCAGCCTTCGATCCGGTCGAGCAGGAGTTCGGCCTCCCGCTCCCGCATCAGCAGCCCCCGGTGCGCCGGGTCCAGGAAGCCCTCGGCGACGCCGTGGTCGAGGGCCGCGAGCAGGGGCCCGAAGAACCCTTTGACGTCGAGCAGGCCCACGGGCTTGGCGTGCAGCCCGAGCTGGGCCCAGGTGAGGATCTCGAAGAGCTCGTCCAGGGTGCCGTAGCCCCCCGGGAGGGCGATGAAGCCGTCGGCGAGGTCCGCCATGAGGGACTTGCGCGCGTGCATGGAGTCCACGGCATGGAATTCGGTGAGGCCGGGATGGGCCACCTCCCGGGCCACCAGGGCGCGGGGCATGACGCCGGTCACCGATGCGCCCGCCGCCAGGGCCGCGTCCGCGAGGGCGCCCATGGTGCCCACGCGCGCGCCTCCGTAGACCAGGCCGTGGCCCCGGCGGGCGAGCGCGGCGCCGAGACCCCGGGCGGCCTGGAGGTAGGCCGGGCGCGCGCCGCCGCGGGAGCCGCAGAAGACGGCGATCCTCACGCGAACAGTTCCTTGCGCGCGGTCTCGGAGATGGCGATCACCGCCGGGTGCTTCAGCTTGCGTTCGATGGAGATGGCGTAGAAGCGCTCCTTCACGTCCGGCAGCGGCCCGAGGGGCACCAGGCCGTACTGGGCGCGGACCTCCCGCTCCACGGCGGCGTGGGCGGCCACGAGGCCGCGGCCGGCCTGGGCGAACACCATCATGAGGGCGCTGTCGTCGAATTCGCCCAGGATCCGCGGCCGGAGGTTGGACCGTTCGAGCCAGTGGTCCACGGAGCGGCGCAGCATGGTGGCCTCGGTGGGCAGCAGCATGGGCGCGCCCTCCAGGGATTGCGGGAAGTTCTTCCGGTAGGCCTTGGCCAGGTCCGGCGTGCCGAAGATCAGCACGCCGCATTCCCCGAGGAGGTGGTTGTAGGCCTTCACCTTCGAGTTGGGCGGCAGGGGCGAGTCCGAGAGGATCAGGTCGAAGGCCTGGGCCGAGAGCTCGGTGAAGAGGCGTCCCGGCTTGTCCTCCCGGCAGACCAGGCGCACCGTCTCCGTCAGCTTCGTGGCGGGCTCCAGCAGCCGGTAGACCACCAGTTTGGGAAGGACGTCCGCGATCCCCACCTCCAGCTCCAGGGGCCGTCCCGTGGGGCGCCCCTTCACCGTGTCCTGCAGCTCGCGGCCTAGGGCGAAGATCTCGTCGGCGTACTGGAAGACGATGCGGCCCATGTCGGTGAGCTGAAGGTGCCGTCCCGAGCGTTCGAAGAGCTTCTCCCCCAGGTTCTCCTCCAGCGCCTTGATCTGGCCGCTGATGGTGGGCTGGGCCAGGAGCAGCTTCTCGCCGGCCCGGGCGATGCTGCCCTCCTTCGCGACCGTCCAGAAGTAGAGCAGGTGATGGTAGTTGAGCCACTCCATGGCGCCCTCGGGAAAAGCGAAGGGAATCATGGCAGGGTTCGAGCAGGGCGGGGGTCATTTCCCGCCCCTGCCGCCGCGCCCCGTGCCTTGATTCACCCCCGGAGTCCGGTACACTGGTCGTTCCGGTCCGGTGTAGCTCAGTTGGTTAGAGCGCCTGACTGTTAATCAGGATGTCGGGGGTTCAAATCCCTCCACCGGAGCCAAACGGGGCCGCCTCATGGCGGCCCGATCTGTTGGCGGAGGGGGAGGGACTTGAACGGCGCTGGCGGGCGGGCCCGTGCCCATGCCGCGCGGACCCCGCCGGCGGGGGCAATCGCGCCTCCCCGCCTCCGGGGGGTCAGGATCCTTGGGCGAGATCCGCCAGGGAGACCTCCAACTCCGCGGCGTCCCTGGCGAGGTCGGCCCAGTCGCGGACGCCGTCCCGGCCCAGGGATTCCAGCCGCGCGGCGCGCGACGCCAGATCGGCGGCCCCGACCATGGCGCTCGCGCCCCTGATGCGGTGGGCCTGACGGACGAGGGTCTCGCGGTCCTTCCGGTCCACGGCGCCCATGAGCTCCAGCAGGTCCCGGCGTGTGGTCCCGATGAATTCACGGAGGATCTCCAGGACCCTCTCCTCGGAGTCGCCCAGGGCCAGGAGGCAGCCGGCCTCCAGCTTGGCCAGGGGGTTCCAGGCCGGCGTGGCGGCGGGGTGTGGGAACGATGCCTGGATGTGGGGCAGCCATCGGTTGAGCTTCTCCGCCAGGAGCGGGATGGTCACGGGCTTGACGAGGTAGTCGTCCATGCCGAGATCGAGGCAGCGCTGTGCCTCGCCGCCCAGGGCGTTGGCGGTGAGGGCCAGGATGGGGGTGCGGGGCAGTCCGTGGGCGGCTTCCCAGTCGCGGATGGCGCGGGTGAGCTGGTAGCCGTCCATGCGCGGCATGTGGAGGTCGGTGAGGACCACGGAGAATCGGCCCGTCTTCCAGAGCCTGAAGGCATCCTCGCCGTCCTCGGAGACTTCGAGGGCGAAGCCCGCGCGGTTCACCTGCTGGGTGATGACGATGCGGTTCGTGGGGTGGTCCTCCGCCAGGAGGACGAGGCTCCGCTCGGCCACCGCCTGCTCCGGCGTGGGGGCCGGACGGGGGGACGGGTTCGCCGGGGCCCCGTCGTTCGCCGCCCCCAGGACCAGGGCCGGGTCGCCCACCGGCAGCTCCAGCCTGAGGGTCAGGGTGGTCCCGGCCCCGGGGGCGCTGCGCATGCCCAGGGTCCCGCCCATCAGATCCGCAAGGCGCCGGGAGATGGCCAGACCCAGGCCGGTGCCTCCGAAGCGCCGGGTTGTGCTGGCCTCGGCCTGGGTGAAGGGGGCGAAGAGCTTGGCCTGGTGCTCCTCGGACACGCCGATGCCTGTGTCCTCCACCTCGAAAGCCAGGACCTCGCGGCCCGCCTCCGGTCGGGTCGCCCGGAGGCGGAGGGCGACGCTCCCCGATTCGGTGAACTTCACGGCGTTGCTCATGAAGTTGTTCAGGATCTGCCGGATGCGCAGAGTGTCGGCCACGTGCGCGGGGGCCAGGGCCGGGTCCACCTCCACGCTGAAGTCCAGCCCCTTGGCCGACAGGGCCGGGCGGAAGGTGTTCGCCACGGACTCCACCAGGGCCCGGGCGGAAAAGGGCTGGGGCGAAAGCTCCAGCTTGTTCGCCTCGATCTTCGAGAAGTCGAGGATGTCGCCGATGATCTGGAGGAGGCTGGCCGAGGAATCGTGGATGATCTCGACCATCTGTCGCTGCTCCGCGGTGAGCCCGCTCTGGCCCAGGATCTCCAGCATCCCGGTCACGCCGATGAGGGGCGTGCGCAGCTCGTGGCTCATCGAGGCGAGGAAGGTGGACTTGGCCTCGCTGGCGGCCCGGGCCTCGGCCTCGCGCTGGCGCAACTCCTCTTCCAGCAGCTGCAGGGCTTCGAGGCTGGCCCGCAGTTCGGCCGTGCGCTTCTCCACATTGCTCTCAAGCTGGCGGTTGGAGACCTCCAGCGCCTCCTTCAGCCGTGTGTGCTGGAGGGCCACCGCCAGCTGGTCCGTCATGTCCAGGGCGATCTCGGCATGCTCGGGGGTGAGACCCCCGGGATGGACGGCGTAGAGGGCGAGGTAGCCGGTCACCTGTCCGTCGCTCAACATGGGGAGGTACACCAGGCTATGGAGGCCCTGGCCGGCGAGCTGGCGCTCCAGGGGGCTGGTCGGGGCGCTCGTCAGGTCCGGCAACTGCACGAAGGGCGCACCGGTCAGCTCGTGGGGGTCCCGGAAGTCCGCCATGGGCCGGACCTCGCCCGCGACAGGCTCCCAGGGACTCTCCTGGTCCACGGCCAGGAAGGTTCCGGTCCGCTGCTCGGGATCGAAGAGCACCACCGAGGCACGGTCGAACGGAATGATGTGCCGCAGGCGCGCCAGGGCGCCCTGGGCGAGCTCCTGAGTGCCCCGGGCGCCCAGGAGGGCGGCGTCGATGCCCCGCAGGGCTTCGAGGCGCTCGGTGTACCGGGCCAGCTCGGCTTCGGCCCGTTCGCGATCGGTGATGTCGGTGTTGATGGCCAGCACGGAACGTGGCGCCCCAGCCTCGTCGCGCACCAGGGTCCAGCGCCCTTCCACCACGAGGTCGCGGCCGTCCCGGTGGCGGTGGAACAGGCGGCCGCTCCACTCGCCGTCTGCCAGGAGGATCGCCTGGGCCTCGGCGAAGTCGCCCGGATCCCGGTACAGCAGGTCCACGATGGAGCAGCCCAGGGCCTCCTGGGACGTCCAGCCGTAGAGCCGCTGGGCCCCCTGGTTCCAGAAGCGGAGCCGGTGCTCCATGTCCCGCACCAGGATCGCGTCGTGGGCCTCGTCGAGGAGGGAGGCCTGCTCCCGGAGTCGCTGGTCGGCGTCCAGGCGCTCGAGCTCCCCCTCGGCCCGGGCCGCGAAGACGCGGAGCGTGGATTCCACCAGGGCCGGGTTCTCCAGGGGCTCGGTGAAGAAGACCGCCAGCAGCCCCAGGAACCGCCCTCGGGAATCCCGCAGGGGCGTTCCGGCGTAGCCCTCCAGGCCCAGCTGGGCCAGCATCGCGTCGGCGGGGAAGCGGGCCTGCACACCCTTCGGTATGACGCAGGTGTTCCCTCCCTGGACCTGCTCGCAGGGAGTGCCGGCCAGGGCGTAGGCGATATTCGCCTGTCGATCGCCCCCCAGCACCAGGGCCAAGGTCTGGACGACATCGCCTCCGGGGCCGGCGACCCGGCCCAGAAGCCCTCCGTGGGCACCGAGGGCCTCCACGAGGCTGGCCACCATCAGGTCGAAGAAGCTGCCGTCACCGCCGGCCTCCTTGCCGGACACGCCCTGGGCCATCTTCAGCACCGCGCGCTCCATCTGCTCCCGCTCCTTGCGGGCCCTGAGGCTGCCGATGCCGTAGGCCAAATCGTCCACCAGCTCCTGCAGGAGTTCCAGATCCTCCGCCGTGTGGTGGGAGGCCACGTCCTTGTAGAGGGCCAGGACGCCGATGGCCCTGCCGGCGAAGCGCAAGGGAAGTGCCACCACGCTCCGGTAGCCTCGGGCGAGCATGGCCTCCCGCCAGGAGGCGGCCGCCGGGTCCGAGGCCACGTCATCAAGGACCGACGGCCGCCCTCCGCGGATGGCGAGCCCCGCGGGACCCTGACCGGCCGCCTCGTCCTCGGCCCAGCTCACCCGGATCTCCCCCAGGTAGCCGTCCTCCGCCCCGGCCCAGGCGGCCGGGACCACGGAGCGGGCGGGGTCTTCCATGGCGTAGCCCACCCAGGCCATGCGGTAGCCGCCGATGTCCACGATGACCTGGCACACGACGTTCAGCAGCTCCTGCTCGTCTTCTACCCGGACCAGCGCCTCGTTGCAGGCGCTGAGCATCTTGAGGGAGCGGTTGAGGCTGGCCCGCTCCACCTCGGCCCTCCGGCGCTGGGTCACGTCCTGCTTCACGGCGACGAAGTGGCTGATCGCCCCCGAGGCGTCCTTCACCGGGGTGATGGTCATCTCCTCGTCATAGAGGCTCCCGTCCTTGCGGCGGTTCACCAGCTCGCCCTGCCAGGTGCGGCCCGCGAGCAGCGTGTCCCACATCTCCCGGTAGAAGGCCTCGCCGTGGAGACCCGACTTGAGGAGTTCCCCGGGAGTGCGGTTCCAGGCCTCCTCCACGCCGTAGCCGGTGATGGTGGTGAAGGCGGGATTGGCCCACTTGATGACGCCCTGCCGGTCGGTGATGACGATGGCATTGGCCGCCGCCTCCAGGGCGCTGCTCTGGAGGCGGAGCTGCTCCTGGGCGCCGCGGTGGGCCGTGATGTCGGTGAGGGCGCCCACCATGGCGACCGGCCGGCCGCCCTCCAGCACCGGGGATTCGTTGACCTCCACCCAGATCCGGCGGCCGGCGGCGGTCTGCAGCTCCAGCTCGTAGGGCGGCTGGCGCTCGCCGGTCTCCAGCGCCTTGCGGGTGCGCTCGAGCCCCTCCGCGTTGCCGGGGTGGTCGGTGAGGAAATCCGTCCAGGGCCGGTCGAAGCCCTCGGGCCCCACCTCGAAGAAGGCCTCGGCCTGGGGGCTCACGTAGGTGAGCACGTTGTCCACGGTGTGGGAGTAGAAGACTTGCATGCTGTGCTCGACGATGCGCCGCAGCTTCTCCTCGCTTTCCCTCAGCGCGGCCTCGGCCTCCTTGCGCTGCGTGATCACGTCGAACAGGGCCACGAAGTGGCCGGGCGCGGGACTGTACGCGGATATGGCGAACCACATGCCCATGCTCTCGACATGGCGCTCGAACCGCTCGGGCGGGCCCCCGGCGGCGACCCTGGCGTAGCTCTCCAGCAGCTCCGAGTCCGCGTCCTGGATGCCGGGCACCAGCTCGGAGACCCGGCGGCCCACAGGGTTGCCCAGGCCGGTCAACGTCCCGAAGGCCTCGTTGACGGCGAGGTAGACGAAGTCCAGGGGTTGTCCGGGCTCGACGATCATCCGGCAGTAGGCGAAGCCGTGGAGCATGTTCTCGAAGAGGGAGCGGTAGCGCTGCTCGCGTTCCCGCAGCGCCTCCTCGGCCTGGATGCGCTGGGTCACGTCCTGCATGGCCCCGAGCATGCGCAGGGCCCGTCCGCCGGCGCCTCGGACGATGACGCCCCGATCCTCCACCGTGGCGAAGGTGCCGTCCTTGCGGCGGAAGCGATAGGTTTCGGTCCAATGCTCCCCGCCGCCGGCCAGGGCCGCCTCGATGCTGGCCCGGACCCGGGCCTCGTCCTCGGGGTGGATCAGGTCGTAGTCCTGGTGCGTGGCCGGGGCCAGATCCTCGACGGAGTAGCCGAAAAGCGTCTGGAAGTTGTCATTGCGCCAGAAGGTCCCCTTCGCGATGTCCCAGTCCCAGATCACGTTGAACGTGGCGCGGTTGGCCAGCTCGAAGCGGTCGTGGCTCTCACGGAGGGCGGATTCCGCCAGCTTGCGCTCGGTGATGTCGGTGTGGGTCCCGAGCATCCTCAGGGGCCGACCGTCCGCCGTCCGCTCCACGAGGCTGCCCTGGGAGAGGATCCACTTCCAGTCCCCCGAGCGGGTGCGCTGCCGGAACTCCACCCGGTACTCCGCGGACCGGCCTTCGATGTAGTCGATGTAGGCCGCGCCCACCCTCTCGCGGTCCTGCGGGTGCAGACGCTCCAGCCAGGCCGCGTTCGTCTCCACGAAGGTACGGGGATCGTAGCCCAGCATGGTGGCGTACTCGGGGCTGACCACCGCCTCCCCCGTCTGCACGTCCAGGTCGTAGAGGCCCTGCCGGGCAGCCTGGAGGGCGAGGCGGAGGCGTTCTTCGCCCACGCGAAGGGCCGTGTCGGCGCGCTGCCGCTCTTCGATCTGGGCCCGCAGCTCCGCATTCTCGGCTTCCAGTCGCGCCCAGGCCTGCTCGAGTTCGAGGTTCATGGCCTGCCGCCTGGCCTCAGATTGCTTGCGCTCGGTCAGTTCGAGGTCGAGCCCCTCGTTGGCCTCCCGCAGGGCCTCCGCCTTGGCCTGGAGGCGCAGGCGCAGCCGCTGCAGTTCCAGATGGGTCTTAACCCGGGCCAGGATCTCATCGGGCTGGATGGGCTTGGAGATGAAGTCCACGGCGCCCAGCCGGAGCCCCTCGACCCGATCGCGGACCTCCGAAACACCGCTGATCAGCACCACGGGTATGTCCCGGGCGGCCTCGTCGGCCTTCAGGCGCCGCAGCACCTCGAATCCGTCCATGTCCGACCCGCGGATGTCCAGCAGGATGAGGTCGGGGGTCCGGGCGGCTGCGGAGGCCGGGACCAGCCGCTCCCCGCTGTCGGCGGGCAGGACCTGGAATCCCTCCACCGCGAGCAGGTCCGCCAGCAGCTTCAGGTCGGCTGGGACGGCGCCCACCACCAGCACGGTGCCGAGGGCGTTCATGGGCCCGGTCCTCCCCCGGGCACGGCGCCGGCGGGGCCCTCGATCCGGGTGAGGCGCGTCGGGTCCGGGGGGGCCGCGAGGCCATCGCAGGCCCTCAGGCGCCGCCGTCCCGCTCGGGCGGCCCAAGAACGGACCGCATGCGCATCCTGCCTCGGGAGGGCCTGCCTTCGAGCCATGCGAGCGTTCCTTACGGGGAGCCGTTCCCACGGGCTCAGGATCCGGACCCTGCGGGACGAACCCGCACAGCCCCCAACGGTGATACTGCCTCGGGGCCGGACCGGCGCCCTGATCCCCCAAGCTAGGGATCCTAAACCATGATGGGATCCCCTTGTGATGAAACGCACAGCCCTGGGGGCGAACCGCAGGAACCGCGGCCGGCCCGTGTCCTGGTCAAGTCCCGGGGTTCTCCCGGCAGGGCGGGTTGTCATCCCGGAGGTGCCGGACTGTGACGTACCGCAACGGACTCGGGCCCTAGGGTTGGAAGTGCGGCAGACCCGCGCCCAGGCGTGCAGGGTGTCGGCCCCGTGCGCCAAGGGCGTCCCGCCCCCGCGTCCCCAACTCCGAGGTGCCCATGCGCAAGGATCTCGTCCTAGGAATGGCCGGCTCCGGCGGCGACGGCATCGTGTCGGCGGGGGAGTCGCTGCTTTTGGCGGCGGCGCTGGAGGGGTACCACGGCGTGATGACCAAGAGCTTCGGGTCGCAGATCCGGGGCGGCGAATCCTCCTGCCGGGTGCGCATCAGCACGAACCCGGTGCTCAACCCCGGCGGCAACCTGGACGTGGCGGTGGCGTTGAACTGGGAGGACTTCCTCAAGTTCGGCGCCGAGCTGCCCGTGAGCGGATCGACCGTCGTCATCTATGAGGCCGCGACCGGGGTGGCCGAGACCGACATCCCGCTGGTGGGCGTGACGCCGCTGCAGGTCTTCGCCGTGCCCATCTCCGAGATGGCCAAGAGCGCCGCCGGGACCGAGCGCGCCAAGAACACCGTGGTGCTCGGACTCATCGCGGGCTGGTTCGGCATCGGCGCCGTCGCGGTGATGCAGGGCATCCGCAAGCGCCTGGCGAAGAAGGGGCAAGAGCTGGTGGACGCCAACCAGCGGGCCTTCGACCTGGGGATCGCCTTCGCGCGCGAGCACCCCCTCAAGTCCGACATGGCCATCGCGCCGGCGGAGGCCAAGGGCACCCCGAAGCTGCTCACCGACGGCAACGACATGTGCGCCGCCGCGGCCATCTTCGCCGGCTGCGATTTCTTCGGCGGCTACCCCATCACGCCGTCCACGGAGATCATGCAGTTCTTCACCGACCACGTGTGGAAGTACGGCGGTGCGGTGCTGCAGGCCGAAGACGAGATCGCGGGCATCGGCGCGGCCGTGGGCGCCTCCTTCGCCGGGAAGAAGGCCATGACCGCCACCAGCGGCCCGGGCCTCTCCCTCAAGACCGAGATGATGGGCCTCGCCAGCATCGCCGAGCTGCCCCTGGTCATCGTGGACGTGCAGCGGGGCGGCCCGAGCACGGGCCTGCCCACCAAGTCCGAGCAGTCGGACCTCTTCGCCGCGGCCTTCTCCGCCCACGGCGACGTGATCCGCCCCGTCCTCGCGCCCACCTCCGTCGCCGACACCTTCGCCGTCACCGTGGAGGCCTTCAACATCGCCGAGCGCTACCAGACGCCGGTGATCATCCTCTCGGACCAGGAGATCAGCCAGCGCAAGGAGACCCTGGACCCCATCGACACCTCGCGCTTCGTGATCGAGGAGCGGCTCCGCCCCGGCGCGGCGGACCTGCAGGGCTACAAGCGCTTCAAGGACACCGACACGCACATCAGCCCCATCAGCCACCCCGGCATGCCGGGCGGGACCTACCTGGCCTCGGGCATCGAGCACACCGAGGTGGGCTCCCCGACGAACAGCGGCAGCGTCCACCAGAAGATGAACGACAAGCGCACGAAGAAGTTCGCGCCGCTGAAGGAGCGCAGGGACCTCTTCGAGGTGGCAGGCAACCCGGCGGCGCCCCTCGCCCTGGTGGCCTGGGGCAGCGTGGCGGGCGTCTGCAGGGAGGCGCTGCTGCTCGCCCGGGAGCAGGGCCTGGACGTGAAGCTGCTGGTGCCGACGCTCCTCTACCCCGTGGCCGAGCAGGCCTACCAGGACTTCTTCACCTCGGTGAAGGCCGGCCTCGTGGTGGAGCTCTCCCACCTGGCCCAGTTCCACAAGGTGCTCCGCATGCACCTGGACCTGCCCGCGGGCGTGAAGTCCATGGCCCGCAGCGGCGCCAACCCCTTCCTGCCCACCGAGATCGTCGGGGCCCTCCAGCACCTGCTTTCCGAGCTGCAGCGCAGCCACGAAGGCCTGCTCCAGCCCCAGGAGTGAGGTTCCCATGAGCGCCACCTGCGAATTCCAGGCGAAGGACTACCGGAGCGACCTCAAGCCGATCTGGTGCCCGGGCTGCGGCGACTACGCCGTCGTCCAGGGCGTCTACCGGGCGCTGGCGGCCATCGGGCGGCCGCCCCATGAGATCGCCTTCGTCTCCGGCATCGGCTGCTCCAGCCGCATCCCCGGCTACACCACCGCCTACGGGTTCAACAGCGTCCATGGCCGCGCCCTGCCCATCGCCCAGGGCATCAAGCTCGCGAACCCGGACCTGCTGGTGCTGGCCGCGGGGGGCGACGGCGACGGCTTCTCCATCGGCGGCGGCCACATCGCCCACTTGATCCGTCGCAACATGGACATCACGTACCTGGTGATGGACAACCAGATCTACGGCCTCACCAAGGGCCAGCTCTCACCCACGTCCCAGAAGGGCCGCATCACCTGCACCTCCCACTACGGCAGCCTCGAGGCGCCGGTGAACCCGCTGCTCTACGTGCTGGCCTACGGCGCGGGCTTCGTGGCCCAGGCCTGCCCCTCGGACCTCGTCGGCATGGCCGCCATCCTCGAGGAGGCCATCCGCTTCCCGGGCTTCGCCTTCGTGAACATCCAGTCCCCCTGCGTCACCTACGGCGAGGAGGCCCAGCAGCTCAAGGGGCTGAAGGCCATCAGCCAGTCCCTCGCCGAGCTCCACCACGATCCCTCGGACCGCCTGGCGGCGATGGATCTCGCCCAGGAGTACGGCACGAAGCTCCACCTCGGCGTCTTCTATAAGAACCCGGACCCCGCGCCCACCTTCGAGGCCCTGGTCAAGGAGCGGCAAGCCCTCCTGATGAAGGGTGCGCCGCCCCGGGAGCGCATCCTCGACCTCTTCATCAAGTCCTGAAGGAGCCGCCATGCCCATCCGCGGCCTCGACCTCGCCACCCTGTCCCTCATGGACGCCCTGGACCTGGCCATCCTCATCGAGGACGAGGCCCGGGAGCGCTACGAGGAGTTCGCCGCCCAGATGGACCAGCACCGGACCCCGGAGGCGGCGCGGTTCTTCCGGTTCATGGCCCAGAACGAGGCGAAGCACGGCGAGGCCCTGGCCGCGCGTCGCCGGGAGCTGTTCGGGGACGCGCCGCGCATCGTCTCGGGGTCGGCCCTCTTCGACGTCGAGGCGCCGGACTACGACGAGGCCCGGGCCTTCATGACGCCCCGGCAGGCCATGGGCTCGGCCCTGCGCTCGGAACGGAAGGCGCGGACCTTCTTCGAGGAGGCGCTGCCCGCCGTGAAGGACGAGAAGGTGCGCAGGCTCTTCCAGGAGCTGCGGGAGGAGGAAGTGGAGCACGAGGCCCTGGTGAAGGCCGAGCTGGCCAAGCTGCCGCCGGATCCCCCCGTGGACGAGGAGGATTTCGTGGACGCGCCGGCGCCCCAGTAGCGCCGCCAGCGCTCCGGGTACCTCGGCGGCTAGCGGCCGGCCAGGGCGTCCTCGGGGCTGGGCGCGGGTTGGCGCAGCACGTCCAGGGCGCGGTCGTAGTCCGCCTCGCAGGTCAGCTCGGGCACCAGCTCGGCATGGACGACCGTGCCGCGCTCGTCGAGGACCACCACGGCCCGGGCCATCAGGCCGCGCAGGGGGCCGTCCACCATGAGCACGCCGAAGTCGCGGCCGAACCCGGGATTGCGGAAGGTCGACCCGAAGGCGACTCCGCGGAGGTCGGTGCTCTCGGAGAAGCGGCGCTGGGCGAAGGGCAGGTCCGCGGAGACGTTCACGATGCTCAGGTTGGAGGCATCCCCGGAGCGGGCGTCGAAGGCGAGGACGCTGCGGGCGCACACGGTGGTGTCCAGGCTCGGGAAGATGTTGAGCACCACCCTTCGGCCGGCGAGGTCCGCGAGGGCGAGCGCCGAGAGGTCCGGCCGGAGGAGCGAGAAGTCCGGGCAGCGACGGCCGGTCGGCGGGAGCTCGCCGGCGGTGTGGACGGTCTGTCCCTTGTACGCGAGGGTGGCCATGGGATCCTCCTGCGGCCCCATGCTACGGCCCGGCCGTTGCGACCGGCGTCCGGACCTCCCGGGCGCCGGTCACAACGCGGGAGGGGTTAGCCCCGGAGGAGGGCCGACAACCGCTTGGGCGCCACGGCCCGGTAGCTCTCGAGGAGCCAGGACGCCAGCAGGTCCACCGGCAGCTTCCCGCGGCCGTCGAAGGACGCCGTGATCCAGCCGCTTTTGCCCAGCCCGTAGCCGGTGGGTTGCGCGAAGGGCAGCATCAGGGCCGCGCCGCTGGAGTGGGGGAGCTTGACGCTCAGGCGGAGGTCCTCGCCGGGCTTGTGGGTGAAGCAGAAGGCCTTGCCCCGCACCTTCCAGGCCACGTGGTCCCAGGGGTAGTCCTCGTGGGCCTCCGGCAGGCCCAGGGCCAGGGCCTGGAGGGCCTCGAAGGCCTCGGCCAGGTTCCGGTCCCGCCGCGCGCCCATCAGCCCTTCTGCAGTTCCATGAGGATCTGCCGGGCGCAGGCCTTCAGGGTCTCGATCACCCCGACGCCCTGGCTGGCGATGGCCTCGAGCATGGGCTCGTTCCGGAAGCGGAGCAGGCGCTCCATCTCGTCGACCGGCGCGGCGCTGGGCATGTCCCGCTTGTTGAGCTGGAGGACGTAGGGGATGGTGCGGATGTCGAAGCCGTTGTCCTTCAGGTTCGTCGCCAGGTTGGCGATGGACTCGATGTTGGCCTCCATGCGGGGCTTCTGGCTGTCCGCCACGAAGATCACGCCGTCGCAGCCCCGGAGGATGAGCTTGCGGCTCGCGTCGTAGAAGACCTGCCCGGGCACGGTGTAGAGGTGGAAGCGGACCTTGAAGCCCTTCACGGTGCCCATGTCGAGGGGCAGGAAGTCGAAGAAGAGGGTGCGGTCGGTCTCCGTGGCCAGGCTCACCAGCTTGCCCCGCTTCTCGGGGTTCGCCTGCTCGTGGATCCACTGGATGTTGGTCGTCTTCCCGCAGAGCCCCGGGCCGTAGTACACGATCTTGCAGTTGATCTCGCGGGATGCGTAGTTGATGAAGGTCATGGAGGGCGCCCGGGTCCAGCGTTGGCTTCAGGGTGGGAGCTGCGGGGGAGTGCCTTCAGTCGCCGAACAGCTTGTCGATGTCCTCGTCGGTGATCTCCGAGAAGGGGCTTTCGAACTTCGTGGTGCTGGAGCTCTCGCTCTGGGCGCGCTGCTCCACGCGCTCGAAGATCTCCAGCAGCTCCCGGGAGGTCTTCTTCACCCGGAGGCGCACCAGGGCGAGGCTGGAGCTCTGGTCGAAGATGACCACAAGGATGCCGCGCTTGCCCACGATGCTGATGTGCAGGTTGTCCTTCTCCCCCTCGTGGAAGAGCAGGCTGAACTCCTTCTCCCCGATCAGCTTGGCGAGGCCGTCCGTGGCGGCCACGTTGCCGGCGGTGAGGGAGGCGAGGCTGGTGGCGTCGATGCTGTGCACATCCCCCGCGGCGGCGATCTGCTGCCCGTTCTTGTCGACGAGGAACACGACCTTGGCGGAGGCATCCTTCTGGAGTCGGCCGATGATGTCCTGGAGCTGCCTGAACTCCTCCTCGAACATGACGAGATCGAGTTTGGCCACGAGGGACCTCCAAGCGGGATGCGAGACCTGAGCATACCGCAATTGGCCAGGTCCAGCCGGGCTCCGCGGGGGGGCACCGGCGGGCGGGAAGGCCCCGAAACGAAGGACGGGCCCTTTCGGGCCCGTCCGGCAGGGGAGGAAGAACGCTTAGTTCTTCTTCTCCTCCTTCTTCTCCTCGGCCTTGGCGGCCTTCTTCTTGCCCTTCTTGGGCTCGGCCTTCTTCTCGTCGGCCTTCTTCTCGTCGGCGGTCATCGCGGACTTGGCGGGAGCGGCCTCGGCCTTGGCGGCCTTCTTGTGCTTCTTGTGGTGCTTCTTGCCCTCGGCGGCGGGAGCGGCCTCGGCCTTCTTCTCCTCGGCCTTGGGGGCGGCCTTCTTGTCATCGGCCTTGGGGGCCATCTTCTTGTCGTCGAGGCTCAGGGCGGACTTGGCAGGAGCGGCCTCGGCCTTGGCGGCCTTCTTGTGCTTCTTGTGGTGCTTCTTGCCCTCGGCGGCGGGAGCGGCCTCGGCCTTCTTCTCCTCGGCCTTGGGGGCCATCTTCTTGTCGTCGAGGCTCAGGGCGGACTTGGCGGGAGCGGCCTCGGCCTTGGCGGCCTTCTTGTGCTTCTTGTGGTGCTTCTTGCCCTCGGCGGCGGGAGCGGCCTCGGCCTTCTTCTCCTCGGCCTTGGGGGCGGCCTTCTTGTCGTCGGCCTTGGGGGCCATCTTCTTGTCGTCGAGGCTCAGGGCCGACTTCTTGGCGGCCTCGTCCTTCTTCTCGACGGCCTTCTTGGCGGGCTTCTTGGTCTCGACCTTCTTGGCCTCGGGCTTGGTCTCCGGGGCCTTGTCGCCGGCGAAGACGGGGCTGACGAGCGCGGCAGCCACGAGCAGGGCAGCGAGCTTGTTCATGGGATTCTCCTGATAAAGGGTTGACCGGCACGGCCGGAATCCCTGAAGGGAGCAGGATTCACGCCATTTGATATGTATCCAATTATCAAAAGTTAAAAGGGCGCAGGCAGGAGGTGGACCCGTTGCGATCTGCAACATGGTCCCATTCTGCATCACCTGCGGGCTCAGGCCTCTTCACCGTCCCCGAGGCCCAGGTCCTTCAGCTTCCGGTACAGGGTGGTCCGGTCCTTCCCGAGGATCTCGGCGATCCGGCTCTTCCGGGATTCGTGCTTGAGGAGGACCTGGATGTAGCGCTTCTCCAGCTCGTCCAGGCTCGGCAGGTGGTTCCACCCCTCGATGAGCTCGAGGAGGGGGGCCGGGGCCATGGGGGTCCGGAGATCCTTGCCCCGGTTCTCCTCCCTCACCTTGACGGGGAGGTCCTCGGGCGTGATCTCCCGCCCCCGGCTGAGCTGGGTGAGGTGCTCGACGACATTGCCCATCTCCCGCACGTTTCCGGGCCAGGAATAGGCCTCGAGCTGGGCGCGGGCGTCGGGCCGCATGGAGTACTCCACACCGTCCTTCTGGGAGGCTTCGGCGAGGAAGTGGTCCAGCAGGAGGGACACGTCCGAGACGACCCGCCCCTTGTCATCCTTGGTCCAGCGTTCCCGCAGGGCCGGGACGCGGATCTCCACCACGCTCAGCCGGTAGTAGAGGTCCTCGCGGAACCGGCCCTCCTTCACGAGCTGGGCGAGATCCCGGTTGGTCGCAGCGATCACCCGGATGTCCACTTTCACGGTCCGATTTGCTCCAACCCGGCGCACCTCCTGCTCCTGCAGGACGCGGAGGAGCCGGACCTGGAAGCTGGGAGAGGTCTCCCCGATCTCGTCCAGGAAGATCGTGCCCCCGCTGGCCTCCTCGAAGAGACCCTTCTTGTCGCTGATCGCGCCGGTGAACGATCCCCTGGCATGGCCGAAGAGCTCCGATTCCAGGAGGGTCTCCGTGAGCGCTCCGCAATTCACCGCCACGAAGGGCCGGTCCTTGCGGTCGCTGCTCTGGTGGATCGTCTGGGCCACCAGCTCCTTGCCGGTCCCGCTCTCTCCGATGATCAGCACCGTGGCCCGGGAGTTCTGGAGGGAGGCGATGGTCTTGTAGACCTCCATCATCCTGGGGCTGCTCCCAATCATCACGCTGCGCGGGGCCTTCCGTTCGGACTTCTGCCCGCTGCCCTCCTTGCGGACGAGGGCGCGCTTCACCAGGGCCTTGAGCTCCTCGTTGTTCCAGGGCTTGGAGAGGAAGTCGAAGGCGCCCTCCCGGACCGCCTCCAGGGCCTTTTCGATGGTGCCGAAGCCGGTGAGCAGGATCGTCTCGACGCCCAGGGGCTTGGCCGCGCGGAGGAGGTCCAGGCCATCCAGGCGGGCCTCGAGGTTGATGTCCGAGAGCATGAGGTCGAAGCCCCCGCCGTTGAGCTTCTGGATCGCGTCGTCGGGCCGGGTGGCCTTCACCACATCAAGCTCCAGCTCCCCCAGGAGCTCCTCCAGGAGGTCGCAGGTCTCCCGGCTGTCGTCCACCACCAGCACACGTGCCATCTCAACCCTCCACGCCATGAGATTACAGGACTGGCCCCGGAGCCCGCCCGCGGGCTACCCTTCCCTGGTACCTCCGGAGGCTCCCATGTTCCGCACCCTCAGGCTGGCCGCCCTGACCGCCGCCCTCGCGGCCCAGGCCCTGGCCGGCGACCTCACCATCACCTTCAAGGCCACGGGCAGGATGAACGACGGGGTGCAGACGCACTTCTGGTCCTCGAAGTTCATGCGCATCAACAACCCCGCCGGCAGCGACACCCTGGTGGACTACGAGAAGGGCGTCACCTACCTCATCGACCACAAGAAGAAGCTGGTCCAGAAGATCGCCTGGGACGACATGGAGGCGATGGCCGAGGGCGCGGCGAAGATGCTGAAGGACATGCCCCCCTTCGCGCTGAAGATGATGCCGGGGGGCGGCGACACGGAAGTCCACGTCGAGGACGGCGGCAAGGAGTCCGTGGCCGGGAGGAGCTGCCGGAAATGGACCATCACCATGGGCAAGTCCGTCTTCGAGACCAGCAACGACCCCACCCTCAAGCCCCCCATCCCGGCGGTGGCCTACTCCCGCTTCCTGAAGGTGCGGAACCTCATGGGCGCCGTGGGACCCGCGGCTGCGGGCATGCGCAAGGTGGGCGAGGAGCTGTCGAAGATCCAGGGCGTCGCCCTCAGGACCCGCACGGTGCTGCCCATGGTCGGCGAGACCACCACCGAGGCCACGGAGGTGAAGGAAGGGCCGGTGCCGGCCTCCGCCTTCGCCCTTCCCGAGGGCTACAAGACCGAGGACCTGGGCGCGAAAATGGCCAAGTCCTTCAGCCGCTAGGCGCCCGGTGGCGAGCCAGCCGGTCCCTTCCTTCGACGACGGCCTCGACCGTCTCGAGGCCCTGGTCCAGCAGCTCGAGGGCGGTCAGCTCTCCCTCGAGGAGGCGCTGGCGCGCTTCGAGGAGGGCGTGCGGCTGAGCCAGGACCTCCAGGCCCAGCTCGCCCAGGCCCAGCGTCGGGTGGAGGTCCTCAAGACGGGCCTGCAGGGCGAGTACCGTGTCGAGCCCCTGGATGCCGGTCCCGGGGAGCCCGGCGAGGGCGAGGCGTGACCGGGCCGGCCGAGGCGGTTCGCCGGGACCTGGACCGTCTGCTGCCCCTCCTCGAAGGCCCCCTGCTCGCACCCTTCGAGGACGGGGAGGCCGCCCGTCTCGCCGAGGCCATGCGCTACAGCCTCGCCGCGGGGGGAAAGCGGGTGCGTCCCGTGCTGTGCATGCTGGCGGCGGAGGCCGTGGGCGGGGAGGCCGCGGCCACCCTGCCCGCCGCCGTGGCCCTGGAGCTGGTGCATACGTATTCCCTGGTCCACGACGACCTCCCCGCCATGGACGACGACGACCTCCGCAGGGGGAAGCCCACCTGCCACATCACCTTTGGCGAGGCCCACGCCATCCTGGCGGGGGACGGACTGCTGACGGAGGCCTTCCGGGTCCTCGCCGGGGAAGGGGAGGCCCCCGCGGAGCGGCGCACCCGGGCCATCCTGGTGCTCGCCGAGGCGGCGGGCTGGCGGGGCATGGTGGGCGGACAGGCCCTGGACCTGGAAGGCGAGGCGCTGACCCGGGAAGGCCGGGACCTCGAACTGGCCCACCTTCAGGCCATCCACCGGCTGAAGACGGGGGCCCTCCTCCGCGCCTCCCTCGAATTGGGAGGCATCCTGGGAGGGGGGACGGAGGCCCAAGTCGTGGTCCTCCGGGAGGCCGGAGCCGCGCTGGGGCTCGCGTTCCAGATCCAGGACGACATCCTGGACGCGACCTCCGACGCCTCGACCCTCGGTAAACGTGCGGGAAAAGACAGCGGCAGGGGTAAAATCACCTACCCTGCGTTCCTGGGCCTCGACGGTGCCCGCAAGGCTTTGCAGGAAGCCACGGAGCGTGCCGTATGTCAGCTGCAGTCCCTTCCCAGTCCCAGCTCGCTGCAGGCCTGGGCCAGGTACTTGGAAACAAGGGCGGCGTGACCAGCCGCTACCCCCTCCTGGACTCCCTCGCCGCCCCCCAGGCGATCCGGCAGTTCACCCCGGCCCAGCTCGAGCAGCTCTCCGAGGACGTCCGCCGCTTCCTCATCGACTCCATCTCCGAGACCGGCGGCCACTTCAGCTCGAATCTCGGAACGGTCGAGCTCACCGTCGCCCTCTTCCACGAGTTCGACTTCCTGACCGACCGGATCATCTGGGACGTGGGGCACCAGGCCTACGCCCACAAGATCCTGACCGGACGCAAGGACCGCTTCCCCACCCTGCGCCAGCACCACGGCCTCGCGGGCTTCCTGAAGCGGGACGAGAGCCCCTACGACCACTTCGGCGCGGGCCACGCCAGCACCAGCATCTCCGCGCTCCTGGGGATGGCGAAGGCGCGGGACATGCAGCACCAGGACCATTCCTGCGTGGCGGTGATCGGGGACGGCTCCATGACCGCGGGCATGGCCTTCGAGGGGCTGAACCAGGCCGGCTACCTCAAGGCGAGGCGCTTCCTCGTGATCCTCAACGACAACGACATGAGCATCAGCCCCAACGTGGGCTCCCTCCAGGGCTACCTGAACCAGCTCATGTCGGGCCAGTACTACAACCGCTGGCGGGACCGCATCGAGGCCACCATCAAGGCCATCCCTGTGGAGTCGGTCTCGCGCAACGTGGCCAGGGCGGCCAAGTGGAGCGAGGAGAGCATCAAGCGCCTCATGGTGCCGGGCCTGCTCTTCGAGGACCTGGGTTTCCGCTACATGGGCCCGGTGAACGGCCACGACGTCAACGCCACCGTGAAGGCCATCCAGGACGCCAAGAAGCTCATGGAGGACGGGCCGGTCCTGCTCCACGTCCAGACGAAGAAGGGCTACGGCTATGAGCCCGCCGTGCAGGACAGCCAGAAGTGGCACGGCGTGACCGCCTTCGACGCCGAGGCCGGGGAGATGCGCAAGCCGGCGGTGGACCCCTCGAAGCCCACGCCGCCGAGCTATACGTCCGTCTTCGGCAAGGCCCTCGTGGAGCTCGCGAAGCACGACGACAAGATCGTCGGCATCACCGCCGCCATGGACACCGGCACCGGACTCGACATCTTCGCCAAGGCCTTCCCGGACCGCATGTACGACGTGGGCATCGCCGAGCAGCACGCGGTGACCTTCGCCGCCGGCCTCGCCGCCCAGGGCATGCGCCCCGTCGCCGCCATCTACTCGACGTTCCTGCAGCGGGGCTTCGACCAGGTCGTCCACGACGTCTGCATCCAGGACCTCCCGGTCACATTCGCCCTGGACCGGGCCGGCATCGTCGGCGCCGACGGCCCGACCCACCACGGCCTCTACGACATGGCGTACCTGCGCTGCATCCCCAACATCGTGCTCATGGCGCCGAAGGACGAGAACGAACTGCGGCGGATGCTGATGACCGGCATCTACTGCGGACACCCCGCCGCGGTCCGCTATCCGAGGGGCAACGGGCTCGGGGTGCCCTTGGACGAGACCATCTCCGCCCTGCCCGTCGGCCAGGGCGAACTGTTGCGGGAGGGCGGTGACCTGCTCCTGGCCGCCATCGGCGCCATGGTGCCCCCGGCAATGAAGGCCGCCGAGGCCCTGGCCCAGGAGGGCATCGCGTGCACGGTGGTCAATGCCCGCTTCCTCAAGCCCCTCGACGCTGAGCTCATCCTGGCCCAGGCCGCCAGGGTCCGGGGCGTGGTGACCCTGGAGGAGGGCTGCGCGCCGGGCGGATTCAGCGCCGCGGTGCTGGAGGCCCTGGCGGACGGCGGACTGGCCCGGCCCCTGCTCCGGTGCGCGGTCCCGGACCGCATCGTGAGCCATGGGGACCCCAGGCGCCTCATGGAGGAGGAGGGGCTGAGCGCCGAGGTCCTGGTGGCCAGGATCCGAAAATTCCGGCAGGGCCTCGGCTGAGGCTCGCGTCACGAGGCCATCCCAGCCTTGCGAGCGGGCCGGGAACTCCATAACGTTGCATCAGTCCCCTTGCCAATCCGCTTCGACCTTTTCCGAGGAACATCGTGCGTTCCCGCCTGCTTCCTGCCGCCCTCATCGCCTCCACCCTGGCCGCCCAGGGCTTCGATCCCGTCCGCAGCGCCACCGGCTGGGCGAAGCTCGACAAGGATGGATCCGCGACCTTCTATGACGCGCCGGGCCAGACCCTCCGTTCCTGGAGCCGGGATGCGGGGGACCTGGGCAGCGTCTCCCTGGCCCGCCTCGAGGGCGCCCCGGAGAAGTGGGTCGTGGACAGCTATGGCAACGCCTGGGTGGTCTCGGGCGGCGTCCTGTTCAACATCGAGGCCAAGACGGGCAAGGTGCTGAACCGGGAGAAGCTGCCCGGGGAAGTCAGCGACCTGGCCTGGGACCTGAAGGGCTTCGTCCTGGCCTACCGGGGCGGGGAACCCTTCCTGGAGAAACGGGAATACCGCGGCGGCTCGGTGCTGTGGACCTACGGCTCCAAGCCGCGCAAGGGCGGACCGGCCTTCAGCCACCGGGTGGCCGTCACGGACGACGGTCAGGTCCTCGTGACCTCCGGCGCGAACCTCACCCTGACCACCCTGGACGGCGCCAAGGGCAAGGCCATGGGCCAGACCGCCTTCTCCTTCAATGGCATCGCGGCGCCGGACCTGATCCTCGGGGAGGCGGAACGCGGCCCCCTGGTGGTCTGGCCCGGGCGGAACGTGGCCCTCTCCGCGGTGGGGGGACGGCAGGTCCCCGAGGCCAAGATGTCCGGGGCCCTGCTGGCCAAGCTGGACCTCAGCCAGAGCTCCGTGGAGTTCCTCCCCACGGGACTCAGCGAGGACCACGTCCTCGTGGGCGTCCAGGAGGGCCAGGCCGTCTTCATCAAGCCCGGCGGCGGGCTCGTCATGGTGGCGCTGCGCTGAGCCTCAACGCCGCAGGCTGAGGATGCGCTCCCGGTCCAGGGACGGCACGAGGCGCCAGTTCCGCGCCGGCGCGGGGGCGAGGTTCGGCCGCGCGAGCACGTAGGCGAAGATCTCGTTGCGCAGCCCGGCGTCGAAGACCGCTTCCGGTTCGGCGGTCCAGCCCACCGCCGCGCGGTAGCCTCCGCCGCCGAAGTAGCGGTAGGAGGACAGGGCGAGGGTGAAGGTCTGCTCTGGCCGGACGGGCTGGCCGTTGAAGCTCAGTCCCACCACGCGCTCCCCGGGCGGCCGGCTGATGTCCAAGGCGTAGGAGACGCCGTCCAGGGTGTCGAAGTTGTAGCCGGCGAAGCCCTTGGTGTAGAGGTCCGGGAGGTGCGGATAGTTGTAGTACCGGGCGGCGTGCTCGAGGTACCTGCGGAGCTGCTCGCCGCTCACCCGGAGCCGCACCAGGCCGTTCTCGTAGGGCATCATCGCCCAGAACTGCCGCACGCTCGTGGGACCTTTCGGGATGTAGACCTGGGGGTTCATGCAGGCGGCCGCCGAGAGCTGGGCCCCGGTGGCCTGGCGCTGGACCGCGTGCAGGAGCTGCATGTAGGCGGTGTCCTCCATGCGCGTGAAGCGGCCGTCCAGGTCCACCTGGAGGTTGGTGGCGGCGGTGTTCAGGTAGGTCTCGGTGAGGGCGCGGACCTGGCCGGTGAGGGCGAGGGCCTCGGCGTCATCGGGGAGTTCCGCCCTCACGTCAATCACGTCCGCCTGGGCCGCGACCACCTGCCAGCGGGACCCGTTGCGGCGCAGGGTCAGGTCCGCCGCCATCAGCGCGCGGCCGTGGGCCCGGGCCTGCAGGATGGGGATGCCCTTGTGCTGCGACTTGACGGTGACGTGGGTGTGGCCGGTGAGGATCAGATCGATGCCCGGAACCTGCTCGGCCAGGCGCAGGGCGGCGTTCTCGTCCATGGGCGCCCCGGGCAGGGAGCCCAGTCCCGAGTGCATGGCCACCACCACCACGTCCGCCTTCTCGCGCTCCCGCAGCTTCGGCAGGAGGCCCTTCGCGGTCTCCACGATGTCGGCGAAGCGGTGGTTCCCGTAGCTCGCCGGGGCCATCCAATTCGGCACCGCCGGGGTGGTGAAGCCCACCACCAGCACCGTGACGCCCGCCACCTGGACCTTCGTGAAGGCCGGGAAGGCTGTCCGCGTGCCCTTGCCGATGAAGGTGTTGGCGCTCAGCAGGGGGAACTTCGCCTGCTTCTCCGCCCCCCGCAGGACCTCCATGCCGAAGTCGTAGTCGTGGTTGCCCACGGCCATCGCGGTGTAGCCCAGGGCGTTCATGATGGCGATGGAGGGCTCGGGCAGGTCCGGGTGGAGCCGGTTGCGCACGTAGTTCACCGGCTCGCCCTGGATCGTGTCCCCGCAGTCCAGGAGGACCGTGTTGGGGTTGGCCTCCCGCCGCTGCCGGATGAGCGTGGCGACCTTGGCCCAGCCCTTGGCGTCGGGGGCCAGGGAAAAGGTGTCCCGGGCCTCGATGTGGCCGTGCATGTCCGTGGTTCCCAGCACCTGGAGGCGGACATCCTGGGCCCGGAGGACGCCTCCCAGCAGGCCCGCCAACAGGATCCCCAGGGACAGCAAACGCTTCACTTGCACCTCCGTGACCATGGACCGGATTCCTTAGCTTGGACGAAGGGGCCCCAGGCGGTAAACTGATCCTTCACGGCTATCGTCCACCATCCTTCCGGGAGATCCCATGCAAGAAGTCCAGATCAAGGCCCCCAAGCACGAGTTCACCATCCTCTGCGACGACATCCGCCAGGAGATGGGCGGCAAGGCTTCCCTCATGGGCCTCTACGACCATCACATCGTGGTCCCCGAGGTGCCCTTCGTGCTCCCGAAGGTCTGCTTCTACAGCCGCTTCTCCCGCATGGACGGCCAGTTCAAGTTCTCCTTCTCCATCGTGAGCCCCACCGGCGAGCGCAAGGACATCATCCGCGACAGCGACGTGCAGATCCCCGAGGGCGCCAAGGAAGGCACCTTCAACGTCATCGCCTCCCCCTTCGAGGTGGGCGCCGAGGGCGTGTACGAAGTGATCCTGGGCCTCACCAAGGGCGCCGACCGCTTCGAGTACGTCTACAAGTTCGCCATCAGCAACGCCCAGCGCCTCCAGGCCGAGTACGAGAAGTTCGTGGCCGAGCAGCAGGGCGCCGCGCCCTCCGCGAACTGAGCGCCGGAGCTTCCCTGAGAACGCGGGCCTTCGGGCCCGCGTCCAGTTTCAGGCCCCTTCCCTCGGCCACCGCCAGGCCGTCACGACGATGGTGGCGGTGAGGGCGGCTTCGAGGAGGCCCAGGAAGAGGTAGAAGGCCCAGGTCCCGGGGATGATGGCGAGCATCACGAGGGTGAAGAAGGTCCCGACCCCCACGTTCAGCCACCGGCTGAGGGAGGCCCGCAGGACCAGGGTCAGGATGATCATCAGGCTGGGGAGGGCCATGAGGGCGGCGAAGGCCAGCAGCATGCCCTGGCTCGTGGCCCCCACGCCCGTCTGGCCCGCCTGCATCGCGGCCAGGCGGCCAGGTTTGAAGAGGCTGAAGAAGTCGCCGTACACGTAGCAGAACATTGTGGCCGTCCACAGCGCGGAGAGCTTGAGACGGATCGGGACCGGGGCGTCGGCCAGCGGGCGGCGGGTCGTCATGAGGCGGTCTCCTGGAGGTGGGGTTCCATGGGCGTGGGGGGACAGGATTCCTACGCCGCGTCGCCAACTCGCGTTTAGCCGGCCGCCGGGGTTCAATGAAGGCGAGGAGTGAGCTTGCGATACGCGAAGCAACGCATCTTCCTGGGCCCCGGGGCCGACGAGGCCCTGCGGGCGAAGCGCGTCTGCGTGGTGGGCCTGGGCGCCACGGGCTCGGTGATCGCGCCCTGGCTGGTGCGGGCCGGCGTGGGCCACGTGACGCTGCTGGATCGCGACCTCGTCGAGCGCAGCAACCTCCAGCGCCAGCTCCTCTACGACGAGGACTGCCTGGGCGCGCCGAAGGCCGAGGCCGCGGCGGCGCGGCTGGCCCGGGCCAACCCGGAGGTGGAACTCAAGGCCGTGGTGGCCGACCTCACGTCGGGCAACGCCCGGGAGCTGCTCGATCCAAAGGAGGGCGGCTTCGACCTGATCTGCGATGGCACGGACAACTTCGAGGCGCGCTTCCTGATCAACGACGTCTCCATCCTCACCGGCACGCCGTGGATCTACGCCGGGGCCATCGGCGGCGAGGGGCTCGTGTGGCCCATCCACCCTCCGCGCACGCCCTGCCTGCGCTGCCTCATGGAGGAGCCGCCGTCCTCGGGGGACGTGGACACCTGCGACACCGCCGGCGTGCTGGGGCCCGCCGTCGGCGCCATCGGCTCCTGGGCGGCGATGGAGGCGCTGAAGGTCCTCACCGGCCGCGAGCCCCACCTCCACATCGCCCGCTTCGACTTCTGGGAGGACGAGCGGCAGTTCCTGAATCCACCCAAGGTCCGCTGCCGCTTCTGCACGGAGAAGGTCACGGAGTTCCTGGACGCGCGCTGGTCCCTCAAGGCCTCGCCGCTGTGCGGCCTCGAGGGCGTGCAGATCCGCGTGAATCCGCCCGGGGCGCTGGACCTCGCGGCGCTGAAGGGCCGGCTGGAGGCGCGGACGGGCTCCGAATGGCAGCTCGCGCCCATGCTGCTGCGGGGCGAAGAGGGGCCCAACCGCATCACGCTCTTCAAGGATGGCCGCGCCCTGGTGCACGGGCCTATGACGCCGGAGAAGGCGCGGGGCTGGTACGCGGAAGTCGTCGGGTGCTGACGTGAAGCTCCTCCTCGCCTCCCGCAACCAGGGCAAGCTCGTGGAGTTCCGCCAGCTCCTGCCGGGCTTCGAGCTGGTGCCCTGGCCGAAGACGGCGCCGGGCATCCCCGAGGACGGCGCCTTCTTCCGGGACAACGCCGCCCAGAAGGCCGAGTTCGCGCGGGACTGGTGGGGGCGGCACGGCGCGGAGGAGGTCGACGGCGTGCTGGCGGACGACTCCGGGCTCTGCGTGGAGGCCCTGCACGGCGGCCCCGGCGTGCTGAGCGCGCGCTTCGCGAAGGACCTGGAGCCCGACGCCAAGAACCGCGCCCTCCTGGCCCTCGTTCCGCCCAAGGCGCGCCGCAACGCCCGCTTCGTCTGCGTCCTGGCCTTCGCCCCCTTCCCGGAGGGCGAGCTGGTCTTCGCCGAAGGCGTGGTGGACGGGAAGCTCGCGGCCCGGCCCGCGGGCACCCGGGGCTTCGGCTACGACCCCATCTTCATCCCCACGGGCTACCGCCAGACCTTCGGCCAGCTCGGCAACCGCGTGAAGTCCCTCCTCAGCCACCGCGCCCGGGCCTGCGAGGCGCTGAGGTTCCAGCTGGGCTGATGGCCGAGGTGGTTCGAGTCATTAGCCTTGAGCGCTCCCCCCTCCCCCGGTTACGATGGCTCCTGCATCCCCACAATTCAGGAATAGTTCGCATGATGAAGCACGTTGTCCTCACTCTGGCTGTTGCTTCAATGGTCTCCCCCGGGTTCTCGCAGACACCGAAACCCAAACCACAGGTGCAGCCGGAAGATGGAGGTGGTTCCGGCGGAACCTCGTGCACCTGCCCAGGTGCATGCCCCTCGTACCTCACGGATCTCACGGTGAATCCCCCGAGAAATTATTCTCTCGACCAGTGCTCGGAAAGCTGGGCACCCCTAGGCACGTGTTCCAGCGATCCAACTAAGACCGAGTACGGAGTCCGGGTCCGATGCAGCTACCTGAATGGGATCGAGATCATCCAGTGTTCTTACATCACTTGCCGTTGAGCGACCTACAAGCAATGACCCGGTCATTCTTGGTCCTCCTCTTCAGTTTTGGGATCGGGCTCAACTCCCAAGAACCCTTGCCGAGCTTCGTCCGATGGCGGTCCTCTGGCCCCGTGGCTGGGGAAGTTTTCTATGGACCGAAGTTTTTTATCGATCCCAACAGCAAGGGCGTCTTTCTGGAGTCGGCTAATTCAAGGCAAGCCAGAGTCGACTTCTTGCCATTTCCCCCGATTCCATCCGATGCACCGATGGCGCAGGAAGCGCGCCTCGTGTTCTTCAATCAGAAGTTCTACCGAAGCGTCGGACGTGCCATTTACCAGTACGATCCCCACCAGATGAAATGGGTTCATTACTTGGATTCCCAAGCGTACTTCTCAGGGTTCATCCCAACCGCCACAGGGGAAGTATTGCTTGCGGGTACATGGGAGGAGGCCCCGGGCGGAAAACGAAAACACCGGGCGGTTGTCGAATGGTGCGACGGCTCTGCTTCTCGAACTTTGATTCCCGTTCCGGAAGGAACTCCTGGCCAGCAATGGTCCTGGTGGGCGAATGGCTGTGAGGATGTGGAATTCAGGGAGTTCCAGGACGCGATCCTGATCCAGGGGAGATTCACAGGCTCTTTGCACATCTATTCGTACGACCAGCGGGGGTGTGTGCGCCTCCCGACCCCCTGGCAGTCGATTGATTTTCAGGAGATCCCGGAGTACTTGGCAAAGCGGGCCCAGCACGCGAACCTCGACGTGACATGGGCGGATGGCAGGAAGACGGTCCGCAACGTGATTCTCCCGCCGGCTCCTCGCACGCTGGATCTATTGCCTCTGGAGGGTCTTCGCGTGGTTGCCGTTGCAACGAGACCGATTGCATCGCCCCAGGAGGGCTCGACAACCGAATCCTTGAAGAGATCTGTGCCATTCCAAATGGAGCCTCCGGCATCATCCGATTCCCTGGAAGCCTGGGAGCTGAGCCTAGCGACGAGGGAATGGTCGCGGTTTCCGCTGCCACAGGGTCTCAGTGCACCAATCTGGATCGAAGGTGGCAGGCCTGTGTCTTGGAAGGACAGTCGCTTGGCTCGTGGCAGGGGGGCTGTGAAACCTGCCAAGGAGCTGCCGCATTCAGCCGGTCCTTCGAAGGGTGCGGAATCCCGACCTCCTCTTCGATAAGAGCTCCGAATGCCCCGTCCGTAGCAGGTTGTATGGGCATGGCCGAACCGTGGACCCAGGTCCTGGGCCTTCCGGGCTTCGGCCCACCAAAATCAATGGAGCCATGCGAAGCGCGGAGGTTCCTGCCGGGCTAGGCGGGTTCCGGCTCGTCTCCGGCGGCGGGGGTCTCCTCGGGCTCGGGCAGCTCTGGCATCGGCAGATCCAGATCCGCCGCGGGCACCGCGATCAGCGGGATCTGCGCGGTGCTGACCGTGTCCCAGGCCTCCGGTTGCTCCAGCAGGTGACGGGCCACGTCGAGCCCCTTCTCCCGCAGGATCACCGCGCGCTGATAGGCCCGCAGCACCGCCGTGCGCACCCGCTGGTAGCTGGCGTCGGTCACCTTAGACGTGAAAGACATGGTGGCCACCAGCAGCCACATGCCGCTGGGCAGGGGCTGGGGGTTGGCGATGAGCACCTGGGGCGGCAGCACCGCCGAGGAGCTGCCCTCCCGCAGGTCCGTGCCCACCCGGTCGCACCAGGCCTGGAGGTCGGGCACCGAGGCCTGGGCGGCCGCCTCTGTGGGGGCCATGATCCGCGCGTAGAGCGTGAAGATCATGCGGAGTTGGGGCGGGTCCATCTGGTGGGTCAGGTAGCCCGCCATGCCGGCGATGGCCTGGAAGTCCTTGAGCAGCGCCAGGAGCTTCGGGCTGGGCCGGACGGGTTCGCGCTTGACCATGGGTCCCCAGTGTAGCGGGCATGGAAAGGCTGCACGGAAGCGGCGGCCCCGGCCATCATGGGCCATGCTCCCCCTCTACCTGCTGCGGCACGGTCCGACGACGGCGAACCCGTCGGCGGCGCCCCTGGGCACCACGGACGCGGAGATCTCGCCCGAGGGCGAAGCCCTGTGGCCGGCGGTGAAGCGCGATGTGCTGGCCCTTGGCATCCAGCGGGTGCTCACCTCGGACCTCCGCCGGGCGAAGGGCCATGCCCTGGACCTGGGCCTTCCCGCGCTGGTGCTGCCCGAACTGCAGGAGCAGTCCTTCGGCGAGTGGGAGGGCCTCCCCTGGCCGGAGATCAAGGGGGCCGAGGCCTTCCTCGCCAACCCCGTGCACGCGGCGCCCCCCGGGGGGGAGAGCTTCGCCCGCTGTGCCAGCCGCGCCGTGATGGCGATCCAGGGCCAGCTCAGCGGCGAGGCGCCGATCCTGGTGCTCAGCCACGGCGGCCCCCTGCGGGCCATCCTCGCCCACTTCCTCGGACTGCCCCTGGACCGCGCCCTGGACCTCGCCTGGCAGCCCTTCGGGCTGACGAAACTGGAAGTGCACAGCTCCAACCGCGCCGTGCTGCGCTTCCACAACAAGGCTCTGCCGACCGGCGGTTGACCCCCCGGGCGCCGCGTGAAATGCTGGCCCCGACATCCGCCCTGGATGTTCGGGAAGCCGGTGGGATTCCGGCGCTGCCCCGCAACGGTGTGCACCCCGCGAAAGCGGGAGTCCCGGAGGAACGGCCCCCGCCGGCCTCCGAACCGCAGTCACTGAGGCGCCGCCTCGGGAAGGTTGCGGAGCGTCGCAAGACGCCGGGCGCGTGCGAGTCCGGAGACCGGTCCAGGGTTCTTCCCAACCGCCGAGGGAGCGGGGGCCGGCCTGCCGCGCCCGTCCTCCTTCGCTTCATGCGTGGAGGCATGAATGGGCGCCCGAGCCACCTTTTCCACCCTTGCGTTCCTCCTTGCTGCGGGCCTCGCCGCCGGTGAGCCCGAGGATCGGAAGAAGCCCGAAGCCACCGTCACCGTCACCGCCGAGGCCGTGCCGGTGGAGGTGGCGAAGACGCCGAACCCCGTGCGGGTGATCGAGGGCGAGGAGCTGGCGCGGCTCCAGGCGCGCACCCTGGCGGACCTGCTCGCCGTCCTCGCCCCCGGCGCCGCCATGCCCGCGGGCGGGCCCGGCAAGCAGGCCAGCGCCTTCCTCAACGGCACGTTGTCGCGCAACGTCGTGATCCTCCTGGACGGCCTGCGCCTCAACGACGCCACGGACGTCAGCCCCAACCTCGGGGCCCTGAGCCTCCTGGGCATCGAGCGGGTGGAGGTGCTGCTGGGCCCGGCGTCGACCCTCTACGGCAGCGACGCCATCGGCGGCGTCATCCACCTGCGCAGCGCCGCCGCCGGCCGGGACGGCCTCCACGGCCGCGCCTTCCTGGTCGGCGGCACGGCGGCCCAGGCCGGCGCCGGGGCGATGGTGCAGGCGAAGGGCGGCTGGGGCTGGCTGGCCGCCGGCGGCGAGGCCACCCGCCAGGGCAGCGACTTCCCTGGCGACGACCTGCGCCAGGCCGGCGCCTTCTTCCGGGGCGGCCGGCGCTTCGGCGCCTTCGACCTGACGCTCGCCTACCGCAACGCCGGCCAGACCGTGGCCACGCCCTTCGACGTGCAGTACCTGCCGCCGGCCTATGAGGCCGTTCGGGTCTACGTGGCCGACCGGGAGAGCCGCGCGCGCCAGGAGAGCTGGAGCGCCAATCTGCGCTTCGAGCCGTCCAGGACATGGACCTTGGAGAACGCCGTGGGCGTGGTCGAGGGCCGCAGCGGGGATCCGGCGGGCCGGGGCCGCGCGCAGCGGGACCGGCGCTTCCGCCGCTTCGAGGACCAGCTCTCCCTGCACTGGACGCCCTCGGCCGCCTTCCGCCTCTCGGGCCGCCTCGAAGGCCGGGCGGAGACCAGCGAGGCGCGGAACTACTACGACCCCGTCCTCTTCGGGACCGTCCAGTACCGGGGCGAGGGGCGCGACCTCGCCGCCGCGGTGGAGGCGCGCTGGGAAATCCTGCCCGGCCTGGACTGGGCCTCGGGCCTGCGCCGGGAGGCCACCCATCGCGACCTCACCCGGGTGGCCACGGAGACCCGCGGCCGCGTGGGCTCCGCGGAGGCCACCACGGGACGCACGGGCCTCAACTGGACGGTCCGCCCCTCGCTGCGCCTCTACGCCAGCTTCGGCCAGGGCTTCCGCATGCCGAACCTGGTGGAGTTCACCCTCAACGCCCAGGCCGGCGTGGTGGACGGCCGGGACTACGGCCTGGTGCCCGAGCGTGGCCGCACCCTTCAGGCCGGCGCCACCGGGACCTTCGGCGCGGGCTTCGAGTTCCGCCTCGAGGCCCAGCGCACGCGCCTCGCCAACCTCCTGGACTACCGCTACGACACCACCTTCTCCGGCGCGTTCACCGACCACTACGTGAACGCCGGGAACGTGCAGGCCCAGAGCCTCGAGGGGGCCCTGGCCTGGCGCGGCGGCTCGGCCCTGGCCTGGGGCTGGGACCTCGTCCTGCGCAGCAGCGACACCCGGGACCTGGACCACGACACGCCCGCCGACCGCTACGGCGCGAAGAACACCGCCGTCGTGCGCCACCCCTTCTTCACCGCCTCGGCCGCGGTGTTCGCCGGGACGGGACCCTGGCGCGCGGACCTGCGCCTCGACCGGGTGGGCCCCCGCTACGACGTGCAGGACGTGCCGGCCTTCCGGGTGATCGGCGTGAAACCCTTCACCGAGCTGAATGTCTCCCTGGCCTGGACGCTGGGCACGGGCCTGACGCTCCAGCTCCGGGGCGAGCACCTGCTGCAGCCCCGGCAGAACGTCCTCGACTGGACCTCCGGCGCCTTCGACGGCGACGGCAACGCCGCCCTGGTCCATGGCTATCCTGCGCCGGGCCCGCGGGCGTCCCTCTCCGCGACCTATCGCTGGTAAGGTCCCGCCCATGCGCCGCGCCTTCCTCTGCCTCTTCGCCTCGGTCCTCCTGGCCGCCGGCATGCCGCAGCGGGTGGTCAGCCAGGCCCTGGGCACCGACGAGCTGCTCCTGGCGCTGGCCGATCGCGGCCAGATCGCGGCGCTGAGCCACCTGGCGACGGACCCCAAGTTCAGCCCGGTGGTCCAGGAAGCGGCGGCGTACCCGAGGCTGAAGGACAGCGACGCGGAGAGCGTGCTGCGCCACCGGCCGGACCTCGTGCTGATGGCCAGCTACACCCGCGCCGAGACCCGCGCCCTGCTCCAGCGCAGCGGCGTGAGGGTGGTGGTGCTGGAGCGCTTCGACACCTTCGAGGACCTCTGCGCCAACGCGCGGATCGTGGGCGAGGCCCTGGGCCGGCGGGCCCGGGCGGAGCAGGTCGTCGCCGCCTGGCGGGCCCGCGTGGACGCGCTGGCGGCGCGGCTGAAGAGGGCGGCCCCGGTCCGCGTGATCGCCCCCAGCACCTACGGCTTCCTCGCGGGCCGCGACACCACCTTCGACGACGTGTGCCGCCACGCGGGGGCCCACAACGTGGCCGCGGAGGCGGGCCTGCAGGGCCACGCGCCGACGCCGTCGGAAGCGATGCTGGGCTGGCGCATCGACGCCCTGGTGATCAGCGACGACGAGCGGGGCGACATCGCGGGCCGCCTCGCGGAGCTCCCGCCCTACAAGTTCCTGGCGGCGACGAAGGCGAAGCGCTTCGTGCGCATCAGCGGACCTGCGATGGCCTCCATCTCCCAGGCGCGCCTGGACGCCTACGAGCAGCTGGCGCGGGCCCTGCACCCGGAGCGCTTCCGGTGAGCGGCCGGGGCCTGGCGCTGCTCCTGGCGCTCCTGGCCCTGGCCCTGCTCGCGGCCCTGGTCTTCGGCGAAGTCCGCCTCGCCCCGGGCGAGATCTGGGACGTGCTCAACGGCCACGGCGACGCCACGGCCCGCACCATCCTCCTGGACTTCCGCCTGCCGAGGGCCCTCGTGGCCATGGCGGTGGGCGCGGCCCTGGCGTGTTCGGGCGTGCTCATGCAGTCCTTCTTCCGCAACCCGCTGGCGAGCCCGGGCCTGCTGGGGGTGAGCAGCGGCGGGGCCCTGGGGGCGGTGCTGGCCTTCGCCTTCGGCTGGGCCTCGACGTCGCTGTGGGCGCTGCCCCTGGCGAGCATCGCCGGCGCCTTCCTGGCGACCGTGGCGGTGATCGCCCTGGCCCGGGAGGGCGCCAGCACCGAGCACCTGCTGCTGGCCGGCGTCGCCCTCAACGCGCTCTTCGGCGCGGGCACGAGCTTCGTGCTCACCCTGAAGGCGGGCCACTTCGAGGAGGGCGGGCAGATCCTCTTCTGGCTCATGGGCGGCCTGGAGAGCCGCACCTGGGAGCACGTGTGGATCAGCCTGCCCGGCGTGGTCCTGGCATGCCTGCTGGTGCTGCCCTCCGCCCGCGCGCTGAACCTCCTCGCCATGGGGGAGCAGGGCGCCCAGAGCCTCGGCGTGAACGTGCGGCGCCTGCGCTGGGAGCTGATCCTCCTGAGCACGGTCCTCACGGCGCTGGCCACGGCGGTGGGCGGCGTGGTGGGCTTCGTGGGGCTCATCGTGCCGCACCTGCTGCGCCTCGCCTTCGGGCCCGACCACCGGCGCCTGCTGCCGCTCTCCATGTTGGGGGGGGCGGCCTTCGTGCTCGCCTGCGACCTGGTGGCGCGCACGATGCCGGGCCAGCTCCGCCTCGGCGTGGTGACGGCCCTCGCGGGCGGCCCCTTCTTCCTCTGGATGCTCAAGCGGGGAGGACGGTCGTGATCGCCGCCCGGAAGCTCCACGTCGAGGGCCGCCTCGCGGAGGTCTCCCTCGAGCTGCCCACGGGCTGCCTCGCGGCGGTGCTCGGGCCCAACGGCGCCGGAAAGTCCACGCTGCTGCAGGCCCTGGCCGGGCTGCTGCCGGCGGAAGGCGAGGTGGCTTGGCGCGGCGAGGACCTGCGCCGCATCCCCTACCTGGAGCGTGCGCGGATCCTGGCCTGGGTGGGCCAGGAGAGCCACGCGGACTTCGGCTTCCCCGTGCGGGAGGTGGTGGCCCAGGGCCGCTTCGCCTACGGCGACGACGGGCGCGGCGTGGACGAGGCCCTCGCCGCCTTCGACCTGGCGCATCTCGCGGACCGGGCCGTGACGCGGCTCTCGGGCGGGGAACGCCGGCGGGTCTTCCTGGCCCGGGCCCTGGCCACGGGCGCGCCCCTGCAGCTCTGGGACGAGCCCACCTCCCACCTGGACGTGCGCCACGGCCTCGAGGTGCTCGAGCTGGCGAACGGCCTGAAGGCGAAGGGCGCCACGGTGCTCATGAGCCTCCACGACCTGCGGGCGGCCCAGTGCTTCGACCGCGTGCTGGTGCTGCACAAGGGCGCCTGCGTGGGCAGCGGCGCGCCCGAGGCGGTGCTCACGCCGGAGCTGCTGCTGGAGGTTTTCGGCGTGCGCGCGCGGCGGGACGCCGACCTGATCCTCGAGCTGCCCCGCTGACCCGGCTGCGTACAATGGCGGGGCCATGCCCCTCGAACCCGGCACGCCCATCGGACCCTACGAGATCCGCGGCCTCCTCGGCGCCGGCGGCATGGGCGAGGTCTACCTGGCCTGGGACCCGCGCCTGGGCCGCGAGGTGGCGCTCAAGCGCATGACGGGACCAGCGGCGTCCGACTCCGAGGGGCGGGCGCGCTTCATGGCGGAGGCCC
>JBDIBF010000009.1:0-63209 GCA_039812765.1 Holophagaceae bacterium
GGCCGCCTCACCCTCCTCCGCGCCCGAGGCCAGGCCCGTCGCGCCACCCCGTCCCACGGCCGTGGCGGTGGCGCCCCCGCCGCCGGCCCGGGCCGCGGGTGCGCCGCCCTTCCCCGGCGCCGGGGAGGGCCTGAACCTCCTCCATGGCCCACGCAACGCCCGCAGGCTCGTGTTGACCTTCGACGGCGGCTCCGGCGCCGAAAGCGCCGTGGAGATCCTCGACACCCTCAAGGCGCGGAGGATCCGCACCACCTTCTTCCTCACCGCGGCCTTCATCCAGAAGTACCCCGACATCGTGCGCCGCATGGCCGCCGAGGGCCATGAGCTGGGCAACCACAGCACCACCCATCCCCACATGGCCCCCCGGGGGCAGCGGGACCCCCGCTGGACCAAGGCCCGGGTGCAGGCGGAACTGCTGGACGCCGACGCCTGCCTCGTCCGGCTCCTTGGCCGGCCCATGGACCCCTATTGGCGGGCGCCCTACGGCGAGCAGACCGCGGAGATCAGGCGCTGGGCCGAGGAGATCGGCTACCGGCACGTGGGCTGGAGCGAGGGGGCCGACAGCCTCGACTGGGCCACGCCCCAGGAGCGGAAGCTCTACCGCAGCGGCGAGCGCGTCCTCGACAAGCTCCACGCGCGCATCCAGAAGCCCGACGCCGCGGGCCTCATCGTGCTGATGCACCTGGGCAGCGGCCGCGACGAGGAGGACCGCCCTTCCAGGGGCCTGGGCGCCTTCATGGACCGGGCGATGCGCGAGGGCTGGCGCTTCGTCACGGTGGGGGAGTACCTCCGGGACATGGGCAAGGCACCCTGGGACCCCTCGGCCCGGATGGCCTGGCTGGAGCCGGCGCTGTCCGGCGACGCGCGAGGGGGCGGGCGTCCCCGCTGAGGTGCCGGCCCTGCTCAGCCCGCGATGGCCGGGGCGGATTCCCGCAGCGAGCGCAGGATGAAGGCGAGCACCTGGGACCAGGCCACAAGCCGAGGCGGCGTCAGCTCGGGTCCGAGCCGGCGCTCGAGGGTCCACATCCAGGCGAGTCCTGCCGCGTGGATTTCCCGCCGGCCCACCGACGCGTCCAGGTAGCGGTGGCCGAGGCCCCGCAGGGTCCTCAGCAGGGCCTCGCCGTCCTCGGCGTGCTCCACGATGTAGTCCAAGAGGGCCACGATGCGGCGGATGGACCGCTCGGGATCGCTCGCGAGGGGAGCCTGGAGGGCCGGCACGTCGGCGACCAGGCGCTGCAGGAACTGGGACGCGGCCTCCTGGCGCTCCTCCCCCAGCAGCTGCCAGCTTCCCCGCAGCTCCTCCGCGTGCGTCGCGCTCAGCATGCCTCCTCCCGCCCGGGATCCCAGGATGGAGGGAGCCCCACCGTCGACCCTCCCGCGGCCGGGCGCGCGCCTGAAGATCCGGTTTCCCTTTTTCCCCCTGGACCAGTCGGACGCCGGGCCGGGCCGGGAGCGGGCGCCCAGCCGCTACACTCAATCCAGAGACCGGAGCGCGTTTGGAAGGGCTGGGGAGGATCCTGCTGAAAGTGGTGTCGGGGGCCTTCGCCCTCGTGCTGGCGGTGGCCCTCCTCAGCTTCTCGCCCCTGGATCCCCACTGGCTGGCCACGGGCGCGGTCACCGCCTCGGTCCACAACTGGTGCGGCACCTTCGGCGCCCACCTCGCCGGGCTCCTGATGGCCTTCCTTGGGCACGGGGCCTGGCTGCTGCCGGCCTGGATGCTGTGGGAGCTCATCCCCGCGGAGGGCCCGCGGTGGCACCGCCGGCTGGCCTGGCTGGCCCTGGCCTTCGCGGTGGTGACGGCCCTGGGGGCCTTCCCGCCCCGCCAGGTTCCCGCCGGCGAGGGGATGCCGCCCATCCTGCTGCGCTGGGGCGGCGCCTTCGGGAGCGCCCTCTGGCCCCCCCTGGCGCGCACCTTCGGGCCCGTCGGCCTGCCCCTCGCCCTCGGGGTCCTCGCTCTGCTCGCGGGACTCATCCTGGCTCCCGTCCTCCTCCGGGCCTTCGGCCGCCTGCTCGTGCGCTTCTTCGGCGAGAAGGCCTGGCCCTTCCTGAAGCCCCTGCCCGCCAAGGGCGTGCGGGGCATCCTCCAGGCGGCGCGGCATCCCTTCCTCGGATGGCGCAGCCGGTCCGCGCAGATGGCGGACCTGGACGCCGAGGACGCGCGGGAGCTGCAGACCCTCGCCGACCAGCAGCGGGTCATGCACGAACAGCACCAGGCGCTCCTCCGGGCCGAGCGGGACGCCGCCGACTATCGCAAGGCCCATCCCGACCCGCCACCGGACCTCGCCTTCCCGGTGATCCACTCCATGCGCCTGCCGGACGCCTTCGACGCCGACCTCCACCCCTCCGACATCCTCGAAGCCGAGCCGCTGGACTCCGAGCACCTCGCGAAGGCCGAGATGCCGGCCCCCGCGCTGCTGCGGGACCTCCCGCCCCCCAAGCCGACCCTGGTGAAGCCCCGGGTCACCACCGACCGCTACGGCCGCGTCGCGGAACAGCCGCCCCTGCCCCTCACGGAGCCCACGCCCAACCGCGAGCTTCCCTCCCTCAAGCTGCCGCCCTCCCAGCCCGTGCCCGAGGTGGACGGGCCCGAGGAGGCCGTGGCCGAGCGGCTGGAGCTGCCCCCGCGCCGCCTCTTCGACCCGCCCTCGCCCCACGAGCGGGTGGACCCGGCGGTGCTGGAGGCCACCCGGGAGCAGATCGGGAAGAAGCTGGCGGAGTTCAAGGTGAAGGGCGCGGTGGTCGGCATGCAGCCCGGCCCCGTGGTGACGGTCTACGAGTTCGCCCCGGATGCCGGCATCCCGCTGGCGAAGGTGCTGGGCATGGAGGAGGACCTGGCCCTGGCGCTGCAGGCCGAAGCCGTGCGCATCGACCGCATCCCCGGCCGCAACCTCGTGGGCATCGAGGTGCCGAATCCGAGCCGCGAGGTTATCACCTTCCGCGAGATCCTTGACGCGCCCGCCTTCCGCGATCCCCACCACAAGGACGGCGGCTCCTTGCTGACGCTCGCCCTCGGCAAGGACATCGCCGGCGTGCCGGTGGTGGCCGACCTCGCCAAGATGCCCCACCTCCTCATCGGCGGCAGCACCGGCAGCGGCAAGAGCGTGGGCGTGAACGCCATGATCTGTTCCGTGCTGGTGCGCGCCCTGCCCTCCGAGGTGAAGCTCATCCTGGTGGACCCGAAGATGGTGGAGCTGGGCATCTACGAGGACATCCCCCACCTCTGGGCGCCGGTGGTCACGGACATGAAGGAGGCCGGCCGCGTCCTCAAGTGGGTGGTGGCCCAGATGGAGGACCGCTACCGCCGCCTGGCCCTCCTGGCGGTGCGCAACCTGGAGCAGTTCAACGCCAAGGTCCGGGAGCACGGCGGCGTGATCGACCTGGCCTCGCGCACCCCGAACCCCCGCTGGCCCGACCGCCCCGCGGCCCTGGAGCCGCTGCCCTACGTGGTGGTGGTGATCGACGAGCTGGCGGACCTGATGATGGTGGCGCGCTCGGAGGTCGAGGACAGCATTGCGCGCATCGCCCAGAAAGCGCGTGCCGTGGGAATCCACCTGATCCTCGCCACCCAGCGGCCGAGCGTGGACATCGTCACCGGCGTCATCAAGGCCAACCTGCCAAGCCGCCTGAGCTACCGCGTGAACACCAAGATCGACAGCCGCACCATCCTCGACACCAGCGGCGGCGAGCAGCTCCTGGGCCGGGGCGACGCGCTCTACAAGGGGCCCACGGATCCGCGTCCGCGGCGCATCCACGCGCCCTTCCTCACCGAGGCCGAGACCCTGCGGCTGGTGCAGTGGCTGAAGGAGCGCGGCCGGCCGGAGTTCAACGCGCACCTGCTGAGCGCCATGGAGACCGATGAGGACGCGGCCGGAGCCGAGGGCGAAGAACCTGGCGGCGCGGACGAGGACGTCTACAGCCGGGCCGTGGCCGTGGTGCGCCGGGAGCGGAAGGCGAGCACCAGCCTCCTGCAGCGCAAGCTGAACCTCGGCTATGGCCGCGCCGCCCGCCTCATCGACCGCATGGAGGAGGAGGGCATCATCGGCCCCGACCGCGGCGCCGGGAAGCCCCGCGAAGTGCTCGTCGAGGAGTAGCGGGGAAGCGCGGGGCGCCTACTCCGCCGGGGCGTCGGCAGGCGCGGAGCGCAGGGGGCGCGGACGCCAGACCAGCGGGCTCCGCTGATCCTTCTCCTCGGTGCCGTTGGCGTGGCAGAAGAGGCAGCCCTTGAGGTTCGGGTCATCCCCGCGCCAGTAGGCGCGCGACTGGCCCGCCGCCTCGCCGCGCTTCCCTTCCGGCACCCGGGGCCAGTAGAAGGTCAGCTTCGGCTTCTTGTCGCCCATCATCTCGATCATGTAGAGCGGCCCCGCCTCCGTGCCGGGACGGCCGAAGCGGTCCTCCACGCTGTTCATCACCACGTAGGAACCCGCGGGGATGGGGCGACCCTCCTTGTAGGCCTCCGACGCGCTGGGCGTGGCCCAGACGCGGATCCAGCGCCCGCCGTGCTGGGAGCTCTTCACGTAGTCCGTGTGCATCGGCTCCAGGCTGAGGTAGTCGAGGGCCCGAAGGGGCGCGTCCTCCTCGGAATCCGGCTCGGCCTTCGCGGCGATCCTCATGCCGGGGTCGAGGGGCGGCGGCGGCTTCGTGGCGTCGTCGGAGGCGGCGGCCAGGGGCTGGGGCGGATGGGTCATCCGCCCGCCGTAGTAGCCCGCCCCCAGCAAAGATGCGCTCCAGAGGAGACCCAGGAAGAGGGGCAGGGCGCCAAGGCCCAGGTGTTCCTGGCGGCGGCGGTAGAGGGAGAGCAGGGTGAGGAGTCCCCAGGGCAGGGCGGTGAGGGCGAAGAGCTGGTGGCGGCGCAGCAGCTCCTGGAGCTCGTTGCCCGGAAGGACCTGGACGAGGTAGCGCCCGGGCTGGATCATGCCGAGCTGCTTCGCCCAGAGGTACCCTGAGGCCACCGCCGCGAGGCAGCCCAGGACCCCCGTCCAGCCGAGGTAGCGGCAGGCGGTCCACCAGGGCTTGATCCCCCGGCCGGGGCGCTGGGCGGCCAGGAGGGCGAAGGGGAGCAGGATCCCCGCGGCCACCGGGACGTGGATGAAGAAGGGATGTTTGAGGGCGATCCAATCGAGCAAGTCCTTCTCCAGGCTGCGGGGGGACCCTGGAAGTTTGCCATCTCGAGGGGGCCGGAGCATGAAAATGCTGCGATGATGGCGCCCATGAACGACTTCCTGAAGCGGCGGCTCCTGGACCACGTGCAGGAGTCCATCCACCTCAAGACCGCCTTCTTCGAGAAGGAGATGGACCACATCCTCGCCCAGGCACACGACCTGGCGGAACGGCTTCGTCGAGGCTGCAAGATCCTCGTCTGCGGCAACGGGGGCTCCGCAGCCGACGCCCAGCACTTCGCCGCGGAGCTCACCGGGCGCTACCTGAAGGAGCGCCGGGCTCTGGCCGCCGTCGCCCTGACCACCGACACCTCGGCCCTCACGGCCATCGGCAACGACTACAGCTACGACCGCATCTTCGCCCGCCAGGTGGAGGCCCTGGGCCGCCCCGGCGACGTGCTGGTGGGCATCTCCACCTCCGGCAACAGCGGCAACGTCCTCGCCGCGGTGGAGGCCGCCCGGTCCCTCGGCGTGAAGTCCGTCGGCCTCCTCGGCCGGGACGGCGGACGGCTGGCGACCCTGGTGGACGACGCCCTGGTCGTGCCGAGCGGGGTCACCGCCCGGATCCAGGAGGTCCACGAGATGGTCCTCCACTTCTGGTGCGAAGCGTTGGACGAGTCCTTCGAATGATCCCTGGAAGTTCCATGGCCCCGCTTCGCGCCCTCGCCCTGCTGCTCGTCGTCGCCCTGGGGTCCCTGGCGGCCGTGGCGCAGTCCCAGCAGATCTACCGCTGGAAGGACGCGAAGGGTCGGCAACACGTCACCAACAGCCCGCCTCCCCCCGGGGCGGTCCCGCTGGACGTCCCGCCGGTCCAGAACCCGCCGCCCGCGGCCCTCGCCCCGGGCAGTTCCCTCCCGCCTGCGGCCCCCGCACCGGCCCCGGCCCGGCCCGAGGCCCCGGAATGGAAGGGTTTCGAGGAGCGGCTGGAGTCCGCCCGCCGTTCCCGCAACCTGGACCGCATGGCCGTCGAAGCCGACGGCGTCCTGGACGAGGCCTTCTGGGGAGGCACCACGAAGGCCCTGCCCCTCCTGCCGGTCGCCACCTTCGCCCTGGCGGTGCTCCTGGGATGGTGGGTGGGCAGCGGCCTGCGGCGGGGCCCGGCAACGGTGGTGATGGCCGTCGCGGTGCTCGGAGGCCTCGCACTCGCGCAGTTCACCCTCGCTACCTTCCTGTACCGGAGCCAGGCCGCGCGGGTGTCGGCCCGCGTGAACGCCCTGGGATCCCACCTCGGCCCTGGTCGGACCTGGCGGCCGGAGACCAGCGCCCGGCTGAAGGCGCACCTGCAGGCCCTCGAGGCCAAGGCCTCCCCGCTGGAGGCGCCCTGGGCCTTCCCGCGGGAGGCGCAGGCCCTGCGGGAAACCCTTCCCCAGGCCCTGCTGGATCCTTGAGCGGTCCGGCGGACCTGGCGAGGCGCCAGGAGGCCCTGCGGGCGGCGGCCCGGGAGGGTCCGCTGGGGATCTACCTCCACGTCCCCTTCTGCCGGGACCGCTGCACCTACTGCTCCTTCGCCACCACCCGGGACACGGCCCTGCAGCCGGCCGCGGTGCACCGGCTCGAGGCCGACCTCCTCCAGTGGGGCGAGGCCCTCGGCCGCCCGCCGGTGGACACGGTCTACCTCGGCGGGGGGACGCCTTCGCTCCTGGCCGGGCCCCAACTCGAGCGGCTGACGGCGGCCCTCCGCGCCGCCTTCGACCTGGGGCCCCTGGCCGAGGCCACCCTGGAGGCCAACCCCGGGACCGTGGACGCTTCCTGGCTGGCCCGCGCCCGCGATCTGGGCTGGGACCGGGTCTCCTTCGGTGTGCAGAGCCTCGACGACGCCCTGCTGGCGCGCCTCGGCCGCATCCACGGGGGGGAGCAGGGGCTGGAGGCCCTGGAAATGGCCCGACGGGCGGGGTTCGAGCGCCGCAGCGCGGACCTCATGGTGGGGATTCCCGGGCAGGCCCTGGACGGAGTCCTCGGGGACGCCGGAACCCTGGCGGCGACGGGCCTGGAGCACCTGAGCCTCTACCTCCTGGACCTGGACAAGGCCTGCCCCCTCAAGGCCGAGGTGGAGGGCGGGCGGCTCGCCCTGCCCTCCGACGACGAGGTCGCCGACGTCTTCGAGGCCCTGCAGGCCGGCCTTCCGGCCCTGGGCCTGGTCCCCTACGAGATCAGCAACTATGCGAGGCCCGGAGGCGAGAGTCGCCACAATCTGCGCTACTGGACGCGCCGTCCCTATCTGGGACTGGGCCCCTCGGCCGCGAGCCACGCCGGGGCCTGGAGGTGGACCGAGAGCCCGGTGATCCCGGCCTGGATCGACGGGCGGGGGGAGCCGGAGGTCCAGGAGATGGACGCCGCGGAGGCGCTCGCGGAGATCCCGCTCCTCGGGCTGCGCCTGCACGCCGGCGTGGACTGGGAGGCCCTCGGCCGGGAGGCCGAAGGCCTGCGCCTGGAGCCCCTCTTCCACACCTGGACCGCCGCCCTGGACCGGTTCGAGCGGGGCGGCCTCGTCGCGCGGGAGGGCCCCCGGCGGCGGCTCACCGCCAGGGGCATGCTGCTGAGCAACGGAATCCTCCAGACCTTCGTCGGCGCCTAGCGGGCCGGCGCGACGCGGCGCACCACGCACTGCACGCCGTCGGAGAGGACCACGTCCAGGGCCTCGACGGCCTTCGGAAGGGTCAGGAAGCCACCCCGGGCAAAGGCCACCACCTCACCGGTGGCGGGGTCGCGGACCATGGCCATGGGATAGGCGCCATCGTCCCACACCAGATCCGTCCCGCTCTCGAGGACACGGGCGGCTAAGGGGCGTTCCGGCTGGAGGGAGGCGAGGGGCGAGCGGCGGCGCTCGGCACGCTCAAGGCCGTTCCGGCTCACCGCGATCCGGGCCACCCGGCTCCGCGCCCCGGGGTCGAGGGGGATCGCGAGATTGAAATGGCCCTCCCCGGGCTGCCCCTGTCCGTCGCCCACTTCCACCAAGCCGAAGGCCTGGCTGAAGAGTCGGTTCCCGGCGGCGTCGAAGCCCTCCACGAGGGCGTCGCCACCCTCCGGGGACGAGGGCGTGGCGGTCACCGCGAAGGCCGGCTCGAGGGTCCAGACGCCCTTCTCGAGGCGTCCCCAGACCAGCAGGGCCTCGGTCGGGGCGACGGCGGCGGCCTCCTCGCCGCCCTGGGGCGGGGCGATGTGGACGGCGTCGGACTGGCGCCAGGCAAGGATCGCCTTGTAGGTGTAGTCGCTGACCCAGACCGGCGAACAGTAGGCCATCACGTCCTTGAAGCTGCCAGGGGCCTTGAGCACGTTGTTGGTGACGTCATAGCCGTACACGCCGATGTCGGCGTTGGCGTAGGGATAGCTCGGGTCGACGCCGGCAGGGCCTCCACACGGCGCGTGGGACCGGCCGAAGTTGTGGCCGACCTCGTGGGCGAAGACCTCGGGGTAGTTCCCGCCGTCGGAGTACCCGGTCTTGTCCCAGCCGATGGCGGAACGGCTGGTGGTGGACCCGCTGCTGCCGGGCACGTAGCCCAGCCCGGCCACGCCGCTGGCGTAGGAGGTGGCCAGGCAGCCGTAGTAGTACCGGGAGGACTGGTTGCCGTCCGCGATGCGCTTCGATTCGATCTCGCTCAGGAGCGTGCTCCAGCCGGTCCCGTCGCTCAGCAGGGTGGCGCTGGTGGTGTAGCCCGCGCCAAGGGCCGCGTCCACGACCTCCATCGGGTACATGCGGCGGAAGCGGTCGGTCCAGGAAGCGAGGTTCCCGGCGTTGACGTTGCCCGTCAGGCTGCTCTGGGTGACCGGGATGAGCGTGGTCCGGAAGGCCTGGACCGTGAGGGCGCCCAGGGCCATGGGGGTGCCGCTGGGCGGGTACTGGTTGTTCGCCTCGTCCGCCTCCGCCACGGCGTTGGTGGGGTCCACGTCCGCGAGGACGCTGTAGCCCGCCTGGATGTCCGAGGCGGGCAGGGTCAGGTTCCAGCTGCTGCTCAGGGCGGCCTCGTTCGGCGCCGTGGGCACGGAGGCGCCGGGCGCGTTGATCGTGTAGGTGTTCACCAGGGAGGCGCCGTTGTAGACGCGGACGCGCACCTGGGGGGTCGCGCTGTTGGCCTGGTTGGCCTTCACGAAGACACGCAGGAAGCCCGCCCGGCCCTTCACCAGGGAGACGCTCCTCCCGTAGGTCTGGCTGCCCTGGGTGACGTAGAGGCTGTCGATGGACAGGTCGAGGCTGGGGCCGCCTGCGTTGACCGTGAAGGGGGACGGCGAAGTCGCCGTGCCTCCGGGGGTCTGCACCGTGATCGCGCCCGTGGTGGCGCCGACCGGCACCGTGGCGCTGATCTGGGTGTCGCTGTCCGCCGTGAAGGAGGCCGAGGTGCCATTGAATTTCACCGAGGTGGCGGAAAGGAGGTTGGCCCCGGTGAGGGTGACCGGCGTGCCCACGGGCCCGGCCCCGGGGTTGACCCCGGTGAGGGTCGGCACGGGGAAGCTGACGGTGAAGGAGCCGGCCGAAGTTCCGGTCCCCGCGGCGTTCGTGACGCTGATGGGGCCGCTGGTCGCGCCGCCCGGGACCACCGCCGTGAGCTGGGTGGGGCTGAGCACCGTGAAGCTGGCGGCCGCGCCATTGAAGGCCACGGAGCTGAGGGCGTAGAACGAGGAGCCGTTCACGGTCACGGTGCTGCCGGCGTTGCCCGAAGGGGGGCTGAATCCGGAAATGACCGGGGCGAGGCCGGAGGGCGACGTGACGTCGAGGGTGAAGTCGTCGAGGAACCAGCTCGTGGAGTTCCCCGTGTTCGTGGTGCCGCTGAAGAGGAGGCGGAGGTTCTGCCCCTTGTAGGCGGTGAGGTCGAAGGACTTCTGGACGTAGGTCCCGCTGGTCTGGTCGAGGTTCGAATAGGCTGCCAGGGACGCGACCAGGGCCGAGGAGACGGGATTGCGGAGCTCCACGGTCAAGACGTCGTTGGCGGCGGGGCCGGGCTCCGTCGTGGAGATGCGCATCCAGAATGTGAGGGTGGCGCTCGTGGCGGCGGCCGGGATGGTGAAGTCCTGGTACAGGGTGTCGGTGTTCACCACCGCATAGCCGCCCAGCCAGGCCTTCCACGCGCCCGTGTGGTTGGGAGGACTGGCCGAGTTGTCGATGACGTTGAGGGCGTCGCTGGAACCCCAGACGACGCGGCCCTGCTCGAAGCCTGGGTTAAGGAGGATGCTCAGGCCGGCGCCACCCCCGAGCACCTGGAGGGTCGCAGGGTTGCTGGTGGCGCTGCCCGCGCTGTTGCTCACCACCACGTCGTAGGTGCCCGCGTCCGACAGGGTGGCCGCGGCGATGGAATAGGTGGTGCCGGTGGCGCCGCCGAGGTTCGCGCCGTTCTTCCGCCACTGGTAGGCCAGGGGCGCCGTGCCGGTGGCCGCCACCGAGAAGCTCACCGGCAGGCCGGTGGTGGTGGTCAGGCTCTGGGGATGGGTGGTGATGGTCGGGGGGGTCCCGGCGGGATTGACCGTGAGAGTGGCGGGGTTGCTGGTGGCGCTGCCGCCGGCGTTGCTGACCACCACGTCGTAGCTGCCGGCGTCCCCGGGCACGGTGGCGGCGATGGTGTAGGTGGAAGCGGTGGCTCCGCCGATCGCGACGCCGCCCTTGCGCCACTGGTACGCGAGCGGGGCGTCCCCGGTCGCCGAGACGTTGAAGCTCGCCGGCTGGCCCGCGGTCACCGTGAGGCCCTGGGGATGGCCGGTGATGGCGGGCGGGACCACGGCCACCTGAGTGTAGGTCGCGGTGACCGTGCGGTCGGAGCTGTCGCTGGTGAAGCCCGAGGCGACGGCGTCCGTGGCGCGGACCGTGAAGGTGGTGGCCACCGACGTCTTTCCGACCGGGACCGCCCCCGTGATGGAGGTCAGCCCGGTGGCCGGATTCACGAGGACCGTGACGCCCGCGACCGGGGAGCCGGTGTTGTCCAGGGCCGTGGGGGTGCCCTGGAGCGCGTAGCTGACGGCGTCCCCATCCGGGTCCACCGCCGCGGCGGCGTACTGGAAGCCCGCCGGGAAGACGGCGGCCGCCCCGGTCTGGGCCAGAGTGGTCCCGCTGCTGAACACCGGAGCACGGTTCAGCAGCACGTTCACCGCCACCGTCCCCGCCGCCGAGGCCGCGCCCTTGCTGTCCGTCGCGATCACCGACAGCGTCACCGTCTGAGCCGTCGCCACCGACGGACGGTAGGTCAGCGTGTTGCCGTTGATGGTGGCGTCCGTGTTCGCCGGGCTCATCGAGAACGTGATCGCGTCACCCTCGGGGTCCGTGGACGTCAGGTTGTAGATGTACTGGTGCTTCGTGATCGCGGTCGTCGGACCGGTGCTGATCAGCGGCTGGGACGGAGGCCGGTTCACCGTCAGCAGGGCGCCGGCGCTGGTGGCGCTGCCTGCCGTGTTGGTGGCGACCGCGTCGTAGGTGCCCGCGTCGGTGGTCTGGACGTTGGGGAGGGACAGGGTGGCGGCGGTGGCGCCCGGGATGGCCACGCCGTTCTTGCGCCACTGGAAGGTCGGGGCCGGGCTGCCCGAGGCCGCGACGGAGAAGGCGGCCGTGCTCCCGAGGTTCGCGGTGAGGCTCGCGGGCTGCTGGGTGAAAGCCGGGGCGACGGTGCCCCCCCCGCCACCGTTGTTGCCACCACCTCCCCCGCCGCCGCAGGCCGCGGCCAGGACGAACAGGGCGGCCAGGAACCAGGCCTCCATGCGCTTGATCACGGATCGCAAGACGGCCATGCCACCCTCCAGGGAGAGGGCAACTTTACCATCCGCCTCCTGCGGACCCCGTCTGGAACTTCGGCCTCAACCGCGCGACCGGTGCTTCAGGTGATCGCGCACGAACCACGCCGCGCCCGCGAGGATCAGGAGGCCGATCACCAGGTCGAAGCGGTGGAACCAGGCCCCCAGCGTGTTCCATTTCTCCCCGAGCTTGTAGCCCACCCACGCGAGGGCCAGGCACCAGGGCAGGGAGCCGAGGAAGGTGTAGACGTGGAACTTCGTGCGGTCCATCTCGGCGAGGCCCGCGGGCAGGGCGATGAAGGTGCGCACGACCGGGAGCAGGCGGCCGATGAAGACCGCCCAGGGGCCGAAGCGCTCGAAGAAGCGGTGGGCCTGGTCCAGGTGGCCCTCGTGGAGCAGCACGTACTTCCCGAACTTCCGCACCGCCGCGTGGCCGCCCCAGCGCCCGATCTCGAAGGGGGGGATGGAGCCCAGGTTGCAGCCCAGCGCCCCGGCGACGCCCGCGATCCAGATCTGGGCCGTCGGATTGCCCGCCCCCAGGCCCAGGAAGGTCAACTCCCCCTTGAAGGCGAGGTACCCCGCGAAGGGCATGATCACCTCGCTGGGCAGCGGGATGCAGGCGCTCTCGATGGCCATGAGGAGCATCACGCCGGTGGGACCCAGCGCGGCCATCACGGCCGTCATCCAGGCGACGACGGGGGCGAGGAGCTTGTGCAGCATCCTTCGATGATGTCAGGGCGCCTGCAGCTTGCCCAACCTCGCGAGGGCCTCCTCCGCGGCCTTCGCCACGGCGGCGGTGGGCGCCGCGTCGGATTCCTGCACGAAGCCGTAGAGCCGGACCAGCGTCTGGTGGACCTTCCCGAAATCGCTGGACCGGGGACCCGAGGCCCTGGCCCCGGCGGCGCTCGCCTCCAGGCCCGCCGCGAGGCGCAGGGCCAGGCCGTGGGCGGCGCGGAGGTCGGCCTCGGGGGTCTTCACCCGCGGGTCCATCCGCACGGTCAGGCTCCGGCTCAGGGTCTGGCCGCCCGCCAGCAGCCGCACGGTGTAGCTTCCCGGCGGCACCAGGGCGCCTTCCGGCTCGAGGGGCGTGGCGCCGCTGATGGCCGAGATGGGGGGTTCCCGCTCCAGGGCCGCGGGGGGCGCATGGCGCAGGTCCCAGACGAAGCGGTGGGCTCCGGGGCCGGTCTCCAGGCGGCGGGCCCGGGCGAGCCAGTGCATGGGGACGTTGAAGGCCTTCTCGTCGAGGGGCGCGGCGGCCTCGTCGCTTCGCACCCTTCGCACCAGAGTCCCGGCGGCGTCGCGGACCTCGAGCTCGACGGGGCCCGAGAAGCCGGCGGGCAGGGCGTAGTCCAGGAGCGCCCCGTCCGGGGGATTCTCCCCCACGGGCTCCTCCGGGGGCAGGGGCGTGTCGGGATTCAGGTTCCGCCGCACCCGCACCGCCTCCGCCGGCTGGAAGAGGAAGGGGGCCTTGGAACCCGCGACCGGCGCCATCTGGCGCAGCGGCGCGATGCCATCGAGGATCCAGAAGGAACGGCCGTGGGTGCCCACAACGACGTCGTCGCCCTGGATCACGAGATCACGGATGGAGGTGGCCGGCAGGTTGCGGGTCAGGGGCTGCCAGTGGGCGCCGTCGTCGAAGGAGACGTGCACCGTGCGCTCGGTGCCCGCGAAGAGGAGGCCCGGGGTCCTGGGATCCTCCCGCACGGTGTTCGTGGGCGCGTCCGCCGGCAGGCCGTCGTGGATCGCCTGCCACGTGCGGCCGCCATCCTTCGTCCTCAGGAGCAGGGGCCGCAGGTCGTCGAGGCGGAAGGTGTTGATGGCCGCGTAGCAGACCTGGGCGTCGACGTGGCCCGCCTCCAGCTGGGACACCTTCATCCAGGGCTTGAGCTGGGGCGGCGTGACGTCCTGCCAGGTCTTCCCGCCGTCGGTGGTGAGGTGGATGAGGCCGTCATCGGTCCCGGCCCAGAGCCGGTTCGCGTCCTTGGGCGAGGGCGCGAGCGCGTAGACCACGCCCCGGGGCTTGATGCGGGCGGCCTCGGTGGCGGCGTAGGCGCCCAGGGAAGGAGGCGGCGGAAGCTCGGTGCGGGCGAGGTCCGGGCTGATCACCTCCCAGGTCTTCGCGCCGTCGCGGGTCCGGAAGACCACGTTGCCCGCGTAGTAGAGCGTCCCCGGGTCCGCCGGGGAGAAGATCACCGGCGCCGTGCGGAGGAAGCGGTAGGGGGCGCGGAGCGGGGCCGGCGAGACGTCCTGGGCCTGGCCTGTGCGGAAGTCGAAGCGGGTGAGCTTGCCGCCGAAGAGCACCTCCGGGTCCAACGGATCCGGCGCGATGTAGCCGTACTCCTCGGCGCCCACGGGCTGCCAGTCCCGGAAGGAGATGGCGCCGTGGTCCCCCCGGCTGCGGATGCCCACGGACCCGCTCTCCTGCTGGCCGCCGTAGACCCAGTAGGGGAAGCGGTGGTCCGTGCTCACGTGGTAGAACTGCGCCGTCGGCTGGTTGTACCAGGAGCTCCAGGTCTCGCCGCCGTTCACGGTGATGGTCGCGCCCTGGTCCACGCCGAGGATCATCTGCCGCGGGTCGGAGGGGTGGATCCAGATGCGGTGGTAGTCGTCGCCGCCGGGCGCGCCCTTGAGGGCCGTGAAGGTCCGGCCGCCGTCGGTGGATCTGTAGAGCGAGGTGTTCGCGGCGTAGACCGTGTCCCTGTCCTTGGGATCCACGCGCACTTCGGCGAAATCGTCGCCGCGCCCCGAGACCCTTCCTTCGTCGTTGACGCGGGTCCAGGATTCGCCGCCGTCGTCGCTGCGGTAGGTGCCCGTGAGCTTCTCCGCGTCCACCTGGGCGTAGATCCGCGACGGGTCCGAAGGGGCGATCGCGAAGCCGATGCGGCCCAGGCCCTGCTCCGGCGTGGGCAGGCCCTTCGTGAGCGGCCGCCAGGTGTCCCCGCCGTCGTCGCTCTTCCAGAGGCCGCTGCCCGCGCCCTTGAAGAGGCCGTTCTCCCAGGGGGCGTGCTGCTCGCTCCAGAGGCTGGCGTAGAGGATGCGCGGATCGGTGGGATGGAAGGCCAGGCCGACGGCGCCGGTGCGCTCGTCCTTGAAGAGCACCCGCGTCCAGGTCTTCCCGCCGTCGAGGCTGCGGAACACGCCTCGTTCCGAATTCGCGCCGTAGGGATGGCCCATCGCGGCCACGAAGACGCGGTCCGGATCCCTGGGATCCACGATCACCTCGGGGATCTGCTGGGCGTCCCGCAGGCCCATGTTGGTCCAGGTCTTCCCCCCGTCCGTGGACTTGTAGACGCCGTCGCCCACGGAGAGGTCGGGGCGGTGGAGCCCTTCGCCGCTGCCCACGTAGAGCACGTCGGGGTTCGACGGCGCCACCGCCAGGGCGCCCACCGAGCCGGTGGGCTGGCCGTCGAAGATGGGCGTCCAGACACGACCGTAGTCCGTGCTCTTCCAGACACCGCCGTTGTTGGGCGCCATGTAGAACAGGCCAGGCTTCGAGGGCACGCCGCACACCGCCACCGTGCGCCCGCCCCGGAAGGGGCCGATGCAGCGCCAGCGCAGCCCGTGGAGCAGCGCCGGGTCCACGGGCTGGGCGTGGGCCACGAGTGCCAGGGCGGCCAGGGGAAGCAGGGCGGAAGGTCGCATGGTCACTCCAGAGAGGCGAGGCGGGCTTCGGGCACCATCCACAGCCCATCACGGGGCCGGAGGGTGAAGAGGGGATCCAGCGCCACCGTCCGGCCGGGGGCCGGCCGGAAGCGCCAGGCCTGGGCCAAGGTGGCCAGGATGAGCACGCCCTCCATCCAGGCGAAGGGCTCGCCGATGCAGTTCCGGGGCCCGTGGCTGAAGGGGAAGTAGGTGAACTTGTTGCGATGCGCCTTGGCCTCGCCGAGGTGGCGCTCCGGATCGAAGCGCTCCGGCTCGGGCCACCAGCGCGGATCGCGATGAAGCACCCACGGCGAGAGCACGATGAGGTTCCCGGGTTCCAGCCGGTAGGGCCCCAGGTCCAGCGGTTCGACCACCTCCCGGCCGAAGCCCCAGACGGGCGGCAGCAGGCGCAGGCTCTCGGCGAAGACCGCCTCGGCGTAGGGCAGCCGGGGCAGGTCGGCGAAGGCGGGCGGGCGCCCCTCCAGCACCCGGTCCAGCTCCCCGTGGAGCCGGGCTTCGGCGCCGGGGTTCCCCGCGAGCAGGTGCCAGGTCCAGGTGAGGGCGTTCGCCGTGGTCTCATGCCCCGCGAGGAAGAGGGTCATGGCCTCGTCGCGGACCTGGCGGTCGCTGAAGCGGTGGTCGGGGTCCTCGTCGTCCTGGGCGTGGAGCAGCATGGACAGCAGGTCCGGGGCTTCGTCTCCCGAACGCCGGCGCGCCTCGATGATACGGAAGATGGTTTGGTTCAGCCGCTCGATGGCGCCGAGGATGCGCCGGGTGCGGGGCAGGGGCAGGCGCAGCAGGAGGCCCGCCAGGGGATTGGTCACGGCGTTGAAGGAGCCGATGACCGTGGTCAGCGCCTCGCCCAGGACCGCGCTCTCCTCGCTCACGTCGGCGCCGAAGAGGGCCTCGGCGGCCACCGCGAGGGTGAGGGCGGTCATGGCGGCGTTCAGATCGAGGGCCTGGCCGCCTTCGACCCGGCTCCGCAGGTCCAGGGCGTGGCGGACCGTCAGGTCGGCGTAGGCGGCGATCTTCCCGTGGTGGAAGGCGGGCTGCATCATCCGGCGATGGCGGAGATGGGTCTCCCCCTCGGCGGTGAGCAAGCCCTCCCCCAGCAGGATCTTTCCCCGCTGCAGGCCCAATCCCTTCCGGACTTTCTTCGCCTGGACCACGAGCACTTCCCGGTTCAGGTCCGGGTGGTTCACCAAGTGGAAGCGCCGCCTGCCGATGGACCAGGCCGCCACGTCGCCGTAGGTCCGGTGCATGTCCGTCAGGAAGCCCAGGGTGTCCCGGCGGATCCGTCGCAGGGTGGTCCAGGGCAGGAGGGGCTTCGGTCCAGGCGGGATCAGGGGGCTCATGGGAGGCGGGCTTCCCAGGATGCCCGAATACACTTAGGCCATGAGCGAGGATCTCGTCCGCAACCGCAAGGCCCTGCACGCCTACCATGTCCTGGAGACCTGGGAGGCGGGGCTGGCCCTGCTGGGCACGGAAGTGAAGGCCCTGCGCGCGGGAAAGGGGCAGCTCCAGGACGCCTACGTGGACGCGGTGGACGGGGAGCTGTGGCTCAAGCAGGCCCACATCTCGCCCTACGAGCACGGCACCTACGCCAACCACGAGCCCCTGCGCCCGCGGAAGCTCCTCCTCAAGCGCGCGGAGATCGACAAGATCCTGAAGGCCGTCACCCGCAAGGGCTACACGCTCATCCCCCTCGCGATCTACCTGACCGAGCGTGGCCTCATCAAGACGCGCATCGCGCTCGCCGAGGGCAAGCAGGCCCGGGACAAGCGCGACGCGCTGAAGGAGCGGGACCAGAAGCGGGAACTGGACCAGGCCCGGAAGAGCGGCCGTTACGAGTAGGCCTCCACCTCAGACGCTCCGCCGGTAGACCATCTGGTACTTCAGGACGCTGGGCAGCTTGTGGCTGCGCACCGTCACCCGCAGCACCAGGTCGCCGTGGGGGGTGAGCTCGAACTCGTTGGTCCGCTCCCCGTCCTTGGCGTGGTAGGTCTGGCGCACCAGGTTGCCGTGGGACTCGGCGGTGACCCAGAAAGCCTCGCCGTCCTCGCGGGTCCATGTGATGCCGCCCTTCAGCGGGACCTGCAGGGGCCTGCGCCCGTCGAACTGGATCGTGACGGCCTCGCCGCCCCGATCGAGGGTCACCCGCCGGTAGGCCGGGTTCACCGAATGGAGCCGCTGCTGGGCCAGGGGCTTCTGGAAGAAGGGCAGGCCCTCCATCACCTGACTGATTCCCGCGTCGAGGTCGGGGGCGGAGACCAGCTGGTACTGGCCGGGAAGGCCCTGGGCGCCGAGGGGCGCGAAGGCCACGATGACCGCGGGCAGAGCGAGGGCAGGGCGCATGGGCACCTCCGGAAAAGGCGGCGCCAGGACCCTTGCGCCGCCTTCCAAAAATGCGAGCTTTTACTCACATCCACCACTCGCGTTGGACCATGCCTCCCAGAGCCCTCCACCAGCCCCGTAAAGTGCCTCGGCAGAAGCGTTCCCAGGAGACGGTGGACGCCATCCTGGCCGCCACCGCTCACATTCTGAGCCGCCAGGGCCTGGAGAAGGCCACCACCAATGCCGTCGCCCGGCGGGCGGGGGTGAGCATCGGCAGCCTCTACCAGTACTTCCCCGACAAGGAGGCCCTCATCCGCGCGCTGAACGAGCGGCACACGCGGGAGATCCTCGACCTGCTGCGGGCCCGCTTCGACGAGATCCGAGCGGCCCCGATCCCCGAAGCGGTGGAGGCCATCGTCCGGGCCATGGTGGAGGTGCACCGCCACGATCCGGACCTCCACCGGGTCCTGGTGCAGGTGACCCCCGCGGTGGGCGGCCGCGAGGAGACCCGCCGCCTGGAGGCCGCGGCCGCTGAGATGCTGGTGGCCTTCTTCCATGCCCGCGCCTCGGAGCTGCGGTCCCTGGACTTCGGGCTGAGCGCCTTCCTCCTGGTGCAGAGCGTCGAGGCCCTCACCCACGCCGCCGTGCTGGAGCACCCGGACCTGCTGAAGGAGGACCGTTTCGTCCTGGAGACCACGCGGATGATCGTGGGCTACCTGACCGAGGGCGGCCCCCAGCCCGATCGTTCGCCGGGCCGGGCCGCGCCCAGGCCTGGTCGGCCTACCGCCCCATCAGGTGGAACATGATGGCCTTCTGGGCGTGGAGGCGGTTCTCCGCCTCGTCGTAGATGCGGGACTGGGGGCCGTCGATGACGTCGTCGGCGACCTCGTAGCCGCGGTAGGCCGGCAGGCAGTGGATGAAGATGGCGTCCTTGTCGGCCTGGGCCATGAGGGCCTTGTCCACGGTGAAGCCCTTGAAGGCCTTGAGGCGCTCGGCCTTCTCCTCCTCCATGCCCATGCTCACCCAGGTGTCGGTGGCCACCACGTGGGCGCCGGCGATGCCGGCGGCCGGGTCGTCGGTGATTGTGAGCGTCGTGCCCTGGGCGGCGTGGTCGGCCTTTGCTCCGGAAATGATCGCCGCGTTGCAGGAGTACTTCGGGTCCTTGGGGGTGACGATGGTGCAGTGCATGCCCGTCTTGCCCGTGCCCTGCATGTAGGAATGGGCCATGTTGTTGCCGTCGCCGATGTAGACGAACTTGAGGCCCTCCAGCTTCCCGAAGTTCTCCCGCACGGTCTGGAGGTCCGCCATGATCTGGCAGGGGTGCTCCAGGTCCGTGAGGCCGTTGATGACGGGCACGGTGCCGTACTTGGCGAGGTCGGTCACCGTCTGGTGGGCGAAGGTGCGGGCCATGATGCCGTCCACGAATCGGGAGAGTACGGCCGCCGTGTCGTAGATGGGCTCGCCGCGCCCGATCTGGATGTCGCGGCTGGAGAGGAACTGCCCGATGCCGCCCATCTGGAAGATGCCCGTCTCGAAGCTCACCCGGGTGCGGGTGGAGCTCTTCTCGAAGATCATCGCCAGCACCTTGCCCTGGAGGGCGTCGCGGTAGGCCTTGGGGTGGCGCTTCATGTCGTCCGCGGTGTCGAGGAGGACGCGCAGCTCCCGGGCGGAGTAGTCGGCGATGGAGAGGAAGTGGGGCTGGGTGAGCATGGGAAGGGCTCCAGGGCGAAAGCTTCATTTCACCATGGAGCCCGCGGTTCCCGAGGTCACAAGGACGGTCACCCCGCCTTCGGCTTCTGGCTCTCCTTCCACGCCGCCAGCAGCTTCGCCTCCTGTTCGGCGGTGGGCCCGGCCAGCCGCGTCCGGCCCTTCTCCACGCCCTCCTGGGTCTTGAACCAGGCCAGGGTGTCCTTCACCGTCTGCTCCACGGGGCGGAAGCGCAGGCCGGCCTTGATGGCCTTGTCGTTCTTCCAGGTGTGGAAGCCCTTGGTGTCGCCTTCGAAGGGGGCCCAGATGGGGAACTCCACGCCCTCCTGCTTGGCCACGAAGGAGGCCGGAATCCAGGTGAGGGCGGGCTTCTTGCCGGCGGCCTTCACGCAGGCGGCCACCATCTCGCCCATGGCGAGCTTCTTCGCGGGGCCGCAGGCGTTGAAGGCGCCGAAGGCCTTGATCTCGCAGAGGCGGACCAGCCATTCGCCTAGGTCGCGCACGTCGATGATCTGGATGGGGTCGGTGGGGGCGCCGGGCACCGCCATCTCGCCCCCCTTGTCCGCCCGCACGGGCCACCAGGTGAAGCGCCCCGTGGGATCGTCGGGACCCACGATGTAGCCCGGTCGCACGATGGTCGCCTTGCCGGGCATGGCCGCTTCCACGGCCTGCTCGCACAGCGCCTTGAGGCCGCCGTAGTTCTCGAACTGCTTGCCCATGGTCTCCACCGTCGGATCCGCGAGGGTCGCCAGGGGCGAGTCCTCGCCTCCATTCATCGGCGAGGGTTCCTTGTAGCAGCTGATGCTGGAGATGTAGACGTACTGGTCGGCCCGGGAGGCCAGCAGCTCCGCCGAGGCCTTCACGATGCGGGGGTAGTAGCCGCTGTTGTCGATGACGGCGTCCCAGCCTCCGCCCTCGAGGGCCTTGAGCCCCTCGCCCTTCTGCGGATCCCGGTCGCCGTTCACCTCCGTCACCTTGTCCTGGAACATGCCCGGCCGGGTCTTGCCCCGGTGGAAGATCGTCACCGCGTGCCCCCGGGCCAGGGCCGCGTTCACCGTGGCCGGCCCCAGGAAGCCCGTGCCCCCGAGGACGAGCAGCTTCAGAGTCTTCGCCTTGGGCTGCGTCCCTCCCTTCTCGTCCGCCGCAAGGGGTGGATTCAGGGCCAGGGCCGCGGCGGCGGCGCCGGTGGCCTGGAGGAAGGAGCGTCGGGACTGGGCCATGGTGAGCCTCCACATTTCGGATGGCGGGTAGATACCTCGTAAGGCAATATACAGGTCGTTTCACCGTCCGCAACCTTTTCCTCGATGGCGCCATGACCGAGCCCCAACCCAGCCTGATCCGGCGCCTCGCCATGGTGCGCAAGGGCGAGACCCGCCTCCTGCTCTGGGCCGCGGGCTACTTCTTCTTCCTCCTCATGAGCTACTACCTCCTGCGGCCCATGCGGGAGGCCTTCGGCATCGCCAAGGGGGCGGACAAGCTGCCCTGGCTGATGACGGGCACCATGGCCACCATGCTGCTGGTGAACCCCGTCTACGCCGCCCTGGTGTCCAGGGTGCCACGGCGACACTTCATCCCGCTGACCTACCGATTCTTCGCCGCCAGCATGCTGGGCTTCTGGGCCGTGTTCCGGTGGCTGCCCGCCCATGGCGGCGCCTGGGCGGGCTATGTCTTCTACGTCTGGCTCAGCGTCTTCAACCTCTTCGTGGTCTCGGTCTTCTGGAGCCTCCTGGACGACCTGGTGACGGAGGAGATGGGCAAGCGCCTGTTCGGCCTCGTGGCCGTGGGGGGGACGCTGGGCGCCATCGCCGGCGCCGCCCTGACCTCGGCGCTGGCCCAGGGCTTCAGCCTCGGGCCGGTCCGGATCCAGGCCGCGCCTTCCTCGCTGCTGCTGCTCTCGGTGCTCTTCCTGGAGGCGGCGGTGCTCTGCATGAAGGGGTTGCGGGCCCGCGCCTCGACGGTGGACCTCAAGGCCCCGACCCCGGAGCCCGGGCCCGGCGTCTTCGAGGGCCTGCGCCTCGTGGCCACCAGCCGGTACCTCCAGGCCATCTGCCTTTACATGCTCCTGTTCACCATCACCTCGACGCTGCTCTACCTCCTTCAGGGCCGCATCGTGGAACAGGCCTTCCAGGGCCAGGCCGCACGGACCGCCGCCTTCGCGCGCCTGGACCTCTGGAGCAACGCGCTCACCCTGCTGGTGCAGGTGCTCTTCTCCGGCCGGATCCTGGTCGGCCTCGGCCTGCGGACGACCCTCTGCCTCCTCCCGGCCCTCACCCTCGCCAGCCTGGGCGGCCTCTGGGCCCTGCCCACCTTCGCCGTCCTCGCATGCGTGCAGGTGGCCCGGCGAGGCCTGCACTACGCCGTGGACCGCCCCGCCCGGGAGATCCTCTACATCCCCCTGGGCCAGGGCGAGAAGTACAAGTCGAAACCCTTCATCGACACCTTTGTGTACCGGGGCGGGGACCTGCTGGGGGTGTGGACGCCCACGCTGCTGGGGCTGATGGCCGTGCCCGTAGGCGCCCTGGGGGTGGCGGTGTCGGGGGCGTGGTTGGGAACCGCGGTCTGGCTCGGGCGGCTGCGGGGCCGGATGAAGGCCGGCGTCGACAGGCCCTGAGATCCTAGAGCCCGTCCGCGATCACCACCGCGGGCTCGAAGTCGAGGGCCTTGGCTTCCGTGGGCGTCTTCATCCCCCACAGCACCAGCCGCGACGCATAGGCGCGCCAGAGGTCCGGCTTCGCCAGCACCGCGTCCAGGGGCGGGTGCAGCATGAGCTGCTCCGGAAGATCCGCCAGCTCCTCGGCCGTCAGATCCCCGGCCTCGCTGCTGTCCCACAGGAAGCCGCAGCGGGCCTCCGGGCAGGCGGCCCAGAGCTGGAGCACCTCACTGTGCTCGAAGCTGCTGAACAGCACGCGGTCCAGGGCCTCGGCGGCCTCCACGGTGGCCAGGGCCTGCTGCCAGCCGGGCTCGCCCTTCAGTTCCACATTGATGAGCTTGGCGGGAAGCTCCAGCACGTCGGAGAGGCGGGGCACGGCCTCGCCGTTCCTCAGCTTCGGGAGCTCGGTGGATTTCATCGCCCGCAACAGGCCGCCCCCCTCCGCCGTGCGGACGAGATCCTCGTCGTGGAGCACCATGCTCACGCCGTCCCGGGTGGGCTGGGCGTCCAGCTCGAAGCCGTCCATCCCGGCGGCCAGGGCCGCGCGGAAGGCTTCCAGGGAGTTCTCCAGGTGCTTCGAGGAGAAGCCGCGGTGGCCGAGGATGAGGGGCACGGGAGCCTCCGGGTCGTCATGGCGAGAGGCCAAGGGTAGCGCGGAAGGTTGACGGGTTCGCGGCCTTCAGGCCAAGGTTGAGGCATGCGCTTCGTCCCCTCCCGCCCCGCCATGGCCCTCACGGGCGGCCGGTCCATGGGCATGACGATGACGACCACCACGACCATTCCCCCCTGCGGGCCGGTCTAGACCTCCTTCCTCTCTAGAACCGGCCCCGCGACGCGGGGCCTTTTCGTTTCGGGATCCTCCATGAGCACCTCCGGCTGGCGGGTGATGAAGTTCGGCGGCACCTCCGTGGCCGACGCGGCCCGGCTTCGCGGCGTCGCGGACCTGGCCGCCGCGGCGCTGCGGGAGGCCCGGGTCTGCCTCGTGGCCTCCGCGGCCTCGGGCATCACCGACCTGCTGCTGTGGGCCGCGAAGACCGCCGAGTCGGGCGGGGATCCCGGGGCCGACGTGGAAGCCTTCCGCGAGCGCCACGCCGGGATCCTCGCGGACCTCGCGACGGAGCTGGACGAGGCGCGGCGGCGCGCCGCCGAGGCCGGCCTCCGGGCCCTGGGCGACGAGTTCGCCAAGCTGGCGAGCGGCGTGGGCCTCCTGCTGGAGTGCCCGCCCTCGGTGCGGGCCCACCTCTCGTCCCTCGGGGAGCGGGCCTCCGGCCTCCTCCTTGCCGCCTTGCTGGAGGCCCGCGGCCTCGCCCCTCTGGCCGTGGACCCCCGCCACGCCATCCGCGCCTTCGGCGATCCCCTGCAGTCCGAGCCCGACCTGGAGTCCACCGCCGAGGCCTTCGCGCCCCACCGTTCCGGCCCGGCGCGGCTCCTGGTGCTGCCGGGCTTCTTCGCCGGGGACGCCGAGGGCCGCACGGTGCTCCTGGGCCGGGGCGGCTCGGATTACAGCGCCGCGATCGCGGCCTCGGCCCTGAGGGCCGACCTGCTGGAGATCTGGACCGATGTCGACGGCATCTACAGCGCCGACCCCCGCCAGGTGCCCGAGGCCTTCGCCCTGCCGGCCCTCTCCTTCGAGGAGGCCATGGAGCTGAGCCACTTCGGCGCCAAGGTCCTCCACCCCAAGACCATCCAGCCCGCCCGCAGCGCGGGCATCCCCGTGCGCGTGCGCAACAGCTTCGGCCCCGAGCATCCGGGCACCCTCATCACCGCCCAGGCGCCGCCCCCGGAGCACGCGGCGCGCGGGCTGACGCTGCTCGAGCAGGTCGCCCTGCTGAACGTCACCGGCGCCGGCATGAAGGGCGTGCCCGGCGTGGCGGCGCGCACCTTCCAGGCCCTGGCGAAGGAGGGCATCAACGTCCTCCTCATCACCCAGGGCTCCAGCGAGTGCGCCATCACCCTGTGCGTCGCCGGCGCCGACGGGGGCAGGGCCCAGACAGCGCTGAAGGCCGCCTTCGAGCTGGACCTCGCCGCCGGGCGCCTGGACGACGTGGAGCTGAAGGCGGGCCTCTCCATCCTCAGCGTGGTGGGGGAGGGCATGCGCGCCCGCATGGGCGTGGCGGGCACCTTCTTCCACGCCCTCTCGGACGTCGGCGTCAACATCGTGGCCATCGCCCAGGGCAGCAGCGAGCGCAGCATCAGCGCCGTGGTGCGGGGCGAGGACGGCCCCCGGGGGCTGCGCCACGCCCACCGCGGCTTCTTCGGCACGTCGGAGGTGATCGAGCTCTACCTCTTCGGCACCGGCACCGTGGGCGGGCGGCTGGTGCAGCACCTCGAGGCCCAGCGGGAGCGGCTGAAGACCCGGGGGATCGAGCTCCGCCTCTGCGGCCTGGCGCGGTCCAAGGGCCTGGTGCTCTCGGAGGCCGGCGTGAATCCCGCCGACATGAAGAACGGCCTGGAGGGCGCCGGGGCGCCGGACCCCGGGCGCGTGGCCGAGTTCGTGGCGGGACGGCGCCCCACCTGCCCGGTCTTCGTGGACTGCACCTCCGACGAGGCCCTGGCGGCCCGCTATGGCGACCTCTTCGCCGCCGGCCTGCACGTGGTCACCGCCAACAAGAAGGCCAACGCGGGCTCCTACGCCTACTGGCAGCACCTGCGCGAGCAGGCCCGGGCGGGCCAGCGGCGCTTCCTCTACGAGACCAACGTCGGCGCCGGCCTGCCGGTGATCTCCACGCTGCAGTCGCTGCTGGCCTGCGGCGACCGCGTGCGGCGCTTCGAAGGCATCCTCTCGGGCTCGCTGTCCTTCCTCCTGGGCCGCCTGGAGGAGGGCGCGGCCTTCTCCGAGGCCGTGCGGGAGGCCATGGAGAAGGGCTTCACCGAACCCGATCCGAGGGACGACCTCGGCGGTCAGGACGTCGGCCGCAAGGCCCTCATCCTCGCCCGGGAGATCGGCCTGCCTCTCGAGGCGGAGGCCGTGCGGGTGGAGAGCCTGCTGCCCGCGGACTTCCACGAGGGGGGCGTTGCGGAATTCCTGGCGCGGCTGCCGGAGCTGGACGCGCCCTTCGCCGCGCGCATGGCGGAGCTGAAGGCCCAGGGGCAGGTGCTGCGCTTCATCGGATCCATCACCGCGGACGCCGAGGGCGAGGCTCCCCGCTGCGGCGCGGGCCTCGTGGCCCTGGAGGCCGACCACCCCCTGGCCTCGGTGCGGGGCGGCGAGAACGCCCTGGCCTTCCTCACGGACCACTACAACCCGCGTCCCCTGGTGATCCGCGGCTATGGCGCCGGGGCGGACGTCACCGCCGCCGGGGTACTCTCGGACATCCTGAAGCTCGCCACCTGGAGCCAGCCATGAAGCGCCTTCAAGCCTACGCCCCCGCCAGCATCGGCAATGTGGCCGCGGGCTTCGACGTGATGGGCGCGGCCCTCGCGCCCCTGGACGGTTCGCTGCTCGGGGACCGCGTCACGCTCTCCGACGCCGCCGCGCCGGCCTTCGAGGCTTCGGGACCCTTCGCCCACCGCCTGCCGCCGGACCCCGCGCAGAACCTGGTGCTGAAGGCCAAGGCCCTCTTCGAGGAGAGCTACGGCGCGCTGCCGCCCTTCGCCATCCACCTGGACAAGGCCCTGCCGGTGAACAGCGGCCTCGGCAGCAGCGCGGCCTCCATCGTGGCGGCGCTGGTGGCCTTCAACGCCTGGGTGGGCGAGCCCTACGGCCCCGGGGAGCTGCTGGCCCTGGCGGGCCGGGCGGAGGCCACGGTCTCGGGCTCGGTGCACTACGACAACGCGGCGCCGAGCCTGCTGGGCGGATTGAGGCTCGTCGTGCCCGGCGGCAAGGCGCGCGCCCTGCCCTTCCCCGCCGACCTCGCCTTCGTGGTGCTGCGGCCCGAGCTGGAGGTGGCCACCAAGGACGCCCGCGCGGCCCTGCCCGCCGCCGTGCCCCTCGCCGACGCCGTGGCCTTCGGCGCCAACCTCGCCGCCTTCGTGCAGGCCCTCCACGCCCAGGACAGCGCCCTGCTCGCCGCGTCCTTCCGGGACGTGCTGGCGGAACCCCACCGGGCCCGCCTGGTGAAGGGCTTCCGGGAGGTGCAGGCCGCCGCCCTCGAGGCCGGGGCCCTGGGCTGCAGCCTCAGCGGCAGCGGGCCCGCGGTCTTCGCCGTCGCGGAGGAGGGCGAGGAGGCCCGCGCGGTCGCCGATGCCATGGTCGCCGCCTTCCGCGCGGCGGGCGTCCGCGCCGAGGCGCTGCTCTGCGGCCTCGACGCCCAGGGCGCGAGGATCCTGTGAGGCTCCTCAGCACGCGCAACCCCGACGCCCGCTCCACCTTCCGCGACGCCGCCGCCGGCGCCCAGCCCGCCGATGGCGGCCTCTGGGTGCCGGCCTCCTGGCCCCGCTTCGACGACATGGACCGCCTGCTGGCCCTGCCCTGGACGGCGCGGAACGTCGAGGTCCTCCACCGCCTCCTCGGCGACGAGTTCGGACGCGCGGAGCTGGAGGCCCTCGTGGCCGAGGCCCTGGACTTCCCCATCCCCCTCGTCCCCGTGGAGCCCGGCGTCTTCGCCCTGGAGCTCTTCCACGGGCCGACGCTGGCCTTCAAGGACGTCGGCGCCCGGTTCCTCGCGGGCGTGCTGGCCCGCGGCGCGGCGGGCCCGCGCACCATCCTCACGGCCACCTCGGGCGACACCGGCGCCGCCGTGGCCCACGCCTTCTGGAAACGTCCCGGCTTCCGCGCCGTGGTGCTCTATCCGGCCGGCCGGGTCTCGCCGCGCCAGGAGCGCCAGTTCGCGTGCCTGGGGGAGAACGTCCAGGCGCTGGCGGTGGACGGCTCCTTCGACGACTGCCAGGCCCTCGCCAAGGCCTGCTTCGCGGACCCGGCCCTGGGCGCGGAGCTCGGCCTCACGTCGGCCAACTCCATCAACATCGCCCGGCTCCTGGCCCAGAGCCTCTACTACCTCGAGGCCGTGGCGCAGCTCCGGGCGGGCGGGGTCCCGGATTCTCCGGTGATCGCCGTGCCCTCGGGCAATTTCGGCAACCTCTGCGCCGGCCTCATGGCCCAGGCCCTGGGCCTCCCGGTGAAGGCCTTCGTGGCCGCCACCAACGCCAACGACACGGTGCCCGCCTTCCTGGACGGCGGCGCCTACGCGCCGCGGCCCTCCGTCCCCACCCTCTCCAACGCCATGGACGTGGGCGCCCCCAGCAACTGGGAGCGCATCGCCCACGCGGCGGGAGATCCTGCCACGCTCCGCCGATCGCTGCGGTGGGGCCGCTGCGACGACGCCGAGACGCTGGACGCCATGCGCGCCCTCGGCGGGCTCGCCTACGCGGCCTGCCCCCACACGGCGGTCGCCTGGGCCGTGCTGAAACGGCGGCTGCAGCCCGGGGAGACCGGCGTCTTCCTGGCCACGGCCCACCCGGCCAAATTCCCCGAGGTGGTGCACCAGGCCACGGGCCAAGCTCCCTACCTGCCGCCGGCCCTCGCGGCGCTCGAGCAGGCCCCGGTCCTCTCGAAGCCCCAGGCCAACGACGCCGGGGCCTTGAAGGCGGCCCTCAGATCACTTTGCCGGGATTGAAGATCCCGTCGGGATCCAGGGCGGCCTTGAGGCTGCGCAGCATGGCCAGGTGTCCGGGCTCTGCCAATTCCAGGAAGGCCCCGCGCTTGGCCAGGCCGATGCCGTGCTCGCCGCTGAGGGTGCCGCCGAGCCCCACGCAGAGCCGGAAGAGGTCCATGAGCTGGGCCTCGAGGGCGGCGGGCTCGGTCTCCCCGGCGGCCAGCAGGTTCACGTGGAGGTTGCCGTCGCCGAGGTGGCCGTAGGTCACCGCCGGGATGCCGAGGCGCTCGAGGCCTTCGAAGAAGTCCTTCAGCCGCGAGCGCGGCACCACGATGTCCTCGCTCACCTTCCTCGGGTGCCGCTCCTTGAGGAAGGCCGAGGTGAGGCGGCGCACGGCCCAGAGATCCTCCCGCTGCCGCGCGTCCGTGGCCATCTGGAGGTGCGAGGCGAGGGGGCCCAGCACGTCCAGCAGCCCCGAAAGGAAGGCGTCCGACGCGCAGTCCCGGTCGTCGAATTCCAGGAGGGCCAGGGCCTCGCCCGGCAGGCGGCGGGCCTCCTCGGGCCCGTGGGCGCGCAGCTCCGCCAGCACCGCCGGATCGAAGAACTCGAAGGCCGCAGGCAGGTAGCCCGCGGCGCACAGCCTTCCCGGCAGCTCGATGAGGTCCTCGAAGCGGTCCACCGGGAGCAGCAGGGTCAGCCTTTCCCGGGGTTGCGGGACGAGCCGCACCGTGGCGCCGACGATGAGGCCGAAGATGCCCTCGCTGCCCACCAGGAGCTGGGCCAGGCTGGGCCCCGTGTTGGCCTTCACCGAACCGATGCCCAGGGTGTGGACCTCGCCGTCGGACAGGAGGGCGTCCACGGAGAGCACCCAGTGGCGGGTCATGCCGTACTTGCAGGCGTTGGGACCGCCGGCGTTGGTGGCGAGGCTGCCGCCGAAGGCGCAGAGGGGCCAGCTGTTCGGGTCCGGCGGGTAGAAGAGCCCTTCGGCTTCCGCCGCGCCCTTCACGTCCCGCAGCCAGGCGCTGGCGGGCCCGCTCAGCGTGAGGTCGGGGCGGGAGACCTGGATCGCGCCGGGCCACTGGCCGAGGTCCACCACCACGCTCGGCCCCTGGGCGAGGCAGCCGCCGGCCTTGCCCGTGCCCGCGCCCCGGGGGACGAGGCCAAGGCCTTCGCGACGGGCCAGGTCCACCAGCTCCTTCAGGGCCTTCGGCGAGCGCGGACGGACCACCGCGAGGGGCGGCGGCTGCACGAGGTGGGATTCGTCCCGGCGGTAGGGTTCCAGGGCCTCCGGGTCCTGGAGCACCTCGGCATCGGGGATCTGTGAGAAAAGCAGCACAACTTCCATGATGCCTACGAAATCCCTTGTGAATGGGGGGTGAAATTCCTACGTTGAGGCATCGTGGGTTGCAACCTTCCATGAGCGACGCGCCACGGGATCCTGTGATCCCCCGTCAGGCCCTGGCCGTCCTGCTCGCGGGCGGCCTGGCAAGCGCCGGCGCCTGGTCGGTGGCCCACCGGCTGCTCCTCCAGAAGGCCCAGGTGCTCTTCAAGGCGGAGGTGGACCGCGAGGAGGAGTCCCTCGCCGGGAGGCTGGACCGCACCATGGAAATGCTCCGGGCGGCCCAGGCCCTCTTCGACCTTCAGGAGGACCTGACGCCGGCCCAATGGGAAGCCTTCGCCCTGCGTTTCGGGGTGAAGGCGCGGGAGGACGGGCTCCGTTCCGTCGGATACCTCGCCATCGTCCCGCCGGAGCGGATGGACGCCTTCCTCGCGAAGCAGCGAAGCCTCCATCCGGGCTTCCGCATCCATGACCTCGGCCCCGGGCCCGACCGGGCCCCGCTCCTGCTGATGCACCCATGGCCCCCGGAGATCCGGAACCTGCTGGGCTACGACCTGTACTCCCTGGACCTCCGCCGCCAGGCCATCCTGCAGTCCCTCGAGACGGGAGAGGCCACCCTCACGGACCCCATGCCTCTCTCGGGCCCGGCGTCCCCCCAGGGCCGCCCGCCGGGCGTGGTGATCTACGCCCCCGTCTATGGGAGAGGGCTGGACCTCGCCACGCCCTCAGCGCGCAAGGCCGCGGCCCGGGGCGCGGTGTTCGCGTCCTACAACGCCGACACGCTCCTGCGCTCCACCCTGCGGGGCCATCCGGGCCTCCGGGTCATGGTCAGCGACGGGGCCTCCGACGCCCCCGGCAGGAGGCTCTTCGAGAGCCGACCGGATCCCCGGGACGCCCATTTCCATTACGACGCCTCCCGGCGGGTGGGCGGCCGCACATGGTCCATCCACTACGAGGCGCCCCGCACCTTCGGCGTGGAGGAGGACCTCCACGCCCCACGCTACGTGCTGGCCGGCGGCCTCCTGCTCTCCCTCGTGCTGGCGGGCTTCACCCGCAGCCTCGCCATTCGCCGCCGCGAGGAGACGCGTCTGATGGCCGAGCTGACCGAGAGCGAGGCGCGGTTCAGGGCCGTCGCCGAGACCACGGAAGGCGCCATCCTGCTGTACTGGGACACGGTGAGCTACGCGAACCCCGGCGCCGCCACCATCCTGGGCCGCCCCCGGGAGGACCTGATCGGCATGTCGCCCGTGGCGCTCATCCACCCCGAGGACCGGGCCATGGCCGCCGAGACGCTCGAGGCCCGCAAGGCCGGGGAGCTGCGCCCCCGGCGCTGGGAATTCCGGGTCCTCCGGCCCGACGGAAGCTGCCGTTGGGTGGACCTCACCGCCACCACCGTCACCTTCCAGGGCCGTCGCCTGGTCCTGGCCACCGCCCTCGACATCACCGACCGCATCAACGCCGAGACCGCCCGCAACGAGATCGAGCAGAAGCTCTTCGAGGCCCGGCGCATGCAGTCCCTGGGACTGATCGCCGGCGGGCTCTCCCACGACTTCAACAACCTCATCACCGCCATCCAGGGCTGGGTCTCCTGCGCGGAACTCCAGCTGCCCGAGGCCTCGCCCGCGCGCGCCTTCCTCGACCACATCCGGGAGGCCTGCGGTCGGGCCTCCGACCTCACCCACGCCATGCTCGCCTACGCCGGAGACGCGCACTTCCGCTGGCAACGGCTGGACCTGAACGCCCTGGTGCAGGAAGTGGAGGCCCAGGCGCGCCCCGATCTGAGGCCCGGGGACAGGCTCGCGTGCAGCCTGGGGCAGGCGCTGCCTTCCCTGGAGGGCGATCCTGACCAGCTCGGCCACGCCTTGCGGGAGCTGCTGGAGAACGCCTTCGAAAGCATGTCGGCCGGCGGGGAGGTCCGCATCGCGACCGGCTACGGCCCGGTCGACCTCGCGGCCCTGGAGTTCGACTTCTTCGACCCGGACTCCACCGTGGGCGCCTGCCTCCGGCTCTCCGTGACCGACGGCGGCCCCGGCATGGACGCCGACACCCGGCGCCGGATGTTCGACCCCTTCTTCAGCACCAAGTTCGCAGGCCGCGGCCTCGGCCTCGCCTCGGTCCACGGGATCATGCGCAGCCACCACGGCGGCATCCGCGTGGAGTCCCGTCCGGGCCAGGGCACGGAGGTCACGCTCTTCTTCCCCGTCCTGGGCCGGGATCCTGCTTCAATCTGAAGGCGCTGCGCCTTCCCATGGACCCCCTGACCCTCGCCCTGCTCGCCAGCGGCCTCGCCACCGGGGCCGGCCTCGGGTGGTGGTGGTCGCGGCGTTCCGGAGGTCCGGGGACCGGGGATCCCGCGGACCTCGCCGCCCTGGTGGGGCTCGTCTCCGCCCGGTTCGACGCCAGGGGACGGATCCTCGAACCGGACCCCGCCCTGGCCGTCTTCCTCCAGGCGGATGCCGGAGCCCTGGCGGGACGGCCGCTGCTGGACTTCCTGCACACCGAGGACCGCGAAGCCTGCGCCGAGCCATGGGCGAGGCTCCTGCGCGGGGAGGTCGCCCGCTGCTCCCTCGAGGCACGCCTCGCCGCCGGCGAACCAGCCCAGTGGGTGCACCTGGACGGGCAGTCGCTGCCCGGCGGCGGTGCCCGCTGCCTGCTGCGGGAGACCACCGAGGTCCACCACGCCCAGAAGGCCCTCCAGGAGAGCGAAGCGCGGTGGCGGACCATCGCTGAGACCGCGTCCTGCGCGATCTTCATCTACACGCGCACTTTCACCTATGTCAGCGGCTACGCGTGCGAGTTGCTGGGCCGTTCCCGGGAGGAGCTGCTGGACACCCCGTTCTGGGAAGTTGTGCATCCCGACGACCGGGAGACCGTGAGGGCCCGGGGGCTGGCGCGGCAGCGCGGGGAGGACGTCCCCTCCCGGTACGAGTTCAGGGTCCTGCGCCCGGACGGGACCGTCCGGTGGGTGGATTTCACCGCCGGCGCGATCCACCACGACGGCCAGACCCTGGGGCTGGGCACGGCCTTCGACATCACCGAGCGGGTGGCGGCGGTGGAGTCCCGGCTCGAGATGGAACGTCGGATGCTGGAGTCGCAGCGGCTCGAGAGCCTGGGCCTCATGGCCGGCGGCGTGGCCCACGACTTCAACAACCTGCTCACCATCATCTTGGGCAACGCCAGCCTCGCGCTCGAGGAAGTCGAACCCGGGGGCGTGGTCCACGGCGCCCTGGGCGCCATCGCCAGCACCGCCCACCGCGCCGCCGACCTCACGAGGCAGATGCTCGCCTATTCCGGGCGCGGCCGCTTCCTCCGCGAGCCCACCGACCTGAACGCCACCCTCCGGGCCCTCACCGCCCTGGTGGAATCCTCCATCCCCCGCCACATCCGGCTCCACTACGACCTGGCGCCGGATCTGCCGGCGGTGGAAGCTGATCCCACCCAGCTCCAGCAGGTGGCGCTCAACCTGCTCACCAACGCCGTGGAGGCCCTCGGGGAGCGCGCCGGGTCCATCGGCGTGCGGACCTCCCTCCAGTCCTTGGGCTATGACGACCTGGCGACGGCGCTCCACGACCAGCAGGTCGAGCCCGGTCCCCACCTGCTGCTGGAGGTCGCGGACACCGGCGCGGGCATGGACGAGGAGACCCGCCGCCGCATCTTCGACCCCTTCTTCACCACCAAGCCGTCGGGGCGGGGGCTCGGGCTCGCCGCGCTCCAGGGCATCGTCCGGGCCCACCGGGGGGGCATCACGGTGGAGAGCGCACCCGGGCAGGGAAGCACCTTCCGCGTGTACCTCCCGGCCCTCGGGGCGCCGGCCCACGCCGAGCCCGAGGCACCTTCCGCCGGTCCCGCGTGGACCTCCACCGGCCGGATCCTGGTGGTGGACGACGAGGCCTCCATCCGGGAGATGGCCACGCGGGTGCTTCGGCGCGCAGGGTTCCTGGTGGCCACCGCCGCCCACGGCCAGGAGGGGGTCGAGGTCCTGGAGCGCCAGCCCCAGGGCATCCGCGCCGTGCTCCTGGACCTCTCCATGCCTGTCATGGGCGGGGGCGAGGCCCTGCCCGCGCTCCGTCGGATCAGTCCGGGACTGCCGGTGCTCCTCTCCAGCGGCTACGAGGGGGAGTCCCGCGTGCAGCTGCTCCTCCGGGAGCCCGGAACCCGCTTCCTCCAGAAGCCCTACACGGCGGCCGACCTGCTCACGGCGCTGCGGGAGCTGCTCGGGGAGTGAGCCGCCCTCAGCGCACCAGCGTGCCGATGCGCTCGCCCTGCACCGCCGCCACCAGGTGCCCGGGCACCATCATGTCGAACACCATGATGGGCAGCTTGTTCTCCATGCAGAGGGCGATGGCCGCCGCGTCCATGACCTTGAGGCCCTTCTCGAGGACGTCCTGGAAGCTGATCTCCTCGAAGCGCTTGGCGCCAGGATCCTTCTTTGGATCGGCGGTGTAGATGCCGTCCACGTTGGTGGCCTTCATCACCACCTCGGCGGCGATCTCGTTGGCGCGCAGCGCCGCGGCGGTGTCCGTGCTGAAGAAGGGGTTTCCCGTCCCGGCCCCGAAGATCACCACGCGGCCCTTTTCCAGGTGGCGCGTCGCCCGGCGGCGGATGTAGCTCTCGGCGACCTTGGGCATCTCGAGGCCCGACAGGGTCCGGGTGTGCACGCCCTTGTGTTCCAGCGCGTCCTGGAGGGCGAGGGCGTTGATCATGGTGGCCAGCATGCCCATGTGGTCCGCGGTGGTGCGGTCCATGCCCGTGGTGGCCCCGGCCACGCCGCGGAAGATGTTGCCCCCGCCGATGACGAGGCCCACCTCCACGCCCATCTCGCGGATCTCCTTGATCTGGTCCGCGATCATCGAGACCACGGCGGGGTCGATGCCGCCCTTCTGCTGGCCCATGAGGGCCTCGCCGCTGAGCTTCAGGAGGATGCGTTTGAATTTCATGGTCGGGCCCCGGCACCAGCTTGGCGCAAAAAAAGGGCGGCCCGGAAGCCGCCCTTCAAGGAAAGGAGGGACGGCCTACTTCGCGCCCATCTGGGCGGCGACTTCCTCGGCGAAGTTCTCCTTCTTCTTCTCGAGCCCCTCGCCCAGGATGAACTTCTGGAAGCGGCGCACGGAGAGCTTCTCGCCGATCTCGGCAGTCTTGGTGCTGACGTACTGCCGGACCGTGAGGTCGGGGTTCATGATGAAGGGCTGCTCGAGGAGGCAGACCTCGGAGACGATCTTCGACATCTTGCCTTCGACGATCTTCTCGACGACGTTGGCCGGCTTGCCGGTGGCGAGCGCCTGGGCCATGGCGATCTCCTTCTCCTTGGCGAGCCACTCGGGGGTGACCTCCTCGGGGTTCACGAAGCGGGGCGCCGGGTCGGCGGCCGCCACATGCATGGCGATCTCCTTGACGAAGCGCTGGAAGCCCTCGGTCTTGGCCACGAAGTCGGTCTCGCAGTTGATCTCGATGAGCACGCCCACGCGGCCGCCCGGGTGGATGTAGGCCTCGACGATGCCTTCGGCGGCGATGCGGTCAGCCTTCTTCTCGGCGGCGGCGAGCCCTTTCTTGCGGAGGTGCTCGATGGCGCCCTCCATGTCGCCGTTGGTCTCCTCGAGGGCCTTCTTGCAGTCCATCATGCCGAGGCCGGTCTTCTCGCGGAGCTCCTTCACGTCCTGTGCGGTGAAAGCCATTGCGTTCTCCAATCCCATGGGGCCGTCGGCCCCTCGTTCATGCCGTGTGTGTCCGAAGCCAGAAGCCCGGAGCCCGCGTCAGGCCTCGGCGCCCTCGTTCGCCTTCTCTTCCAGCATCTTCTTCATCTCGGCGCTGTCGCCCTTGTCCCGGAAGGACTGGCGGCCCTCGAGGATGGAGTCCGCGAGGCGCTCGGAGAAGAGGAGGATGGAGCGGATGGCGTCGTCATTGGCGGGGATGACGTAGTCGATGTTGTCGGGGTTGCAGTTGGTGTCCACGATGCCGACGATCTTGATGCCGAGCTTGGCGGCCTCGGTCACCGCGATCTCCTCGCGGTTCGGGTCGATCACGAAGATCACGTCGGGCAGGGCGCGCATGTCGCGGATGCCGGCGAAGGAGGCCTCGAGCTTCTCCCGCTGGCGGTTCAGCATGAGGATGTCCTTCTTGGACAGCAGCGCGGTGCGGGCGGGATCGTTGAGGGTGGCCTCGATCTCCCGGAACTTGTCCAGGCTCTTCTTGATGGTGGCGAAGTTGGTGAGCATGCCGCCCAGCCAGCGCCGGTTCACGTAGAAGGCGCCGCAGCGCTCGGCCTGCTCCTTGATGAGGTCCTGGGCCTGGGGCTTCGTGGCGACGAAGAGGAAGGTCTTACCCTCGGAGGCGGCGCGGGTGGCGAACTGGGCCGCGGCGTTCCACAGGCGGAGGGTCTTCTGGAGGTCGATGATGTAGATGCTGTTGCGGGCGCCGAAGATGTACTTCTTCATCTTCGGGTTCCAGCGCTTGGTCTGGTGGCCGAAGTGCGCGCCGGCTTCGAGCAGTTCCTTCATCTGGATGGCAGCCATGATGGCCTCCTCAATCGTTGCGGACGTGACCGCGGTTGGGGATGAGGGCCCGTGGGGGCCCGATTCGGCCGGTTGCACCGGCCCGTCCTACACGCCGATGGGGAGACCAGGCTCCCCATCGGTTCAAAGAACTGGAGCAGGGATCAGCGCTTGCTGTACTGGAAGCGACGGCGGGCGGCCTTGCGACCCGGCTTCTTGCGCTCCTTCATGCGGGGGTCGCGGGTGAGGAGCCCGGCGCCGCGGAGCATGGACTTGAGCGCATCGTTGTACTGCAGGAGGGCGCGGGAGAGGCCGAGGCGGATGGCCGAGGCCTGGCCCGCGGGACCGCCGCCGGCGACGGTGATGGCCAAGTCGAACTTGCCGAGGAGCTCGGAGAGCACCAGGGGCTGGTTCACCATCATGCGGAGCACGGCATTGGGGAAGTAGTCCTCGAGGGTGCGGCCGTTCACGGTCACCTTGCCGGTGCCGGGGCGGAGGAAGACGCGGGAAGCCGCGCTCTTGCGGCGGCCGGTTCCGTAGTGCTGGTTCATCGCCATCGGTGACCTCGAATTAGGCTTCGATCTTCAGGGTTTCGGGCTGCTGGGCGTCCTGCTGGTGCGTCGCACCCTCGTAGACCTTGAGCTTGCGGTACATCTGCCGGCCGAGGGGGCCCTTGGGCAGCATGCCCTTCACCGCGCTCTCGATGATGCGGGCGGGGAAGGTCTGGTGCAGGACCTTGGCGCGGGTGGACTTGATGGAGCCGGGCTGGGTGGTCGGCACGCGGTGGTAGACCTTCTGGTCCATCTTCTTGCCGGTGAAGACCGCCTTGGCGGCGTTGATCACCACGACGTGGTCGCCGGTGTCGAGGAAGGGGGTCCAGGTGGGCTTGCGCTTGCCCGAGAGGACCTCGGCCACGGCGCTGCTCAGGCGGCCGACGGGGATCCCGGTGGCGTCCACCAGGTACCACTTGCGCTGAATCTCTTGGCCCTTGGGGAAGTAGGTGCTCATGGCCAGACTCCGAAAAACCGGCAAAACGGGTGCTGCGTGCTGCGAACCGCGGTCATGCGCAGGCCGCCCACGGCGGAAGCGCAGAACGAAAATCCTATCGTCCGGGCCGTGGAGGGTCAAGGAAGTTTTTAGGCCGGACAGGGTTAGGTCCAGGGCTGCCCGAGCTCCCGAAGCTCCGGGGCGCGCCCGGCGACCGGGCGACCGACCGCCGGGTGGCGAAGCGGAGGACCCGCCGTCCTCCGCGGAGCCGGGGCCTGGCGGGGAGGGGGAAACGTCTGGGGTCCTCCTAGCCCTGCCCCAGCGCCCAGAGCTCCTGGGAGATCCTGCTGGCCCCCAGCCCGTCCACCAGGGCCATGCCGTCCCTGCTCTGCTCCTGGCGGGTCTCCTGCCCCTCGGGGCCGAGCCAGCGGGCCAGGGCCTCGGCGGTGGTGGCCAGGTCGGCCTCGGGCCCGACGCCGAGGTCGAAGCATCCCGCGGCCTGGGCGAGGTCGGCGATGATCTGGTGCTGCCGGTCGTTCTGGCCCCAGGCGGCCGCGGGCACGCCCATGCAGAGGGATTCCGCCAGGGTGATGCCGGCGCTACACCAGACCGCGTCGAATTCAGGGATCCGGCGGGTGAGGTCGGGCAGGCTCGGGAGGATCGTGCAGCCTGGAAAGGGCGCGAGGTCCAGGCCGGAGGGGGCGAGGATGGTGCAGGTGCCCCGCCATCGGTCCTCCGCCTGGAGCCCCTCCATCACCTCGAAGGCCCGCCGCGCGAGGCCTGGGCCGTCGCTGCCGCCGAAGGTGACCAGCAGCTTGTGGGAGGCGAGGGGCTGGAGGGGGTGCCTCCGGGGCCGGAGCTCCATCGCCGCCGGGGAGACCGCGATGTAGCCCGCCCCCCGGAGCACCCGGCAGGCCCCGTGCTGGGTCTCAAAAGGCCGCACCTTGCGCCCGTTCACGGTCTTCACCGGGTGGTCGGGCCACTTCACCCCTTCCAGGTAGGGCTGGAAGAGCAGATCCGCCGCCTCGTGGACGTCGGTGTCGTCCTCCATCATGGCCACCTTGGCGGGGCGGAGGGCCTCGAGGAAGGCCGGGTCGGCGTCCCACTCGTCCACCAACACCACGTTCGGCGACAGGCCTCCCGGCAGGGGCGCGTGGAGATCCTCACCCAGGTCCACCGCCGGCATCGGAAGGTCCCGGTCGAGGAAGGGGTGCTTCCCGCCGCCCACCCGCCGGGCCCGGGCATCACCGGAGACCGCCAGGAGGCAGGGGGACTCCTGGCCGTGGGCCGACGCGAGGGCCCGCCATGCCTCGCCGATCGCCAGGGCCCGCGCCACATGCCCCAGGCCCAGGCGCGCATCGGCGTGGACACGAAGGATGAGGTGGGGCCGCATGGACAAGGGGTTGGGGGGTGGGCCAACAGTCTATCCGGGGAATCCCGGCGTTCCGCAAGCCCGATCAGGGGAAGGGGTGCCCGTCCCGGAATCCGTGCCTCGGCTCCGGAACCCCGGGCGTCTCCGCCGCGGGCCAGCCGTCGGTGAAGTACGCCTCCTTGTACCGCACGTAGCGCGGCCAGATGCCCCGCACCAGCTCACGCTGGGCCGGCGTGAGGTCCTTCTTCACCTCGGCGGGCCACCCGGCCACCAGGGTGTGGGGCGGGGCCTGGAAGCCCTCCCGCAGCAGGCTGCCGGCGGCCACCAGGCAGCCCTCGCCCACCACCGCGCCGTCCATGATGGTGGTGCTCATCCCCACCAGGACCCCCCGCTCCAGGGTGCAGCCGTGGAGCATGACGTTGTGGGCGAGGCTCACCTCGTCCCCGATCACTGTGGGCCACTTGGCGTTGGTGACGTGGATGCAGCACATGTCCTGGACGTTCGACCGCGCCCCGATGCGGATCCAGTTGACGTCCCCCCGGACCACGCAGTTGAACCAGATGGAGCTGTCGTCCCCCACCTCGACGTCGCCCAGGACCAGGGCGCTGTCGGCCACGAAGACCCGGGCCCCGATGCCGGGCGCGATGCCTTGGAAGGGACGGATCATGACGGGCCTCCGGGCGGGGATCCTTCAGGATGCCGCAAGTCCGTCGGGGGCTGACCGCGGGTAAGCTACCTCCCATGCTCCCCCAGCTCCTCCCGTCCCGGCGGAATTTCCCGGGCGATGATCCGATCTTCGCGCTCAACGCCGAGGCGGCCGTCCGGCGGGCCGCGGGGGAGGACGTGATCAATGCCACCGTCGGCGCCCTCCAGGACGACCACGGCCAGCTGGTGGTCCTGGACACGGTGATGGAGCTCTACCGGGAGCTGAAGCCGGCGGACATCGCGCCCTACGCGCCCATCGCCGGGGATCGCGCCTTCCTCACCGCCCTCGTGCAACGTTACTGGCCCGACCTGCCCTCCTTCGGCGTGGGCTGCGCCACCCCTGGGGGCACCGGGGCCCTGGCTCTCTCCATCCGCAATTTCCTCGAGCCGGGCGAGGCGGTGATGACCCTGGCCCCCTACTGGGGCCCCTACGCCACGATCTGCGCGGAGCAGGGCGCGCGGCTGGACACCTTTCCCCAGCCCGAGGCGGGCCACGGCTTCGATCCGGCCCGGCTGAAGGAAATCCTCGAAGGACAGATGCACCGCCAGGGGCGCATGCTCCTCTGGTTCAACGACCCTTGCCACAACCCCACCGGCCGCAGCTCGAGCCCCCAGGGGCGCGCCATCCTCATGCAGGCCCTGCGGGAGGCCGCCCGCCACGGGCCGGTCACCCTGCTGCTCGACCTCGCCTACCTGGAATACTCCGCCAGCCCCGCCGAGGTGGACCACGCCCTCCGGGACTACGACGCCTTCGCCCGGGAGGGGGATGTGCTGGTGGGGGCCTCGCTCTCGATCTCGAAGGCCCTGACGCTCTACGGGGCCCGCGCCGGGGCCCTGGTGTTCCCCTGGTCCGAGGATCCCGGCCTCCAGTCGGCCCTCAGCATGTCCTGCCGCGGCGCCTTTTCCAACGCCCCCAAGGCTCCCCAGGCCCTGGTGGCGCGGCTGGCGCGGGACGGCAAGGCCCAGGCGCGCCTCAACGACGAGCACCGGCACTGGTCCCAGGTCCTCGAATCGCGCGCCCTGGCCCTCTCCGCCGCGCTGCGGTCCCGCCGCCTGCGCGGGCTCGCCTGGCAGGGGGGCTTCTTCGTGACCTTGCCGGCCGGGGACCCGGCGGGCGTGGCGGAAGCCCTCAAGGCGCGGGGCGTGTTCGTCGTGCCGATCCCCGAAGGTCTGAGGGTGGGCATCTGCGGGCTCCGGGCCGCGGACGCGGAGCGCTTCGCCGAGGCCTACGCGGAGGTCGTCGGTGCTGACCGGGGCGGGGGCGGCGCCGCCTCAGCCGAAGGGTAGCTCACCCAGGACCGCGTTCCCGGCGCCCTCCTGGCTGCGCAGGGCGATCCGGCCCCCGTGCTGGCGGAGGACCGTGGCGGCCAGCACGCGGCCCAGGCTCTCGGGCCCTTCCGCCGAGGCCAGGTCGAAGTACCGGGCCTGCTCGGCGGGCGGCACCAGGGGACCCGTGTCCTGGACGACGATGTGGAAGGCGGTGGGGGCCACGCGGGTGGCCAGACGGATCCGCCGCTGGGGCGACCGGGCCGCGTTCTGGATGGCGTTGCGCAGGAGGCCTGCGAGGGCCTCCCGGACCTGGTCGGCGTCGAAGGCGGTCGAACCCGCGTTGGGGTCCAGGGCCGTCTCCAGGGACACTCCGGCCGCGGCGGCCTCCATCTCGACCTTCTTCGCGGCCTCCTGGGCCAGGGCGTTGAGCGAGGCCGGCTCGCGCCTGGGCGAGGGTGGCGTGAGGATCATCATCAGCGGCCGGAGGCGCGCCGAGAGGGTGTCGAGCCCCTGGACCAGCCTGTTGAGCTGCCCGGTGTGGGCCGAGTCCACCGAGCTCTCCTGGATGGCCTTGGCCTGGATCTGGAGCGGGGCGAGCCGCCCCACGAGGTCGTTGAAAACCGGCCCCAGCAGCCGGCCGAGGCCCACCTGGGCCTCCGATTCGTGCAGCCGGCGCTCGAGGTTTTTCTGCTCGTCCAGGTCCCGGATGACGGCGGAGAAGGCCAGGATCCGGTCGTCGGCCCCCTTCACCGGCGCATAGGTGATGGAGGCCGGGAACTCGCGCCCGTCCTTCCGAAGGCGGACGGTCTGCACGTCCTTCAGGGCCTGCCCCTGGGTCACCACGGCCATGGCCTGCTCCGTCTCCGCGGCGAGGGCCGGCGGCGTGATGAGGGCGAGCCCCTGGCCGGCCACCTCGGCGCGGCTGTACCCGAAGATCCGCTCGGCCGCGTTGTTCCAGGTGAGGATCTTGCCGTCGGGGCCGAAGGAGACGATGGCCTCGCCCACGCTCTGGATCAGGCTCTCGAGGTAGCGACGCGTCTTGAGGTTGTCGGCGTTGGCCCGCTCGAGCTGGGCGTTGAGCTGGGCCATCTCGGCGCCCTTCGCCTCCAGGGCGTCCTTGGCGGCCTTCAGCTCCGAGTAGAGCCGCGCGGTCTCCATGTTCGCCTTGAGGGCGTCCTCCAGCAGCTCACTCGCGTCCGCCACCTTGCCGGGTTGCAGGTCCTCCACCGAGACGTTGCTATGCCTCAGCACCGTGCTCTCGGGCCGGGGAGCCTCCGCCAGCATGGTGGGCTCCAGCATGCTGCCCCGCAGGTTGGACTCGATGAGGTTCAGCATCTCGTCGAAGTCCTTGATCTTCTTGTCCAGGTGGTACTTCCTGAACGTCGTGGAGACGGTCTCGCGGGTGATGGAGAGGAACGTGTCCAGCACGCCCACGCCCTTGTTGGCCACGGCCTCGAAGTACGGCACGTTGCGGAAGTTCAGGCGGCGGTTCATGACGCCCACGGCCATGGCGTCCGGCAGATCCCGCTTGTTGTACTGGAGCACGAAGGGGATCTGCTTGATGTTCAGGCGGTTCGCGTTGAGGTTGTGGTAGAGGTTCGACAGCGAATCCACGTTGTCCTGCATCTTGGACTCGCTGGAATCCGCCACGAAGACCACGCCGTCGGCTCCGCCCAGCACCACCCGGCGGCTGGCATCGTACTGAACCTGGCCGGGCACGGTGTAGATCTGGAGGTGGATGGCGTTGCCGTAGATGTAGCCCAGGTTGATGGGCAGCAGGTCGAAGAACAGCGTGCGGTCCTCCTGGGTGTTCACGCTGAACATCTCGCCCTTGTTGGATTCCGCGCACATGGCGTGCATGATCTGCAGGTTGGTCGTCTTGCCCGAGAGTCCCGGCCCGTAGTAGACCAGCTTCAGCAGGATCTCATTGGCTCGGGTGTTGAACTGGACCATGGTCGGCGGGACCGGAGCGGACGGGTTGCGGGGAGAGGGCCTGCCGCGCGCGGCGTGTCTTCGCGTATGAGGAGAAGCCCATCGTAGATGGCGGAGCGGGATATCTCCAGCCCAATTCATGGCCCGGCTCGGGATATTCGGTCTTTTTTCCCATCCCTCTCCGTCCGCGGCTCTCCCCTCGGGACGGCGGCTTCCAGGGCGTGGACCTAGGGGATCGGGGGCATCCGAGCGATACTGGGCCCATGTCCCCGACCGGCCCTGCAGAACCCCGTCCGGAGCGCCCTGCAGGGGCCTGGAATGCCGCATGGCCGCCGGTTCCGGCGTCGGCTCCGGCGTCGGCTCCGGCGTCGGCTCCGGAGCGCCGCCCGTGAGCGTCCCGAACCACGTCGCCATCATCATGGACGGCAACGGGCGCTGGGCCGCCCAGCGGGGGTGGACCCGGATCAAGGGCCACAAGATGGGCGTCCAGGCGGTGGACGACGTGCTGGAAACGGCGGCCCGCCTGGGGATCCGCCACCTCAGCCTCTATGCCTTCAGCACGGAGAACTGGAAGCGGCCGGTGGCCGAGGTCACCGCGCTGATGACCATGCTGCGGATGTACCTGCGGATCTTCGTGCCCAAGCTGATGGAGAACGGCATCCGCTTCCACCACATCGGGGACAAGGCCGGCCTGCCCGCGGGGGTCGCCGCCGACATCGCCACCCTGGAGGCCCGCACGGCCCACCTCGACCGCATGACCTTCCATCTCGCGGTGAACTACGGATCTCGCCTCGAGATCCTGAACGCCGCGCGGAGCTGCCTCGAGGGCGGCCTCGCCCCCGAGGACCTCGACGAAGCCGCCTTCTCGGCCCGGCTCTGGACCGGGGACGCGCCGGACGTGGACCTGCTCATCCGCACCTCCGGCGAGCTGAGGATCTCCAACTTCCTGCTCTGGCAGGCGGCCTACGCCGAGTTCTACGTCACCGAGACCCTTTGGCCCGATTTCCGTGGGAACGGCCTGAAGGAGGCGCTGGAAGCCTACGCCCAGCGCGAACGCCGCTTCGGCGGCCTGTGAGGCAGCATGCCCAAATCCAAGCACCGGACCGTCCCCGCCCCCTCCGCCCCCGCGCCGGGCGCCACGGCCGCCCCACCGGCTCCAAAGCCAGGGCTGGACCGGAAGAACCTCGTGGTCCGTGTCGGCACGGCCCTCGTCTTCGCCGTCTTCTTCCTCTCGCTGCTCTACTTCGGCGGCGACACGGCCTGGGGCCGCTACGCCTATTTCGCGCTGATGGCGGGGAGCACCGTCCTGGGCGTCCGCGAGTTCACCCTCATCGGCCGGAAGATGGGCTTCAACCCCGCCTTCCCCGCGGGCGCCGCGGCGGCGTTGCTCCTGCTCCTCCACTTCGCCACGGACCGCGGGGCCACTTCCGCGGACCCCGCGCTGCCCCTGTGGCTGGCCCTGGTCCTGGGCGGGCTCGTGATCCACTTCGGCGCCCTCTTCTTCGACCGGGACCTGGAGAAGGCCCTTCCCAGCCAGGCCATCACCTGGCTGGCGGCCCTCTACCTGGGCGTGGGGCTCGGGTTCCAGCAGAAGCTCTTCCAGTTCGAGGGCACCCTGCCCAGGACCGGCAGCCGGCTCATCCTCGCCCTCTACATCATCGTGTGGTTCGGCGACACCGCCGCCTACTTCGTGGGCAGCACCTTCGGCCGCCACAAGCTGGCGCCCAGGGTCAGCCCCAAGAAGTCCTGGGAGGGGGCCGGCGGCAACCTCGCGGGCAACCTCCTGGGGGCCTGGCTCATGCAGGCCACGGTCTGCCCCGAGTGGAGCCTGCTCTACGCCCTCGGCATGGGCCTGCTCCTGGGGCTCGCCGGCCAGCTCGGGGACCTGGTGGAGAGCACCTGGAAGCGCAGCGCCGGGGTCAAGGACAGCAATGTCGGCGTCTCCATCCCGGGCCATGGCGGCATCCTGGACCGGGTGGACAGCCTGGTCTTCGCCGCGCCCCTGATGTACGCCTACCTGGTCTATGTCCACTAGGCCCGCCGGCGCGCCCCGCCGCCTGGCGGTGCTGGGCTGCACCGGCTCCATCGGGACCTCCACCCTGGACGTGGTGCGCGCCCATCCGGAACGCCTTTCGGTCGTCGCCCTCGCCGGAGGCCGGAACCGGGAACTGCTGCTGGCCCAGTGCCTGGAGTTCCGGCCGCGCCTCGTCTCCGTCTCCAACGCGGAGGACGCGGCCTGGCTGGGCTCCGAGCTGGGCTCCGCGATCGAGGTCCGCGACGGCGACGCCGGACTGCTTGCCTGTGCCCTGCACCCCGACGCCGACACCGTGATGGCCGCGGTGGTGGGCGCCGCCGGCCTCGAGAGCACCGAGGCCGCCTTGAGGGCGGGCCGGAGGGTCTGCGTGGCCAACAAGGAGGCGCTGGTGGTGGGCGGCGCGCTCATGAAGGCCGCCGAGGCCGCCGGGGGCGGGGAGCTGCTGCCTGTGGACAGCGAGCACGCGGCCCTGCACCAGCTCCTGGACGGCCGCGACCCCGCCTCCATCCGGGAGGTGCGCATCACCGCCAGCGGCGGGCCCTTCCGGGACTGGCCCCTGGAGCGGATCCAGAGGGCCACCCGGGAGGAGGCCCTCAACCATCCCACCTGGAAGATGGGGCCGAAGATCACCATCGACAGCGCGACGCTCATGAACAAAGGCCTGGAGGTCATCGAGGCCGCCGTGCTCTTCGGGCTGACGGCGGACCAGATCGCGGTGACGGTGCACGCCCAGAGCCAGGTCCACGCCATGGCCGGCTTCCACGACGGCACCTACCAGCTCCAGGTCTGCGCCAACGACATGAAGCTGCCCATCCAGTACGCCCTCCTCTATCCCGAAAAGCTGGACGGCCCCGTCCCGCCCTATCCCTGGGACACGGCCCGGACCTGGACCTTCGAGCCCCCCGACCTGGAGCGCTTCCCCTGCCTGGGCCTGGCCTTCGCGGCCCTGCGGGCGGGCGGCACGGCGCCGGCCCTGCTGAACGCCGCCAACGAGGAGGCCGTAGCGGCCTTCCTGGCCGGGGCCATCCCTTTCTGGGACATCCAGGCCTGCAACACCGAAGTCCTGCAGCGACTTCCGGCGGGCCCCGCGGCCTCCCTGGCTGACCTGCGGGATGCGGACCGGCGCGGAAGGGGGCAAGCTAGGGAATGGCTCGCCTCCCGCGGGTCCGCCGGAGTCCTATGACGCGACTGCTCGTTGTAATCCCGATCGCATTTCTTATTCTCTCCAGCAAGGTGACCGGCTGGTTTGGAGTCGTCGTCGGACTTGGAGGTCTGATCTTCGTCCATGAATTAGGCCATTTCATGGTCGCAAAATGGATGAAGCTTCCTGTAGAGGTCTTCTCTCTCGGCTTTGGGCCTCGGCTCTTGGGGTTCAAATGGCGTGAGACTGACGTCCGACTCTCAGCCCTTCCTTTGGGAGGCTACGTTAAATTGCTGGGTTTCAATCCAGAGGAGCCCGACGCGGAAGACCCCTACGGATTCATGCATCAGCCCTTGTGGAAACGCCAGCTCTTCTTTGCGGGCGGAATCATATTCAATGTCTTAACCGCGTTCATCGTGTTGGCATGCATTGGCGTTTCCCAATCAAGGGTCACGAAGTCCGAGACCCGCGGCGTAATTATGGAAGTTAAGCCCGGCTATCCGGCCGCCGAAGCCGGCCTGAAAGGCGGGGAAGAGGTCGTCGCTGTTGGCGATATTTCGATCCGGTCCTCGAGTGATTGGGACAAGGCTGTTGCTTTCATCCAGTCACACCCTGATCAACCCATGCACCTGGATCTTAATACCAATGGCAGATTGCACCGCATCGAATTAGTTCCGAAGAACGAGAATGGCGTGGGCCGCCTAGGCTTCCAGCCAGCCTTGCTTGAAAACCCTATCGCTTGGCGTCCCATAGAACTGAAGGATCTAGGTGTCGGTATTCGCTTCGCTACCATCGCAACCCCTCTTCAGGCCTGGCGAATCCTGGTCGGATACGGCCGACTCCTCTCGGGCAGGGAATCCCTAAAAAACGTGGGTGGTCCCGGAACCATCGGAAAGATGGCATATCAGTTCGCTCAACGAGGCCTCATCGAGTTCTTGGGCTTCGTGGCCTTCTTATCCCTGAATCTCGCTGTCCTCAACGCCTTGCCTATCCCCTTCCTGGACGGAGGACATATGGCCATCCTAGCTTTCGAAAAAGTTCGCGGACGGGATTTGAGTATTCTAGTGAAAGAACGAATCCTTATGGGGGGATTGATTCTTCTCGGTTCTCTTATGATATTCGTTATTGTTCTTGATGTAATTAGATTCAGACAATAAAAAGACCTAACCCCCTGGAACAAACTGTTCCAGGGGGTTAGGGCCACAATCTCAATAGAAAATATCTTCCTAGCAGGTTACCTCAAAAGACGGTCTGCTTACACTACAAGTTGCAAACGAGCACGTACCTGCGGAAATATCCTTAACAATTGGTTCACATGCGGGCCCAAACGAAACGGTTGAGGGAAAGTTTGTGATCGTCACGATGATGGTCCCAGTACCTCCGCGAACGATTTCATTCTCGACAGATTGCAGCGATCGTAATGTCTCCCGGTTTAACTGAAGCTTCCTGGTGATTTTGGGGGTGGATGTGGGCATATCGCCTCCTATATTAGATTCCCAATCATGTATGGGATCTTTAGCGGATCATACTATATGAGTCGTCGATAGCCTGTCACAGTCACCCGAACGGTCAAAGGATGCTCTTCAACCGGGTCTAGAGGTATCTGGACGGTTGAATCGACCTGCTGAATGTTCAGGTGGTTATGGCGCGTGGAGAAAACAACAAGTGAGTTCACACTCTGGGCCACACTCAGCGCCAAAATTGCCGAATTTGTGTGCCCGAGTCTACTTCATTGAATTCACATCATTCTGGGCGCGGCTTCTAAATCACAATTCCGGGGCTGGTGGTGAATCCCTGGAGACCCCGGGGAGGGGAATTCAGTGCGCCCCCACGTGGGCCAGCAGCCGCGGGCCGCCCGCCAGGCAGGCCTTGTGGGTGATGTGGTGCTCGAACTCGTGCCGGAACTTCTGGAGCATCGAGTCCATGGGCCCGCAGGCGGCGTCGCCCAGGGGGCAGAGGGTGCGCCCGGCGATGTTGGGGGTCATGGAGGCCAGCAGGTCCAGGTCCTCCATGCGGCCCTGGCCGTGCTCGATGCGGTGCAGGATCATCTCCATCCAGTTGCAGCCTTCCCGGCAGGGGGTGCACTGGCCGCAGCTCTCATGGGCGTAGAAGCGGATGAGGCGCAGGCAGGCCTGCACCATGCAGGTGTCCTCGTCCATGACGATGATGCCCGCGGAACCCGCCATGGAGCCGGCGTTGCGCACCGCGTCGAAGTCCATGGGGGTGGAAAACTCCTTCTCGGAGAACACCGGCGCCGAAGCCCCGCCGGGGATCACGGCCTTGATCTTCTTGCCGGTGCTGGAGCCTCCCCCCAGCTCGTTGAGGATGAAGTCCAGGGGCAGGCCCAGGGGCAGCTCGTAGAGGCCGGGCCGCTTGATGTGGCCCGAGAGGCCGTAGATGCGCGTGCCGGTGTTCTTCGGGGTGCCCAGCTTCGCGTACTCGGCGCCGCCCATGCGCAGGATGGGCGGTACGGCGGCGATGGTCTCCACATTGTTGATGGTGGTGGGCTGGCCGAAGGCGCCTCGCGCGGCCGGGAAGGGGGGCTTCACCCGCGGCTCGCCGCGGCGGCCCTCCAGGCTGTTAAGCAGGGCCGTCTCCTCGCCACAGATGTAGGCACCGGCGCCCCGGTGCACCAGGATCTCCAGGTCGAAGCCGCTGCCCAGGATGTTCTTGCCGAGGTAGCCCTTGGCCTTGGCCTCCTCCACGGCGGCCTCCAGCTTCTCGATGAGCCAGAGGAACTCGCCGCGGATGTAGACGTAGCAGGTGTTCGCCTGCATGGCGTAGGCGGCGATGAGGCAGCCTTCGATCATCTGATGGGGGTTGTACTCCAGGATCGCGCGGTCCTTGAAGGTCCCGGGCTCGCCCTCGTCGGCGTTGATGACGAGGTACCGGGTGAACTTCTTCTCGGCGGTGTCCTTGGGCATGAAGGACCACTTCAGGCCGGCGGGGAAGCCCGCGCCGCCACGCCCGCGGATGCCGGAGGTCTTCACCTCCTCGATCACCTCGCCGGGGGCCATCTTCAGGGCCTTCTTCGCCGCGAGGTAGCCCTCGTGCTTGGACTCGTAGACCGCGAGCTTCCAGTTGTCCAGGTCGCCGGCGCCCCGGAGCATCAGGTTCGGGTACTTGTCCGAGCCGAAGCCAGGGAAGGTATAGCGCTGAGGATCGTGCTTGGTGCGGATGGCGGCCATGTCCGTGCCTCCTCAGGCTGCGAGGGCGGCTCGGCCGACCGAGCAGCGGGGGTGCGGTGGAACATCGTGAGCGGAGCGAACAGGCGGTTCCCCCGTCGGACATTGGGTGCGGATGGCGGCCATGGTCGTCCTCCTCACTGCGCCCAGGCGCGGTAGGTCCCGCGCTTGCAGTCCTCGAGGATGGCCTCGAGCTTCGCCTCGTCCACGTACTCGTCGTAGACGTCGTGGTTCACCTGCATGCAGGGCCCGCTGCCGCAGCTCGCCAGGCACTCCACTTCCTCCACGCTCCACATCCCGTCGGCGGTGGGCCCTTCGCCCGGCTGGACCCCCGTTCGCTCGCAGACCTTCTCCAGCAGCTTGGCCGCGCCCTGGAGGGCGCAGCTGATGTTGGTGCACACCTGGAGGTGGTACCGGCCCACGGGACGCTTCTGGTACATCGTGTAGAAGCTGGCGACCCCGAAGACGTGGCCCTCGGGGATGGAGAGGGCCTTCGCCACGGCCTTCATGGCCTCGAGGCTCACGAAGCCGAACTCCCGCTGGGCGATGTGCAGCGCCGGCAGCGTCGCCGCCAGCTTGTCCGGGTACCGGGCCGCGATGGCCTGGATCTCCTTCACCGCCTCGGCGCTGAGCTCCTTCACCTCGGACTTGGGCAGGCGCTCCCCGGTGGTCAGGGGCTTCTCGGAGGTCTCGGGGGGCTGGGGATGGTTCATGGCGATCTCGCGGGAACCCCTGAGTTTACCCCGTTCCTGTGCCGCCTCCGTCACCAAATGGCTCGACGGGATGGACCCGTGGGCCCATCCCGCCCCGCCCTTGCCGAGCCTTACTTGGCGGCCACCTTGGGCGCCTGCTTCACCGCCTCGATGTTGAGGCTGATGTCCACGTCGTCGCTGAGCATGGTGCCGCCGGTGTCCAGGACCTTGTTCCAGCTCACGCCGAAGTCCTTGCGGTTGATCTTCAGGGTGCCGTCGATGAACCCCGCCCGCACGTCCCCGAAGGGGCTGTTGATCACCCCCACGTTCGTGATGGGGAAGGTGATGCGCTTGGTGACCCCCCGGAGCGTCAGGTCGCCGGTCACCTCCAGCTTGCCCTTCGCCACCTCCCGGACGGAGGTGCTCCTGAAGGTCATGGCCGGGAACTTCTCCGCGTCGAAGAAATCGGCGCTACGCAAGTGCTTGTCCCGGGCGTCGTTGTCGGTGTTCACGCTGGCCGTGTCGATGGACACCTCGACACTGGACCGGGTGATGTCCTTCTCGTCGATCTGGATGATGCCCTGGAACTTCGCGAAGCGGCCGGGGGTCTTGGAGAGGAAGTGCCGGACCTTGAAGCCCACCTCGGAGTGCGAGGGGTCGATCTTGTACGTGTCCGCGGCGAGGACGGGCAGGGTGGCGGCCAGCAGGAAGGCCAGGGTGCGGAAGCGAGGGTTCATCGGATTCTCCTTGAATTAGGTGTTACAACATCTAAATTGTAGGGCAGGCCCTCCCCGGCGCAAGGGGAAATTTGGGGGGCGGCTACGATATCGGGGACGCCCATGAACATCCGCGAAGAACTCCACATCGGCCGGCCCCTGGACAGCGGCCACGAGGTCGCCCTGGCCCTCCTCCTCACGCGGGAGTACGTCAGCCGCCTCTTCGAGGAGCAGGTCTTCAAGGATTCCGACTTGACCGATCAGCAGTACAACCTCCTGCGGATCCTGAAGGGCGGGCCCGAGGAGGGCTACCTCATCAAGGACCTTCGCTGCCGGATGATCTACCGATTCACCGATGTCCCACGCCTGGTGGACCGGCTGGTGGGCATGGGCCTCGCCCTGAAGACACCCTGCCCCAAGGACCGCCGCGGCTCGCGCGTGCGCATCTCGCCCGATGGGCTCGCCCTCGAAGCCGAGCTGCGCGCCCGCCATGCGGCCCTGTGCCGGACCCTGGACCGGGTTCTTTCCCCTTCGGAGCGGCAGACCCTGCTGAACCTCCTGGAACGGCTGCGGGACGACTACCGCGAAGCCCTGAGGCCGCCGAACGTGGAGGAGGCATGGGGCGACCACGCGGAGGCCCGCGAGATGCCGAACCCGGGGAGAAGGCCTCGAAAGGCGCGACCGCAGCCTTGACCGGCCCCCTCGGCGCCGGCCACCGTCCCCGGGTGCCCTAGCTCCGGGGGAACCTCGCGTCCAGCTCGCGGTCGACGCCCCGGAGCACGTCGGACCAGTCCCCGATCCGCTCCTGTCTGAAGAGCCGATGGCCCGGATACCAGGGCGTATCCGACCGGTTCCGCATCCATCGCCACTCCCAAGACCTGGGAAGCATGAGGAGCACGGGGATCCCCATGGCTCCGGCGAGGTGGGCCACGCCCGTGTCCACGGCGACCACCGCGTCCAGCTGACGGATCACCGTGGCCGTGTCGAGATAGTCGCGGACCTGGGGCATGGGGTCCGACCAGGACTCCGGGACCTCGGCCGGATCCCAGGACACGCTCCCCTTGTTGAGGTTCACCCATCGGATTCCGGGAACCGACCCGAACAGGGGCCCGAGCGTCCCATCGGGCATGGATCTGAACTGGTCATTGGGATGAACTGCCGAACCCACGGAAGCCAGGCCGATCCGGGCCCGGCTTCCGGCCCGGTCCGGCAGGGCCAGCTCCGGTTGCAGGGGTGGGGCCGCGTGGAGGTAGGGCCCTTCCCAGAGCGCCTCCGGCCGCACCTGCATCAGGTGCACCAGGCTCATGAGGGGGGCGTGTCCGTCCAGGGCGGGGAGGGGATCCGCAGTGGTGATCCAGCCCAGGTCCAGCCCCTGGGCCTGGAGCGCCGGGACCACGGCCTCCTGGGAGGGCGGGTACTGCACCGTGACCCTCATTCCCGCCTCCACCAGGCGCGGGACGAACCGCCAAAACTGGAAGGAGTCGCCCGCGCCCTGCTCCAGTTGCAGGAGGAGCCTGAATCCCGGGCGCAGGACCCCGTCCCAGGGGGCGCCGGCCAGGGGCTTGGGGAAGGCGGGATTCTGCTTCGCCTGCCGGCGCGCCTCATACTCGGCCCACCCTTCGGACCAGCGGCCGGCCTCCAGGAGGGCGCACCCCCACTGGTAGCGGGAGAATGGATCCTTCGGATGGGCCTCGGCGAGGAGGCGGAAGGTTTCGAAGGCCTCCTCGTCGCGCCCCAGGTTCCGGAGCATCTCGGCCTTCTGGTTCAAGGCGTCGCGCGCCCCGGGCTCGAGGGCCAGGGCGTGTTCGAACTCCTCCAGCGCCTCCTGGGGCCGGCACAGATGGGAAAGCGCCAGTCCCCGCTTCACCCGGGCCCGGGCGGATCCGGGCATGGCCTGGACGAGGTCCGAGAAAAGTTCCAGCGCCTCCTCCCGGCGCCCTTGGAGGTCCACCATCACGCCGAGATCCTCCAGCACGTCCAGGCGCTCGGGCGCGGACCGCAGGCAGCGGCGCAGGTGGAATTCCGCGTGGTCGAACTTGTTCGCCATGGCCGCCAGCCGGCCCATGGCCTGATGGAGGTCCGGATGCTCCGGGAAGCGCTGGAGGAGCTGGTAGTAGGCCTGCCCGGCCTGCTGCACCTTCCCCTGGGCGTGGAGGGAACGCGCGTGTTCGAACGCCTTCCGGTCCTGTGGGGTGAACGGATCGGCGAGCATCTCTGGAGGTCCCTCGTCCTGCGTGGCCCTCAGCGGTCCAGCTCGCCCGCGATGATGTTCATGGCGCCCAGCTCGGCGACAGCGTCGGCGAGGAGGCGGCCCTTCACCTTGGCCTCGAAGCTGCTGAAGATCGGAAGGCAGGGCGGGCGGACCCGGATGCGGTAGGGGCTCTTGCCGCCATCGCTGACGATGTAGAAGCCCAGCTCGCCGTTGGCGGCCTCGGTGGCGCTGTAGACCTCGCCCACGGGCATCTCGATGCCGTGCATCACCAGCTTGAAGTGGTGGATGAGGCTTTCCATGCGGGTGTAGACCTTCTCCTTCGGCGGCAGGGCGACCTTGTAGTCGTCCACGATCACGGGGCCGGGCTCGAGGCGCTTCACCACCTGCTCGATGATGCGGAGGCTCTGGCGCATCTCCTCCATGCGGACGAGGTAGCGGTCGAAGACGTCACCGGTGGTGCCCACGGGGACGTCGAAGTCGTAGTCCTGGTAGCCCATGTAGGGCTGGGCCACGCGCAGGTCCTGGGCCAGGCCGGTGGCCCGCAGGCAGGGGCCCGTGTAGCCCCAGTTCACCGCGTCGGCGGAGCTCATGGCGCCCACGCCCTTGGTGCGGTCGTGCCAGATGGGATTGCGGGTGAGGAGGCGGTCCATCTCGTCGATGGAGCGGGGCATGCTCTCCATGAACTGCGAAAGCAGGGGCAGGAACTCGTCGGGGATGTCCCGGAAGAGGCCGCCCACGCGGGTGAAACTGGTGTGCAGGCGCTGTCCCGCGGCCATCTCGAAGAGGTCGTAGACCGTCTCCCGCTCCTTGAAGAGGTAGAGGAAGGCGGTGAAGGCGCCGATGTCCACGGCGTTGATGCCCAGGCAGATGATGTGGTCCGCCAGGCGGGCCAGCTCGCTCACCAGTACCCGCAGCTGCTCCGCCCGTTTCGGGATTTGGATGCCCAGCAGCTTCTCGACAGCGTGGGCGTAGCCGACGTTGTTCATGATCGAGGAGCAGTAGTTCAGCCGGTCCGTCAGGGGAACGAACTGGTTGTAGCCGAGGTTCTCCCCCAGCTTCTCCACGCCCCGGTGCAGGTAGCCGATCTCCGGCGTGGCCTTGCGGATCAGCTCGCCTTCCAGCTCCAGGACGATGCGCAGGGTCCCGTGGGTCACCGGGTGGGTGGGCCCCATGTTGACGATCATGTGGTCGCCGTCCTGGTGGGTGACCGAGGTGGCGACGCTGCTGAGGGGAGTGCCGAGGGCGGAATCCATGGGTCAGCCTTGGAGGGACTTCGCATGTCCCGCGTAGGACGTGCCGGTGTCGCTGGTGCAGAAGGGGTCGCCGCCGTCGAGGGGGAAGTCCTTGCGCAGGGGATGGCCCTGGTAGTCCTGCCACATGAGCAGGCGCCGCAGGTCGGGATGGCCCTCGAAGGGGATCCCGAAGAGGTCCCAGACTTCCCGCTCGAACCAGTCGGCGGTGCGGAACTTCACCGCCAGGCTGGGGACAGCCTCCCCGTCGTCCACCTGGACCTTGAGCCGCAGGCGCTCCTGGTTGTCGAGGTTCAGCCAGTGGTAGACGACGTCGAAGCGCTTGCCTTCCCGGCGGTCGAGGAAGTCCACCGCGGTGAGGTCCACAAGGAGGTGGAAACCTTCCTCGAAGAGGAAGTCCGCCAGATCCAGGAGGCGCTCCTTGGGCACCACGACGGTCGCGTCGCCGCGGAAGTCGTGGCGTTCGAGCACTGCGCCAGGAAACCGCTCGTCGAGGCGGCCGGTGATGCTTGCGTGGGCGGCGTCCAAGGCTTCCCCCGTCCTAGAAGATCGTGGCGGCGCCGCGGTCGGCGGCCTCGAGGATCATCTCGTGCACGGCCTGGTGGCCCGTGAGCGACTTGCGGGCCTCGAGCTCCCGCTGGCGGTCCAGGCTCTCGTAGAAGCGCGCGATGTGGTCCTTGCGCATCGAGAGGCTCTCCTGCTCGATCTTCTCCTGCAGCTTCATCACGCCGTAGATCATGCTCTCGGGCCGGGGCGGGCAGCCCGGAACGTAGACGTCCACGGGGATCACCCGGTCGATGCCCTGAAGCGTCGCGTAGGTGCGGTACATTCCGCCCGATGAGGCGCAGACGCCCACGCTGATGACCCATTTCGGCTCGGCCATCTGGGCGTAGATGGTCCGGATGACCGGCGCCATCTTGTTGGTGACGGTGCCCAGCACCAGCATCATGTCGCTCTGGCGGGGGCTGAAGCGCATGGCCTCGGCGCCGAAGCGGCTCAGGTCGTACTTGGAGGCCATCACGCTCATGAACTCGATGGCGCAGCAGGCGGTGCCGAAGGGCAGGGGCCAGAGGCTGTTCTTGCGGGCCCAGTTGACCACCGCGTCCAGGCGGGTGGTCATCACGGCGCCATCGGCCTCGCTGCCCCGGAAGGTGGTGTCCATGCTCAGCGCTCCCACTCGAAGGCGCCCTTGCCCCAGGCGTAGATGAACCCGATCAGCAGCGTGGCGAAGAAGGCGACCATGATCCAGAAGGAGCGAAGGTTCTGCTTGTACTGGACCGCCCAGGGCAGGAGGAAGGCCGCTTCCACATCGAAGAGGATGAAGAGCATCGCGGTGAGGTAGAACTTTACGCTGTAGCGGTGCCGCGCGTTGCCCTGCTGGAGGGGCGCGCCGCACTCGAAGGGAGCCAGCTTCTCGGGCTGCGGGTTGTTGGGCTTGATCCTGGGCAGCAGGACGCCCGAGGCCACCAGGATCACCACCCCGAGGGCGATGGCCACCAGGAGGAGGATGAGGACGCCGAGGAAGGGCGAGAGGGGGCTGGTCATGGGACGCTTCCGGAACCCTTCATCCTACCCGGGCCCGGCCGGGCCGTCAGGCGGGCGCACGTCAAAAGGCCCCCGGGGCGGTTCCCGGAGGCCTCATGGAGGGTTCGGGGCTAGAAGCGGTAGGTTGCCGAGGCCTGGACGTTCCGGCCCTCCCCGGGCACGGCGGAGTTGATCACCGTGTGGGTGTAGTAGGTCTTGTCGGTGACGTTCTTCAGGGCGAGCTGGGCCTCCCAGGGGCCCTTGCGCCAGAAGAGGGAGGCGTCCAGCACCGTGTATCCGTCCACGGGAATGAAGTAGACCGCTCCGGTGCTCCGGTTGGTGGTGAGGATCTCGGAGCGGTGGGTGAGGCCGAAGCCACCGCCGAAGCCCTTCAGGGAACCGTCCTGGACCTGGTAGCTGGTCCAGAGCCGGGCCGTGCGCTTGGGCACGCCCTGGAGCTGCTTGCCCTGGAGGGCGAGGTCGCTGGCCGGGGCCTGCTCGTACACGGGATCCATCCAGGAGGCCGCGGCCAGGAGGAACCAGCCGGGCAGGGGGGTGGCGCTCAGGTCCAGGTCCAGGCCCTTCACCTCCTGCTTGGGGATCAGCGTGACGACGGGGTTGTTGTTGACCACGCCGATGCTCGGCACGTTGAACCGCGTCGTCCGGAACAGGGCCGCGGTCAGGGCGAGGCGGCCGTTGAGGAGGTTTGTGCGGTTGCCCAGCTCGACCTGCCGGTTGCTCTCCGGCAGGGCCGCCGTGCGGGGGTCCTCGGTGGTGAGGTTGGCGTAGCGGCCCCAGGCCGCCCCCGCGAAGAAGCTGGTCTGGGGCACCGGCTGGTAGACCACCCCCGCCTGCCCGTTGTTGAACCACGCGTCCGTGGTCAAGGTCTGCTGCAGGAGGGTGAGGGGCTTGACCGTGTAGGACTGCCCGTTGGCCGCCAGGGATGTGTTGAAGGAGTTGTTCCCCAGGTTGTTGTAGAGCCCCTCGTCCGTCGTCTTGTAATGGTCCCGGCGGGCGGAGAGGCGCAGCTTCCACTGCTCGCCAAAGGCGATCTGGTCCGTGGCGAAGAGGCCCTCCCGTGAGACGTCGATGCTCCGGTCGAAGATGAAGGCGAACTCCAGCTCGCCCAGGCTCTTCTCGGCGAAGGTCGGGTGGTAGGCGTCGGGCATGGGCGCGAACTTGGCCTGGCGGCGGTTCGTGCTCACGTCCGCCTTGTAGATCTCGAGGCCGCCCTGGAGGTGGTGGTCCAGGGGACCGGTCTTGACCCGCCAGTCCACCATGGTGCGGACGGTGGTGTCCGTGTAGGAATCGTGCTGGTCCCGCAGGTAGCGGCCGTCCATGGCGGTGGCGCTGGTGAAGACGGGGATGTAGAAGTTGCGGTCCACGTCCAGGTCCCGCTTGGTCCGCGAGGCGGAACTGCGCCAGGTGAGGCTGTCCGAGAGGTTCCACTCGTGGCTCAGCACGACGTTGAAGATCTCGTTCACCGTGTTGGCGAAGGGCGTGGCGTAGCTGGTCTTCGGATCCACCGCCAGGAGGTGCGGATCGTTGAAGGCGGCGTTGGTGGAGAGGTGGAAGGGGATGCCGGCGCTGTCGGGCTTCTGCTCGATCTTCCGATACTGGAGCTGGAGCTGGAGCGTCTGCTGGTCCGTGAGGCGCCACAGGAGCGAAGGCAGGATCTCCGTGGTCTTGCCGTCCAGGTCCCGCCAGCCGTTGGTCTTGGAGGCGTCGGCGATGACCCGGTAGGCCGTCCGCTCGCCCAGGGGCCCCGTCATGTCGAAGACCCCGGACACGGTGCCCCAGGCCCCGCCGCCGAGGGTGAAGGCGCCCGAGGGGTCGAAGCGGGGGGACTTGGAGACGAGGTTGATGCTGCCGCCAGGGCCGCCGTTGCCGAACAGCGCGCTGCCGGGGCCCTTCAGCACCTCCAGCTGCTCCACGTCGTAGAGGGAGCGGATGTAGCCGAAGAAGGTGGTGGCGTCCTGGATGCCGTCCCGGAAGTAGGTGACCTGCAGGCCCCGGATGAGCTGGTTGTCGAAGAAGCCGTAGTTGGAGTTGGAGTTGTTGGTGACGCCGCTGATGTTGCGCAGCCCCTGCTCCAGCTTCATGGAGCCGGTCTCCGCCAGCACCGAGGCCGGCACCACCACGGCGCTCTGGGGGAAGTCCTTGAGGGGCACCTGGACCTTGCCCAGGTCCACCGCCGTGGCGATGGCGAGGTCGGATTCGACGACGACCTTGGCGCCCGCCTCGAAGACCACGATGTCGGCCCGGCCGTTCCCTTCCCCCGCCACCGTGCGGACGGCACCGCTGGCGCCCCCGTGCACCGCCGTGAGCTCGAAGGCCCCGTTGGGGATGGCCTGGAAGCGGAAGCGGCCCTCGGCGTCGGTCTGGGTGCTGCGGCTCAGGCCGCCCCCGGACAGGCGCACGAGGGCGCCGGCCACGGGCCGGCCGGCCGCGTCCCGGACCTGGCCGGTGATCTCGGAGGAGGCGGCGGCGTGCAGGGCCGGGGCGGTGGCCAGCAGGGCCGCAAGCAGGGACAGTCGGGCGCGGATCATGGGTTCCTCGTAGGTCGGCTTGGTGGGATCCTGTCAGTCCTAACAGAAAACTGTCGTCAATCTGACAAAAAAGTGTCATCGCCCGGAGCCCCGTGTTCGAGGTCCACGAGCTGAGCCGCCGCTACGGGTCCTTCTGGGCCCTGCGGGAGGCATCCTTCACCGCCCGGCCGGGCGAGGTGCACGGCCTTATCGGCCCCAACGGCTCCGGCAAGAGCACCCTCCTGGAATGCGCCGCCGGGCTTCAGCCCCGGGAATCGGGCGAGGTCCGCTGGCAGGGCCGGAGCCTGCGCGATCCCCGGGAAGCCGTGGTCTGCCTGCCGGACCACGTCCACCCCTGGGAGGCCCAGCCGCTGCGCTGGCTCCTGGCGTGGGGCGCCGAGCTGTTCCGGGGGCCCCGGCGAGACGACCTCCAGGCCTCCCTCGGCCTGGAGCCCTTCCTGGACAAGCCCCTGGGCGCCCTTTCCAAGGGCCAGCGCAAGCGCGCCCTCCTGGCCTTCGTCCTCCAGGCGCCGAGGCCCGTGGTGCTGCTGGACGAACCTTTCGACGGCCTGGACCTGCGGCAGGCCCGGGATCTCGCCGCGTTGCTGAAGGCCGAGGCGGCCCGGGGACGGGTCCTGGTCCTCTCCATCCATCAATTGGTGGAGGCCGAGCGCACCTGCGACCGGCTGACCCTGATCCAGGAGGGCCGGATCCTTGCCTCCGGCACCCTGGCGGAGCTGGAGGCCGACGCCGGCGTCCGCACCCTGGAGGAGGTGTTCCTTGCGCGGGCTTAGGAGCCTGCTGGCCCTGGAGCTGCGGGAGCTGGCCTCCGCGCGGTCCGCGGCGCTGCTGGTTCTCCTCATGGGCCCCCTGGTGGCCCAGGCCTTCGCCAGCGCGGCGGCGGTCTACGCGGAGGCCAGCGGCGGCGGGGGCGGACCGGCCGCCCTGGCCATGGGCCTCTCGCCCCTGGACGGCTTCCTGGTCCCCGTGTGGGGGGTCTACGACGTCGCCGCCGCCCTGCTGCTGCCCTTCGCGGCGATCCGCCTCCTGGCCGTGCCCCGGACCCGGGGCGACCTCCGCCTGCTGATGCAGGCCCCCGTGGGCACGGGCCTGCAGGTCGGAGCCAAGGCGCTGGCCCTGTTCGCGGTCTGGGGCCTGGCCTGGCTGCCGGGATTGGCGGCCCTCCTCCTGTGGCGCCACGGAGGGGGCGCCCTGCACGGACCCGAAGTGCTGACCCTACTGCTGGGCCACGCCCTGCGCGGCCTGCTCGCCATCGCCGTCTCCCTGCTGGCCGCCTCGGCGGCGAGGAGCGCGGCTTCCGCGGCGATCCTCGCCCTGGGCTTCACCCTGGGGAGCTGGGTGCTCGACCTGGCGGGGGCGGCGAAGGGGGGCTGGATCGCGCGCCTCGCCGCCTTCACTCCCACCGCCGCGCTGCGCAGCTTCGAGTCGGGCCTCCTCGACCTCCGCGCGGTGGCCATCCTCGCCCTCGCCAGCCTCGGCGCCCTGGCCTGCGCGGCCCTGCTCCTGCCGCCGGGACGCAGGCTCCGGACCCGGGTCCTGGGCGCCGGGGCGGCCGCGGGGGCGACCCTGCTGCTCCTGCTGGGCTGCACCGCCCTCCGCGCCTCCCGGGACGTCTCGGAGAACCGCCGCCACTCCTTCCCGCCCGCGGTGGAAGCCGCCCTGCGCGGCCTGCCGGGCCCCGTGCGCCTCGAGGTCCGCCTCGCCCCGGAGGATCCCCGCGCCGCGGACCTCCGCGGCACCCTGGCCCGGCTCGACCGGGTCCTGGACCTGCAGCCCGCCTGGACGGCGGCCTCGCGGACCGGCCTCTTCGAGGCCGCCGACCCGCGCTACGGGGAGATCACCCTGCACGTGGGCTCCGGGTCGGCGGCCACCCGCTCCGTGGCCGAACCCATCCTCCTCGAGGCCCTCTTCCAGGCCGCCGGCCGGGCCCTCCCCGACGCCGAGGCCCCGGCCTACGCCGGCCATCCCCTCCCCCGGGTCCCGGGCGGCATGCTGGTCTTCGGCCTGCTGCTCTGGCCCGGCGCCGTGGCCCTCGCCCTCCTCCTCCACCACCGCTCCCGGAGCCGCCCATGATCCGCGCCCTCGCCGCCTGCCTCCTCGCCGCCTCCCTCCTCCCCCAGGCCCTCCCCGCCCAATCCGGCGAGAAGGTGGACCCCGCCACCGGCAAGAAGGCCGGGCCGCCCCGGGTCCGCGGCCCCCTGCAGCTCAAGCTCGGCCCGGCCCTCGCGGTGGACCTCTCCGGCGAGAAGGCCGACGCCGCGCCGAAGGCCTTCACCCCCGCCCTCGGGGCCTGGCGCATCGTCGCCCACGAGGGTCGGAACGCCCTGATGGCCGACGGGCGGCCCTGGAAGCAGGCCCAGGGGACGGGGAGCCTCGCCAGCACCGCCCGCAGCGTGCCCGGCGCCAAGCAGGAGGCCTTCATCGAGAGCGTGAAGGCCTTCGCCTACTATCCCTACGCCCTGGCGGCGGGGCTGCCGGACTTCAGGGAGGGCGAGCTCTCCGTCCGCTTCAAGGTGCTGGCCGGCGACCTGGACCAGTGCGCGGGCATCGTCTTCAACATCAAGCCCTGCGGCGACTACCTGGCCCTGCGCTTCAACGGCAAGGAGGACAACCTGGTGCTCTGGACCTTCTTCGAAGGCAAGCGGAGCTTCGTGGTCCGCGCCCCGGAGGACGTGGCCCTGCCCCTGAACACCTGGCACACGCTGAAGGTGGTGGTGAAGGGGAACCGCCTGGAAGGCTGGATCGACGACCGTCGCCTGCTCGACTACGCCCTGCCCTACACGGTGAACGGCAAGGTGGGCGTGTGGACCAAGACCGACAGCGTGGCGCTCTTCGAGGACTTCACGATGCGGCCCGCCGTGGAATAGCCCGGCGGGGATGCCCGCCATCTGGGCTAGAATGGACGGTTCCCGAGGCCCGCATGTCCGACCTGAAACTCCGCGTGAAGCAGATGATCATCGAGCGCCTGAAGCTGGAGGGCATGACGCCGGACCAGATCGACGACGCCGCGCCCCTCTTCGGCGAGGGCCTGGGCCTGGATTCCATCGACGCCCTCGAGCTGGTGCTCGGCATCGAGCAGAGCTTCGGCGTGAAGATCGAGGACGAGGCCGCCGGCCTCAAGGCCTTCAAGAGCGTGGAGGCCCTGGCCGCCTTCATCGCGGAGCAGCAGGCGGCGTGAGAGGACCGGCCCTTGCCCTGGGTCTCCTGGCCGCGGTGGGTTGCACGAACCACCGGTCCCTGGAGACCCGGGTGGGGTCCCGCCACACCGAGAGCTACCAGGCCGAGGCCGAGCATGTGGATGGGCAGTGGCGTGTGAGCCTGGCGCTCCCCGCGGGTGAATGGTCCGTGCATCCCGAGGAGGACCAGCCCTTCGAAATCGTTCCGGGTTCGCCGCGCTCCACGTTGATCTGGCGCGTGCAGCCGGAGCGCTGGTCCAGGCAGGACCGTCCCTTCGGCTTCCTGCTCCGCGAACCGGGGGGGCAGGAAATCCACATGTCGGTGGCCTACCCCCATGTGCTGGGGAAAATCTCCCGGTTCGTGCTGATGGTCCTTGGGCAGTCTCGAGCGCGTTTCCAGTCATGATCCCGGCCCACCTCCCCCACCGCCATCCCTTCCTCCTGGTGGACCGGATCCTGGAGCGGGAGGTGGGGGTCCGCGTCGTCGCGGAGAAGCTGCTCACCCTCACGGAGCCCTACTTCGCCGGCCACTTCGAGGAGCGCCCCATCCTGCCGGGCGTGCTGATGGTGGAGATGCTGGCCCAGGCCGGAGGCTTCCTGGAGGCCGAGCCCCTGCACGGGAAGGCCATCTTCCTGGCCCAAATCCTGGACGCGCGCTTCAAGGGGCCCGCCTTCCCGGGGGACCGCCTGCGGCTGGAAGCGAGGCCCGACGCGAGTTTCGGCGGGCTGCTGCGCATCGAGGGCACGGTCTCCTGCGAGGGCCGCACCCTTTGCGCCGCCAAGCTCCTCCTGAAGAAGATCTAGGGATGCAGCGGCGCGTCGTCATCACCGGACTGGGCTTCGTCTCCAGCCTCGCCCTCGACCGGGAGGGCACCTGGAAAGCGATGCTCGAAGGCCGGCACGGCATCCGGTCCCTCTCGAAGCTGGACCTGCCCCTGGAGCCCGCCCGCATGGCCGCCGAGGTGGACCTTCCCGCAAGCGCCGGCGCGGGCCACCGCGCCACCTTCTGCGAGCGCATGGCCCGCCTCGCGGCCACGGAGGCGCTGGCGGGCAGCCGGGGCCTGGAGGGCCTGGACCCGCGCCGGGCCGGCGTCTTCCAGGGGGCCGGCACCTCGGGCATGCCCATCGCGGAGGCCTACCTCGAGGCGCGCCTGCGCGGCGAGTGGCCCAAGGCCGCCGAGGCCATCTATCAGACCCCCGCGGTGGTGACCGAAGCCCTGGCCCGGGACCTGGGCGCCCTGGGACCCCGCAGCACGGTGATGAACGCCTGCTCCTCCTCCCTCCTGGCCCTGGGCCAGGCCTTCGAGCGCATCGCCGGCGGAGCTCTCGACTTCGCCCTGGCGGGGGGCGCCGAGGGCCTCTGCCGCACCACCTACGCGGGCTTCGCCAGCCTCAAGGCCATGGACCCCGCGCCGAACCGGCCCTTCTCCCGGGACCGTATGGGCCTGAACCTGGGCGAGGCCTCGGCCCAGTTCATCCTCGAGCCGCTCGAACAGGCCATGACGCGGGGAGCGGAGATCCTCGCCGAGGTGCTGGGCTACGGCGCCTCCCTGGACGCCCACCACCCCACCGCCCCCCATCCGGAAGGAGACGGCGCCGCCCGGGCCATGGAGATGGCCCTGCGCATGGCGCGCCTCGACCCCGCCGAGGTGGACCTCGTGAGCGCCCACGCCACCGCCACCCCCGCCAATGACGGCGCCGAGACGACGGCCATCAAGCGGGCCCTGGGCGCGGCGCCCTCGGCGCGGGTCTCGGTCACCTCCAGCAAGAGCCAGTTCGGCCACACCCTGGGCGCCGCCGGCGCCGTGGGCGCCGCGGTGGCGGTGCTCGCCCTGCGGGACCAGGTGGTGAGCCCCACCCTGCGGCTGGAGGATCCCGACCCCGCCTGCGACCTGGACTGCACGCCCCTGGTGGCGAAGCAGCGTCGGGTCCGCGCCGCCCTGGTGAACGCCTTCGCCTTCGGCGGCAACAACGTGTGCCTGGCCCTGCGCCGCTGGGAGGGCGCGTGAGACCGATGATGAACGAGGGGGGACCGCCCGGCCGCTTCGCGACCTCTTCGTCCCCCCTCGTGCTCCCCCGCGAGTCGCCCGGACCAAACGCGGGCGACTCGCCGAACCTTGATCTCGCCATCACCGGCGCGGGCCTCGTGCTGCCCTGCGGGGATGGCCTCGAGGCCGCGCGCGCCGCCTGGGCCTCGAGGACGCCGGCCTTCGCCGAGCTGCCGGAGGCCCTCGGCCCCGGCCGAGGGGCGGCCTGCACCGCCTTCAACCCGGCGGGCATCATCCCGCCCATGCAGCTCCGGCGCCTGGACCGGCCCTCCCGCTTCGCCTGGGGCGCGGCCCACCACGCCCTCGCGGACGCGGGGCTCGACCCGAAGGCGATGGGAGACCGAATCGCCATCGCGGTGGGCACCAACACCGGCGGCAGCGAGGCCTCCGAGGCCTTCATGCGGCCCTACTTCGCCCGCGGCCCCGAGGGCGCCTCCCCCATGGTCTTTCCCAACTGCGTGGCCAACGCACCCTCGGGCCACGTGGCCCTGGCCTTCGGCATCAAGGGGCCCAGCACCAGCCAGCTGGACCGCGAGAACGCCTGCTTCTCGGCCCTGGAGCAGGCGCGGTGGTGGCTCGCGGGCGGCCTCGCCGACGCGGTGCTGGTCCTCGGCGCGGACGGCCTCTTCCCGATGCTGGTGGAGCTGCTCCAGCGCACCCGCCTCGCCGCGCGCCATGGAAACCCGGTTCCCGGCGCCGCCACGGGCCTCCTGGCCGGCGAGGGCGCCCAGGCCTTCGTGGTGGAATCCGCGGCCCGGGCCGAGGCGCGGGGCGCGCGGATCCGGGCGAAGGTCCGAAGCCTGGCCTGGGCCTGCGGCCCCGACGACCGCCCGGCCTCGCGGCAGGAGGCGCTGGCCC
>JBDIBF010000010.1:0-61325 GCA_039812765.1 Holophagaceae bacterium
CATGGACGTCCGCCGCCCCATCGACCGCCTCCTCCTCTTCTTCGCCGTGCTCCTCATGGCGGTGGGGATGGTCTGGATCTACTCGGCCTCGGCGGTGCGGGCGGCGCAGGGGTCCAGCGCGGCCACGGCCTACCTGTTCCGGCAGCTGGTGGGCGGAGGCATCGGCATCGCCCTCATGCTCGCCCTGAGCCAGGTGGACCTGAACGTGCTGAAGGAGCATCCCCGGATCCTCCAGCTCGCCTACGTGGCCCTGGTGGTGCTGCTCTTCTCCGTCTTCGCCTTCCCGAAGGTGAATAACGCCCACCGCTGGATCCGGGCGGGCTTCATCAGCCTTCAGCCCTCGGAGCTCTTCAAGCCCTTCGCGGTGCTCCTCGCGGCCTGGTGGATGGTGCGCCACCAGGAGACCTGGGCCCGCTTCGAGGAGTCTCTCCCGAAGCTCCTGCTGCTGCTGCTGATCCTCGCGCTCCCCTTGGGACTCATCCTCCTGGAGCCCGACTTCGGCACCACCGCGCTGACGGCCATCGTGGTCTTCCTCGTGATCTACCTGGGGGGACTCCACCGCTGGGTGCTCACGGGCCTCGCGACGGCCCTGGCGGTCGGCGGCGGCATCGCCATCGCCGCGAGTCCCTACCGCCTCGCGCGATTCCTCAGCTTCCTCAACCCCGAAGCCGATCCCCTGGGAAAGGGGCACCAGGCCCTCCAGAGCCTCGTCGCGGTGGGGAACGGCGGCCTGGCGGGCGTGGGCATGGGCGCGGGCCGACAGAAGCTCTTCTTCCTGCCCGAGGCCCACAACGACTTCATCTTCGCGGTGATCGCCGAGGAGACGGGGCTCATCGGCACGGTGATCGTGCTCTCCCTCTTCTGCCTGGTGTTCTGGCGGGGCTACCGCATCGCCCGCCGGGTGCGCGACCCCTTCCTGCGCCTCTCCGCCATGGGATTCACCCTCCTCCTGGTGCTCCAGGCCCTGATGAACATGAGCGTCGTGCTCTCCATCGCGCCGAACAAGGGCATCCCGCTGCCCTTCATCAGCTATGGTCCGACGAGCCTCATCGCCAGCCTCGTGTGCCTGGGGCTGCTGCTCAGCATCTCGAAGGAGGCCAGCGGCTGAGGCCGGGCCCGAGGCCCTCGCCCCCGGGGGGATCCGCGGACCGGTCGTCGCCAAGACCCGGCGCCTGGCGCCCAGAGCCCCGAGCCCCGAGTCTAGGACCCCAGCACCGTCGGTTCGTCCTCGTCCTCGTCCACCAGCGTGATGTTGCCCCCCTGGCCGAGGAGGACGGCGTCCTCGAAGAGATTCTTCAGCTTGGGCGCGAACCGGTCCTGCCGCGCGAGGCGGGGGTCCGGCGCCAGGTCCACGCCGCGCCGCACGAGGCCCTGGATCGCGTCGGGCGAGGTCCCGAGGATCCCCGCCAGCAGCTTGGCGGGGTTGAGGGCCTCGCCGAGGCGGATCACCGTGCGGAAGGCGAGGCCGTCGTCCTCCCAGGCCATGGATTCCACCAGGGGACGGAGATCGAGGCGCTTGACCGTCTTCTGCCCCCCGACCTTGCCCCCCTTCTCGATCTCGAAGACCTCCGCCCGGAGGAAGGCCTCCAGCCTCGGCTCCGCCTCGGTCCGCGCCGGGCCGTGGCAGGGCCAGAACCAGCGCGAGCGCCGGGAGAGTTCCAGGGACTCCTGGGCGTAGGGCGGGAGGACCGTTCCTTCCAGGATCCGCAGGCCCTCGGGGGCCGCGGCGTTCGCCGCCTCCTGCCAGCCATGGGCCGGTGGGCGGTCCAGGGTGGCGTCCGCCCACTCGGAGTGGCCCTCGGCGCCGAGGGGGAGCGGATGGCCGAGGGCGACCAGGGGCCGCGGCGACTTTTCCAGGCTCATGGAGAGGGCGAGGCCCGCGTCCCGCAGGACCTGGACGAAGGCGGCGTGGAAGGCGCCGGGGTGGAGGTCCTTCAGGGCGGCGCCCCGGGCGTAGCGGAGGCGGAGCCGGCAGCGGTCCGCCGCGAACTGCTCGCGCTGCTGGCGCAGGGCTCGGGCGCGGGAGGCGCGGACTTCGAGCCGCTTCCTCCACGCCGACCAGGCCGCCTGCCGGGCGGCGGGGGCGCGGCGGAACCGGGCCCAGGCCTCCTCCATGAGGCCCTCCCGGTCGAGCTCGCGGATCAGATGTTCCAACACCGGATCTGGCGCCGCCGCGAGGGCCGCGTCCCAGGCCTGGAGCAGCCCTTCGGGTTCCGTGTCGAGGTTCGGCATCGCTTCAGGATACGCGATGCCCGGCGCGGGAACGCCGGGCGCGCCGCGACGAACGCTTGGGCCACAAGGCCTTCGGGGGGTTTTCCGCAGGCCCTGCGGAATGCGCGGTCCCGGGGCGTGAAATGGTCAGGCCCGCGAGGGGTTTTCCGGACTGCTGCATTCGGTGTGCATCACGGTCCGGGCACGCCCCCTCCCGCGAGCCAGGCCGCCAAGCGACTGAATTCCGGCGTCCAGTACCGCCAGTCGTGGCCGCCCTCCCGGAGGGAAAGATGGACCGTCCGTCCGGGTTTCCGCGCGCGTTCGGCGAAGGCCCCGGTGGGGCCGGCGAGGCCGTACTTGTCCTGGCGGCCGCAGCCGAGGTAGAGTTCCGTCTCCCCACCGAGATGCACCTGCGGATTCCACGGTGCGAAGGCCGCGGGGTCGTCGCCGAAGGCGCGACGGAGGCTCCGGCGGAGCAGGAACCCCGCGCGCGCGAAGGGCGGCTCCACCAGCGCGGGACTGAAGGCCGCGCAGCGGCTGAAGAGGACCGTCCGTCCCGCGAGGTTCAGGCTCCCGAAGCCCCCCATGCTCAGTCCGGCCACGCTGCGCCGCGCCCTCGCGCCGCCGAAGCCCGGGTGCTCGCGCTCCAGGGCCGGGATCAGCTCCTCCACCAGGAACCGCTCGTAGGGGAAGCGGCCGTCGAGGCGGTCGGCGTACCACGCGCGGAAGTGGGCCACGGCCACCCACAGGGAAGGCCTGAGCGACCCCTCCGCCTCCCGTCGCGCGAGGTCCTCGAAGACGCCCCGTTCCAGGAAGTCCTCCGGCCCGTCGAAGGCCCCCGGGAGGCAGAGGACGAGGTCGAGGGGCCCGTCCCCGTGCCGGGCGCGCCATGCGGACAGGGCGGCCGGATCCGGGACGTGGAGCGCGAGGGGCACGCTCCGGCGCAGGAGCCGGGATTCGAAACGCCCGAGCACGCCGCCTTTGCGGTCCGCGGCGAGGCAGGCGAAGCTGAGGAGCACCGCCATCGCCCCGCGCGCCAGCCCCAAGCCCGCCCGAACCATGCACGCCCGAACCAAGCCCGCCCGACCCATGCCCGACCTCCCGACCACCTGGCCCTACCAGCCTCGCATGGCGCTCCCGCCTCTGCGGCCGCGGGAGGGCGCCGAGCTCCCGGGCCTGGGCGGCGGGTGGACCCTCCTCGCCTCCGCGGACCTCGCCCCTTCCCCGGCCTTCGCCGCGCCGCTGGCGGACGCCTTCGGCCGGGGCGGGATCCTCCGCTCGGGAGAGCTGGTCCTCCGCCCCTACCGCCGAGGCGGCCTGTTGCGCCGGCTCAACCCCGACCGCTACGCGAGCCCCGCGCGCTTCGAGCGGGAGCTGGCGGTGCACCGGGCCCTCTGGGAGCGCGGCTTCCCCACGGTGGAGCCGGTGGGCTGCGCCCATCGCGCCCGGGGCGCGGGCTACGAGGGCGTCCTCCTCACGCGCCATGTCGAGGGCCGCCCCTGGCCGCGGACCTGGGACGCGCGGCCGGAGACCCTGGAGAGCCTCGCCCGCGCGCTGCGGGCCCTTTCCGACTGGGGGCTCCTGGCGCCGGACTTGAACGCGACCAACGTGCACCTCGGCGACGACGGCGTGGTGCGCTGCCTCGACTGGGATCGGGCGGCCTTCCGGGAACCCGGCGAGGGGCTGCGGGCGCGCTACCTCGCCCGGATGCGCGCGAGCCTGCGCAGGCTGGGCGCGCCGGAGGCCCTCGCGCCCGCCCTGGCCCGGGCGCTCGAAGGCGCGGGCGGCTAAGATGCCTCAGCCCCTGCCATGAACCCGCGCCTCCTCAAGACCGCCCTGGCGATCCTCCTGCTCGCCCTCGCGTACCCCATGGCCGCGCGGCTCAGCTACGCGATGGCCTTCCCCGGCAGCCGCGACACGGCCTTCTGGATCCCGAAGGGCCTGGCCCTGGCGGCCCTGATCATCGGCGGACGACGCCTCTGGCCGGGCGTGTTCATCGGCGGCCTCGCCACCTTCCTCCTCTACAACCCCAGCAGCATCCCGGTCCTGGTGCCCTTCGGCGTGGCCGCGGCCAACACCCTCGGCGCCCTGGCCGGCGCCTGGCTCCTGGAGCGGGCCCGGTTCAGCCTCGAGATGGAGCGGGTGCGCGACGTGCTTGCCCTTGTGGGCCTCGGCGGCATCATCTCCACGACGGTGGGGGCCGCCATCGGCCCCGCCTGCATCCTGGCCTCGGGCCTGCTCCCGCCGCAGGCCTTCGCCGCCTTCTTCGGGCGCTGGTGGCTTGGGGAGTTCACCAGCACGCTGCTCGTCACCCCGCTGGTGCTCATCTTCGCGCGACCGTGGCCGGCGCCGCGTCCCCTGAAGGCCCTCGAGGCGGCGCTCCTCGCCGGCGTGCTGTCCTTCGTGTCCTGGGTGGTCTTCGCCCACGGCCTCGGCTATCCGGCCCGGGAGATCCCGCTGCCCTTCCTGGTCTTCCCCCTGGTGCTCTGGGCGGGCCTGCGCCACGGGCAGCGCGGGGGCGTCCTCGCGGTCACGCTGGTGGCGGCCTTCGCCATCCCGGCCACCATCGAGCGGATGGGTCCCCTGGTGATCGGCCAGACCAGCCCTTCCATGATCCTGCTCCGCACCTTCCTGGACATCCTCGCCGGCACCTCCCTCCTGCTCTGCGCGGTGCTCGCCGAGCGGAACCTCGCGCGGAAGGACGCCGGCGAGATCGAGGACCGCTTCCGGGTGGTGGCGGAGACCGTGGCGGTGCCCCTCGTGATCATCGACTACACCGTGAGCGAGGTCCTTTTCGCCAACGAGCAGCTCGCCGCCCTCCTGGGCATCCCCAGGGAGCGCATCATCGGGGCGAAGACCCTGGACTTCTACGAGAAGGACGAGGATCGCGTGGCCATCATGGACGCGCTCCACGCCCGGGGCGCCATCGACGGCCACCTGATCAGCATCCGGACGCCCCATGGGCTCCGGCCCATCTCCCTCTCCTCCCGGCTCATCACCTTCCAGGGCCGCCCGGCCACCCTCACCGCCCTCTACGACCTCACGGACCAGCACCGGCACGAGCGGGAGCTCCTGGAGAGCGAGGACCGCTTCCGGGCCCTCAGCGAAGGCACCTCCGACGCGGTCCTCGTGAACGACAACGGCATCGTGGTGGACGCCAACCACAGCCTCGCCCGCATGTGGGGCGGCACCAACGAGGAGCTGCGCGGGCGGCCCGCCCTCAGCTTCGCGGTGCCCGAGGACCACCCCAAAATCGTGGAGATGATCCGCACCGGCACGGAGGAGCCCTACGAGGTGACCGCGCTCCGGAAGGACGGCACGCGCTATCCGGCCGAGATCCGTGGGAAGACGGTGATGTACAAGGGCAAGCCCATGCGGGTGGCCTCGATCCGCGACCTCACGCGCCAGAAGCAGGCGGAGGAGGCGCTGCGGGAAAGCGAGGCCCGTTACGCGCTGGTGGCCGAAGGGTCCAACGAGGGTATCTACGACGTCAACCTCGAGACGGGCGCCCTCTATTTCAGCGACCGCCTCAAGGCCATGGTGGGCATGGCGCCGGAGGAGATGCCGCCGGATCTCAAGGGCTGGTCGGCCTGGGTGCACCCGGCGGACCTGGACCGGGTCCAGGACGCGCTGGTGGCCCACGTGAAGGGCGTCGCGAGCCTCGACATCGAATTCCGGATGCGGAGCGTCCAGGGCACCTACCGCTGGTTCCGCGTGCGGGGCCAGGCCACGTGGAACGCGGCCCGCCGGGCCACGCGGGTGGCGGGCTCCATCGGAGACATCTCGGCGCGCAAGGAGGCCGAGGCCGAGCTGCTCAAGGCCAAGGAGGCCGCCGAGGCCGCCTCCCGGGCCAAGAGCGAGTTCCTCGCGGTGATGAGCCACGAGATCCGCACGCCCATGAACGCCATCATCGGCATGAACTACCTGCTCCAGCGCACCGACCTGGACGAGGACCAGCGGGAGCTGGCGGACACGGTGGGCACCGCGGCCCAGGGCCTCCTCACCCTGCTCAACGACATCCTCGACATCTCGAAGATCGAGGCGGGGCAGCTGGACCTCGAGTCGGTGCCCTTCAGCCCCGGCTCGGTCGCGTCGGAGGTGATGGAGATCCTCGGGCCCCAGGCCCGGGCGAAGGGGCTGGCGCTCGCCCTCAAGGGGGCGGATGGCCTGCCCCAGCGCATGCTCGGGGACCCCCTGCGCTTCCGCCAGGTGCTCATGAACCTCGCGGGCAACGCCATCAAGTTCACCCCGCGCGGCGGCGTGGTGGTCTCCATGGCCCTGGAGCTGAAGGGAGGCGTCCGCCGGCTCTTCGTGCGGGTGGAGGACACGGGCATCGGCATCGCGAGGGACGTGCTGCCCCGCCTCTTCGAGAAGTTCACCCAGGCGGACACCTCCACCACCCGGAAGTTCGGCGGATCCGGCCTGGGGCTGGCCATCACCCGCCAGCTCGTGGAGATGATGGGTGGCCAGCTCCAGGTGGAGAGCGAGGAACGGGTGGGCTCGACCTTCCACTTCGACATCCCCGTCCTGGAGGAGCGGCCGGACCACGAGGCCCCCGAGGTGGACTTCAAGCGGATGCGCGTCCTGGTGGTGGGGGAGGGGCGGCTCGAGCACGGGTGGGCGGACGCCCTGCGGCGATGGAACGCCCGGGCGGAGGGGTGCCCCGGGCCCGTGGCCGCCCAGGCGGCCCTGCGTCTCGCCCGGACCTCGGGAGACCCCTACGCGGCGGTGGTCCTCGCCGAGGAGGGGCCGGTCCTCGACGCGGGGACCCCCGAGGTGCGCCTCGGGAGCCGCGCGTCGGACCTGGACCTGCTGGACGCCCTGGTGGCGGCGGGCTCGAAGCAGCCCTGAGGCCGCCTCAGCGGAAGAGGGCCTCGAGGGGCTGCACCGCCACGTGCTTCGGATCCACGTCGAGGCGGAAGCGGGCGATGGCCGCGTCCTCCTCCGCCAGCTTGGGCTTGGGGGCGTCGTACTTTGGCACCGGGCTGGCCTCGGCGAAGAGGTCCTTCCGGAAGGCCTCGGCGTCCTTGGTGATCACGGCGATGTCGAGGTTCGTGGTGCGGAGGTACTTCCGGACGGCGCGGTTCACGTCCTCCCGGGTCAGGGCCTTCAGCTTCGCCTTCATGGCGCCGGCGTAGTCCGCGGGCAGGCCCATCTGGGCCATGTCCATGTCGTGGCCGAGCTTCTTGCCGCCGGTGTCGTTGAGGTGGTCGAGGAACTTCACCAGGAAGGTGCGGGAGGCCTCGAACTCCTTCTCGGTCAGGCCGTTCTTCACGAGCTTGTCCAGCTCGAAGAGAGCGGCCTTGAGGGCGAAGGCGCCGTTCTTCGGGTCCACGGGCCGGATCCAGATCTGCCAGTGGTTGAACCAGCGGGCCACGCCGGGGTCGGGCTGGAACTGGAACATGCCGCCGGGGAAGGCCTCCAGGTAGGCGTATTCCCCGTAGTTCAGGCCGCGCTCCTCCCGCAGGCGCTGATAGAGCACGCCGGTGGAGTCGCGGTGCTGGCCCAGGTGGCTGGTGGCCACCCAGAGGGCGGCGAAGTCGGGGTGGGCGCGGTTGACGCGTGCGTCGATGGGCGTGCCCTGGGCATCCCGCTCCCGCAGGGGCAGGCCGAGGGAGATGGCCGTGGCGCGGGTCTCCTTGGTGACGATGAAGAGGTGGGAGCCGTCGGTGAGGTGCTCCGCCTCGCTCACCATCACCTTGGGCGCGTCGGTGTCGGGCAGGGCGGCGAGGCCCCGCAGGACGGCGGCCTTCAGCTCGGGGGTGAAGGCGCCGCCCAGGCCGAGGAGCAGCCGCTTGCGGGTGTAGAAGGCCTGGGCGAAGGCCTTCACGTCGTCGAGGGTGATGGCTTCAAGTCCGCTCTCGGTGCCCAGCACGGGGCTCGCGTAGGGCCCGGCGTACATGCGGGCCTCCAGGGCCAGCTTGCCCAGCTCCTCGTCATTGTTGGCCTTGAGCCCGACCTTCAGGGCGTTGAGCTGCCGGGCCTTCAGGCGGCGGAAGTCCTCCTCCTTGAAGCCGGCCTCCACGATCTGCTCGAGGGCCAGGTCCAGGGCCTCGGCGGCCTTGGCCTTCGGCGCGTTGAGGACGAAGCTGGTGCGCTCCTTGTCCACCAGGGCGCCCAGGCCGGAGCCCGTGGCGGCCCAGGCCTTGGTCAGCTCGGCGAGGCTCTTGGACCGGGTGGCGGCGTCGGCCAGCATGCTCGCGGTGAGCTGGGCGAGGCCCTTCTTCCCTTCGGGGTCGTGGATGGACCCCACGCGGAAGGCGAGGCGCACGTTGACGAGGGCGGAGGCGGGATTGGGTTCCTCGAGCAGCTTCAGGTCGGGGAGGACCGCCAGCCTCGCCGCCCGGGCCTCGACGCCGTCGAAGGGGGCCTTCAGGTTCTCGGGCAGCGCGCCGTGGGCGAGGGTGGTGATGACCCGGGCTTGGTCGCGGAAGGTGGCCTTCGCCACCCGGGCGAGGTCGGCGGGGGTCACCGTGTCCCGGAGGGCGGCGAGCTTGTTGAGGGCCTCGGGGTCGCGCTCATAGCTCGCCATGCGGGCCACCAGGCCGGCCACGGCGTTGGTGCTGTCGAGGCTGCGCTGGAGGTTGAGCCGCGACTCCACCTTCGCGTCCTCCAGCTTGGCGGGGGAGAAGGGCAGGGCGACGCCCTTGGCGCAGGCCTCCAGGATGAGGTCGCGGACGGTGGCCATGTCCTCGGCCTTCTTCACCTGGGCGGCCACCGTGAAGAGGCCGGAGTCCTTGGACATCCCGCCGTTGATGAAGAGGGCGTTGGCCTTCTGCTCCTTCACCACCAGGCGCTGGTAGAGCTCGCTCTGGGGGCCGAAGAGCTGGTCGGCGGCGAACTGGAGGGCGAGGGCCGAGTTGTCGCGGACGCTGAACCTGGTGGGGGCGTGGAAGGCCACGGTCATCCAGGGCGTGGTGGGGCTGTCCCAGGGCACGTGGGCGGTGACGGGGCCCCTCGGCTCGGGCTCCGCCGGGATGACCGGGGGCTTGGCGGTGCCCTTCTTCCAGGGGCCGAAATGCTTCTTCACGAGCTTGAAGGTGGCCTCGGGGTCCACGTCGCCGGTGACGATGACCGTGACGTTCTCGGGCTTGTACCAGCGCTGGAAGAACTCCTTCGAGTAGGCGAACTGGTTGGGCATGTCCTCGATGTCCTTGAGGAAGCCCATGGTGGTGTGCTTGTAGGTGTGGGCCTGGAAGGCGGCGTCGCGCTGCACCTCGAAGAGCTTCGAGATCGGGTTCGCGCTGTTCTTGTTGTACTCGCCGAGCACCGCACGGCTCTCGGTCTTGAAGCCCTCCTCGGAGTAGGCGAGGTGCTGGAAGCGGTCGGCCTCCAGCCGGATCCAGGTCTCCAGGTCGTCCTTGCTGAAGAGGGTGTGGTAGTTCGTGAGGTCGTCCGACGTGAAGGCGTTCTGGGAGGCGCCGGTGCGCTGCAGGGTGGCGTTCCACGTGGCGGGGTCCACGGTGGGCGTGCCGCGGAACATCATGTGCTCGAAGAAGTGCGCGAAGCCGGACTTGCCGGGCTCCACTTCGTTGCGCGAGCCCGTGCTCACGGGGATCTGGAGGCTCACCAGGTTCGGCATGCCCGTGGGGATGACGGCCACCTTCAGACCGTTGGCCAGGGTCTTCTGGAAGATGGGGAAGGGCAGGGCCTTCGCGGCCGAGGTCTTCGCGCCCGGCGTGGCCGAGCCCGGTGTGGCCGAGCCCGGTGCCTTCGCGGCGGCGGGAGCCTTGGGCGCCGGCGCCTGGGCGATCAGCAGCGTGGGCAGCAGGGCGGAGAGCAGGGTGGTGGCCGGAGCGCGCATGGTGTCCTCGGGGCGAAGGCCCAGTCTCCCATGCCTCGCGAGGCGAGGGAATCACGGTTCACCCGGCGGCGCGGGACTTCACGCCTCGACGTCGTCCTCCGGCGCCTGCTCCCCCCGGCAGCACTCGTCCACGTTCGTGCCGCAGACCGGGCACTGGGCGTGGCCGTGGACCCAGACCAGCTCCGCGTCTCGACCGCAGTAGGGACAGCGGATGCGCTCGGGGGCCATGGCACCCAGGATAGGCCCCGGGCCGTCCTTGACCAAAGGTAGCCGTTGCCGCCGGTGCGCCGGCGGCGCGATGCTCATCCGTCCGCCCCCGGAGCCTCCCATGCCCCTCACCGTGCCCGAGATCTTCGAACGCATGCCCGGCCTCTTCCAGCCGGACCGCGCGGTGGGGGTGAACGCCGCGGTGGCCTACAAGGTCACCGGCGAGGGCGGCGGCGAGTACACCTGCATCGTGAAGGACGGCACCTTCGCGCTGGAGACGTCGGCGCGCCCCGACGCGAACGCCACGGTGACCATCTCGGCGGCGGACTGGATCGCCCTGAACGAGGGGACCCTGGATCCCATGGCCGCCTACATGAGCGGCAGGCTCAAGGCCACCGGGGACCAGAACCTGCTGATGAAGTTCCCCAAGCTCTTCAAGCGGCCGGCGAACACCGCGGGCTCGGGCATCCCGCTGGCGGAACTGGTGCCGGTGCGCCTCGGGCTGCTCCCCTCCGGGTTCAGGGTCAAGGTCGGCGCCGACGCTTGGGGCAGCGGCCCCGAACTCACCGGGGAGGAGGCCTCCATCCGCGCGCTGGTCGAAGGCCGCGTGGAGCCAGGCCCGGCCCTCCTGGGCGGACAGCTCGCCTTCGCCGGCGACATGGCCCTCCTGCGGGGCGCCTGGGCCGCCTGGAGCGCGGATCCCGTGAAGCCGCGCAAGCCGAAGAAGCCAGGGATGCTCCAGCTCGCGGGGATGTGGATCAAGTCCAAGTTCGGAGGCTGAGGACCGCTTCGGCCGCGCCCTAGCGGCTGCTCACCAGCCCGCGCCAGCCGCGGAAGGCGAGGCCCCCCTCCACCCGCACCAGCAGCCAGCAGTCCTCCCCGGCCCTGGCCCGGGGCGCGTGGCGGGTGCCCGGCGCCATGGCGTGCCAGTCCCCGGGCTCCAGGTCCGTGGCCCCGTCCCGCGCGCCGCCGGCGAGGAGCACCGCCTCCTCCAATCCGGCATGGGCATGGTCAGGGAAGGCCGCCCCGTCCTGGAGGTGGAGCAGGTAGAGGGCGCTGTTCCGGCCGGCCCCCTCGAGGAGCTCCAGGTAGCGGATGCCTCGCTTGAGGACCCCCCGCCACCGCCGGGCCGGCGCCGCGGGCAGGAGCCGGGCGACGGAGGGGGGCAGGGACCCGTCCCCGGAGGCCTGGGCCGGCAGGGCGGCCTGGATGCGGGCGAAGAGGTCCGACGGGACGCTCGCCGGCGCCAGGGCCCGCAGCAGCGCGCCGCCGGGTTCCGCCAGCGCCCCGGCCTCCGCGGCGCAGGCCTCACAGGCCTCGAGGTGGACCTCCACCAGCAGGCGGAGGTGGGCATCGGCCTGGCCCCCCGCATAGGCCAGAAGCGCGTCCTCCGAGGGGTGGTGGAGGGGCGGTCGGGGGCTCATGGAGCGCCTCCCAGATGCGCGCGGAGCTGGGAGAGGGAGGCACGGATCCGCGATTTCAGGGTGCCCAGGGGCAGGCCCAGGGCCTGGGCGGTCTCCTGGTAGCTGAGGCCGCCGAAATAGGCCAGTTCCAGGGGCCGGCGCTGTTCAGGCGCCAGGGCGGCCAGGGCCTTCGAGAGGCTGAGCGAGGTCACGCTGTCCTCCGGCGCCACGGGTTCCATCACCGCCTCCATCGGGGTCTCCCCCAGATCCACTACGGGCTGGGCGGCCCGCCAGATGTCCACGACCTTGTGCCGGGTGATGGTGAAGATCCAGGCTTCCGGCGATCCCAGGGCCGGGCGGTACTGGCCGGCCTTCACCCAGAGGGACACGAAGATCTCCTGCACCACGTCCTCCGCGGGGACCCGCGGCCCCCCCATGCGGCGGACGTAGGCCAGGAGCCGTCCGGCGAAGCGGTCGTAGAGCTCCCGGAAGGCCGGCTGGCTGCCTTCGGCCACCGCGGCCAGCAGGTCCGCGTCCCGGACCGGGGGATCCGCCCCGGGGCGCCCTTCCACCCTGCTGTCCTCCCCGATCGCGGCCATGCCCCTCCCCTTCACGAGGCTGGGATGCCGGGATGACGGCGCCTGTGAAGGGCGAGGCGCCGGAACCGGCCCCCTCAGGATCTTTCATCCGGATCCCCGGGGCCGGCCGTTGAGGCTGCGAACCCCATTTCCGGAGGCATTCATGCAGGTTCCTCTCAGTCTCGTCCACCGCTTGGCGGCCCTTTCCGCCCTGGCGGCCCTTTCGGCCCCTCCCGCCCTCGCCGGCAGCCCCCTGGTCAGCAGCCACCGCGAGGCCCCCGGCATCACCAAGCACCCCAAGGTCGACGCCACCGACTTCTACCTGTTCCGCAGCTACGAGAGCGGCCGCAGCGGCTACGTCACGATCATCGCCAACTACAACCCCGTGCAGGCCACCTACGGCGGACCGAACTTCTTCACCCTGGATCCCGAGGCCCTCTACGAGATCCACCTCGACAACAACGGGGACGCGAAGGAGGACTTCACCTTCCAGTTCCGCTTCTCCAACAGCCTGGCCAACAACGGCAACGGCATCGCCCTGAACGTCGGCGGGAAGCAGGTGGCCGTGCCCGTCATCAACGTCGGCCAGATCAGCGCCGGCAACACCGCGGCCCTGAACGTCACCGAGAGCTACACCGTCACCCTGGTCACCGGCGACCGCCGGAAGGGCACGCGGACGCCCCTCACCAACGGCGCGGGCTCCAGCACCTTCGGCAAGCCCGTGGACAACATCGGGACGAAGTCCATCCCCAACTACCACGCCTACGCGGCGAGCTTCGTGTCGAACCTGGCCCTGCCGGGCGGGGCCACGGGCCGCGTGTTCGTCGGGCAGCGCAAGGATCCCTTCGTGGTGAACCTCGGGGAGACCTTCGACCTGGTGGCCATCACCAATCCCCTGGGCCCCGAGAACGCCGAGGCCGACAGCCTCGCCGACAGCAACGTCACGAGCATCATCCTCGAACTCCCCATCAGCTTCCTGACCAACAACGGCGCCAACCCCATCCTCGGCGGATGGACCAGCGCCAGCCTGCGCCAGGCGCGGGTGCTCAATCCCAAGCCCACCTACGCCCTGCCCGCGAAGGAGGGTGGCGCCTGGACCCAGGTCTCCCGGCTGGGCCATCCCCTGGTGAACGAAGTGGTGATCGGCCTGAAGGACAAGGACCGCTTCAATTCCAGCCACCCCACCGGGGACGGCCAGTTCGCGGACTACGTCACCAACCCGACCCTGCCCGCCATCCTGGAGATCCTCTTCGGCGGCGCCGGCGTGAAGGCCCCCACGGCCTTCCCCCGCACGGACCTGGTGAGCGTCTTCCTCACCGGCGTGGACGGCCTCAACAAGCCGGCCAATGTCGTGCCCTCGGAGATGCTGCGCCTCAACACGGCCACCCCGGCGGTGCCCGCCGCCAGCCAGAACCGCCTCGGTGTCATCGGCGGCGACGCCGCGGGCTTCCCGAATGGCCGCCGGCCCGGCGACGACGTGGTGGACGTGGCCCTGCGCGTTGTCATGGGCAAGCTCCTGAGCGCCCAGCAGGCCCCGAGCGGCCAGCTCCCCTTCACCGACGGCGCCTACGTGGATGCCGGCTTCTTCGACAGCGCCTTCCCCTACCTGAAGGACCCGCTCGCGGGGGCGCCGAACGACACGCCGGCCCACGCGGCGTCCGCCGGGGCGAGGTGACCATGGCGAAGCTCCGCTACGCGCTGCTGTCGACCCTTGCCCTGGGCTTCATCGGGACCTACCTCGCGTGCTCCGGCAGCCACGACAGCGCGCCGGCCCCGGTCCAGGCCCCGCCCGCGGTGACTACGGTCTCGAACCTGGTCACCGCTGGGACCAGCGAGACGGATGATCCGAAGGACCTCGACGGCCTCAATCTCGCGGGCTTCGACACCGAAGACGAGCACGCCTTCGACAGCCTCTTCCCCGCGAACTGAACCCCAAGCCCCGTGCCCCGGAAAGCTGGCCTTCCGGGGCACCCCTGTCCCGAGAACCCCATGCGTTTGCTGCTTCCTGCCCTCTTGATCGCGGCCGGCCTGCCCGGGCTGGCCCACGACTTCTGGATCCGCCCCAGCCGCCACCACGTCGCCTCCGGCGAGGTGGTCAAGGTCCACCTCAAGGTCGGCGAACACATGCGGGGCGAGCCCGTGCGGCGCAATCCCGCGCGCATGGAGGCCTTCGTCGCCGTGGGCCCCTCCGGCGTCCAACCCCTTCCCGGCCTCGATGGCAGCGACCCCGCCGGCCTGCTGAAGACCGCCGAGCCGGGCACCTACGTGGTGGCCTACCGCGGCCGGCCCTCCACCCTGGAGCTGCCCGCGGCCAAGTTCGAGGCCTACCTGCGGGAGGAAGGGCTCGACGCCGTGATCACCCAGCGCCGCGCCGCCGGGGCCTCGGGGCAGCCCGGCCGCGAGCACTTCAGCCGCTACGCCAAGGCCCTGGTGCAGGTGGGCGAGGCGCAGGACACCGGCACCGGAAGGAACCTCGGGCTGCGCCTCGAACTGGTCCCCGAGGCCGATCCACGACGCCCGGAGCACGCGAGGAACCTCCCGGTCCGCCTCATCTTCGAAGGCGCGCCGCTGCCCGGCGCGAAGCTCCTGGCCCAGCTGGAGGGCGAGCCTGCCGTCCAGGTGGCCGCGCGCAGCGACGCCGAAGGCCGCGCGGTCCTGCGCCTGGACCGCCCCGGCCGCTGGATGGTGAAGGCCGTGCACATGGTGCCCCTGAAGGGCGAGCCAGACGCGGACTGGGAGAGCCTCTGGGCCAGCCTCAGCTTCGAGGTGGAGGCGCCTACTCCTTGATGTCGAGTTTCTCGTCCGTCTCCAGCAGGCCCCACTTGCCGTCCTGCTTGTCGAACCTGGCGGTGCGCACCTTGGTCTGGCCGATCTGGGCGCCGGGGTGCTTCTGCTGGAAGATCGGGAAGAGGGGCGTGGGGCGGGTGAGCTTCACCTGGTAGGTGGCGCGGGCCTGGTTGCCGCGGGTCTCGACGCCCAGCACCTTCACGAACTCCACGGAGGCCGCGGGCACGTGGAAGCCTTCCGGGGTGGCCTTCGAGCCCTTCGCCGCGCGGGGGGACAGGCTGTAGGTGTAGGTCACCTTGGCGCCGTCCTCCTTCGTCTGGATGTCCACGCTGCCCTCCTTCTGGAGCGCGGCGTGGATGAGCTGGATCTCGGTGGCCTTCGCCGAGCCCTTCTCGACGGTGGCGGACCTGGGCACGCGGAGGGGGGCGATGGCCGGGTAGTCCGGCGCGATGAGCCTCTCGGCCGTGGAGGTGCTGAGCCCGCTGCTGCCGCAGGCCGTGGCGAGGACGAGGAGGGTCGCGGCGGGAAGGATGGGCAGGCGCATGGCGGCTCCGGGATCGAAGGGAATGGTGCCACACTGGGCGGATGTCCGCGTCCGACCTCGAAGCGCGCCTCCTCGCCGCCACCGCCCGCGCCGCCGCGGGCCGCAGGGCGCGGGTCTGCTTCTCCGGCGGCGTGGATTCCACCCTCGTGCTCGCCGCCTGCCTGCGGGCCGGCCTCGACACGAAGGCCCTCCTCGCGGTGAGCCCCTCGCTGCCCCGGGCCGAGCGCGCGGAGGCCCACCGCCTGGCCGCGGAACTCGGCGCGGAATTGGAGGAGCTGGAGACGAAGGAGACCGACCTGGAGGGCTACCGCGCCAACGCCGGGGACCGCTGCTACTTCTGCAAGTCCACCCTCTACGGCGTGGCCGAGGCCCTGGCCGCGGCCCGGGGGGAGGACGGCGTCCTGATGAACGGCACCCAGCTCGACGACCTGGGCGACGTGCGGCCGGGGCTGAAGGCGGCGAGAGAGCACGCCGTGAAGTCGCCCCTCCTGGACGCCGGCTTCGACAAGGCGGCGGTGCGCGCCCTGGCCCGGGCCTGGGGCCTGTCCAACGCCGACAAGGCCGCGGCGCCCTGCCTGGCCAGCCGCTTCCCCGTGGGCACCGAGGTGACGCCGGAGCGCCTGGGCCAGGTGGAGGCCATGGAGGACGTGCTGCGCGCCAAGGGCCTCTGGCCCGCCCGGGCCCGCTGGCACGAGAGCGTCGTGAGGCTGGAGCTGGCGCCGGAGGCGATGCTCCCCGCGATGCAGGAACCCTTGCGCACGGAGCTCGAACGCGCCGCCTGGCGCGCCGGCTTCCGCTTCGTGGCGGTGGACCTGGGCGGGATCCAGAGCGGCAGCCTGGCCCGGGCGCTCGCCGAAGGGGCAGGCGCATGACCGACATCCGCTGGGACCACGCCCGGGAGGCCCGCACGGGGATCCCCGAGGTGATCTTCGGACGCGGCAAGACCGTGGCCCAGGTGGTGCGGCTCTTCGAGGAGGCGAAGGCCGCGGGACACCTGCGGGTGGCGACCCAGCTCGGCGAGGCCCACCTCGAGGCGCTGAAGGATCTCGCGGCCGTGGACGCTGAGAGCCGCACGGCGGTGCTGAACCCGCGGCCCCTGCGCGACCAGCCGCCGGTGGGCCTGCTGAGCGGAGGAACCGGCGACATCCCGGTGCTCCGCGAGGCCGAGGCCGTCCTCGCCGCCCTTGGGCATCCCGCGCGGACCTTCTATGACGTCGGCGTGGCCGGGCTGCACAGGCTCCAGGGGGTCATGGACGAGGTCCGCGCCTGCCCCGTGCTCATCGTCGCCGCCGGGATGGAGGGCGCGCTCCCCAGCGTGGTGGCCGGTCTGGTGGACGCCCCTGTCATCGCCGTGCCCACCAGCATCGGCGCGGGCATCAGCGCCGGTGGCACCGTGGCCCTGCATTCGATGCTGGCGAGCTGCAGCCCGGGCATCGCGGTGGTGAACATCGACAACGGCTTCGGCGCCGCCTGCGTGGCGATTAAATTCATGAATCGGATGTTCCCCGCGCCGCGGGGCTGAGGCGTCCTCAGGCGAGGCCGGTCTCCGCCATCGCCGCCCGGATCGCCGCGTCGAAGTCCGTGGGCCGCGCCTCGGGCTCGAGGCCCACGTTGAGGTGGCCCTCCGACAGGGGGAAGAGCCCCGTCCAGAAGTTGCCGTAGCGGATCCAGACGTGGTCGAGGCCGCCGCAGTCCAGGTCGCCCCGGCGCTTCAGCAGGGTGAGCACGGCGGGATTCACCAGCCACTCCTCGTAGCGGTCGGTCTCGGAGGCGCTGGCGCCGCGCAGCTCCGGCCGCGCCTCGAGGGCGAGGTCGTCGCCCCGCAGCAGGGCCACGTAGCGCACCTCGGGATGGCGCTGGAAGAGCAGGTCGGCGATGGCGTGCATGGGACCTCCGGCGGGAGCCAGTAGACGTCCGCAGACCCGGCGGATCAAGGAGGACTCGCTGGGAGGGCTTGCGCCGCCCCGCACGCTGCCGATAGGCTAGACCCTTCCCTGACGTGCCCATGACCTTTTCCGCCCTCAACAATCGCAATAACCACGGCTCCCGCGCGGATCGCGCGGTGGCCGGCGAGGGCTTGAGCTAGACCAAGACACTCCCCGGTTTCCACCCCCGATTCGCGCGAGCGGATCGGGGGTTTTCGCGTTTCACCCCTCCCTTCTCCCAGGAGCTCCCATGTGCGGCATCCTCGCCATCCTCAGCCTCGATCCCTCGAAGCCCATCCCGCCCGAGCTGCGGCGCCAGGCCCTGGCGCAAGCCCGCAAACTGCGCCACCGCGGGCCGGACTGGAGCGGCATCCACAGCGACGACCGCGCCGTGCTCTGCCACGAGCGCCTCTCCATCGTGGACGTGGAGCACGGGGCCCAGCCCCTGAAGGACGTGCGCACCGGCGCGGTGCTGGCGGTGAACGGCGAGATCTACAACCACCGGGACCTGGAGCGGGGCCTGAAGGCGGGGCACGACGTCCAGACCGCCTCGGACTGCGAGCCCATCCTCTACCTCCACGACGAGGCCCCCGACGACCCGGCCTCGTGGCTGAACGCCATGAACGGCATCTTCGCCTTCGTCCTCCACGATCCCGCACGGAAGGACTTCCTGGTGGCCCGGGATCCCATCGGCGTCATCCCCCTCTACGTGGGCTGGGACCGCGCGGAGCACCTCTACGTCGCGTCGGAGATGAAGGCCCTGGAGGGGATCTGCGAGCGCATCAAGGAGTTCCCCCCGGGCCACTTCCTGCGGGGCTCGCAAATGGTGAAAGGCTTCCAGCGCTACTACGCGCCGGCCTGGGCGGAACCCGGCTTCCTGCCGTCCGAACCCTATGATCCGGCGAGGCTCCGCGCCGCCCTGGAGGCCGCCGTGCACCGCCAGCTCATGTGCGACGTGCCCTACGGCGTGCTCATCTCCGGGGGCGTGGACAGCTCCCTCATCGCGGCGTTGGCGGCGAAGTTCAGCGCCCGGCGCGTGGAGGAGGACGACGCGTCGCCGGCCTGGTGGCCGCGCCTGCACTCCTTCGCCATCGGCCTGGAGGGCGCGCCGGACCTGCCCAAGGCCCGCCTCGTGGCGGAGGCCATCGGCTCGGTGCACCACGAGATCCACTTCACCGTGCAGGAGGGCCTGGACGCGCTGCCGGACGTCATCCACCACCTGGAGACCTTCGACATCACGACGATCCGGGCCTCCACGCCCATGTACCTGCTCATGCGGAAGATCCGCGCCATGGGCATCAAGATGGTGCTCAGCGGGGAAGGGGCCGACGAGGTCTTCGGCGGCTACCTCTACTTCCACAAGGCCCCGGACGCCCGGGAGCTGCACGACGAGACCGTGCGCAAGCTGGGAAAGCTCCATCTCTACGACTGCGCCCGGGCCAACAAGGCCAGCGCCGCCTGGGGCGTGGAGGCCAGGGTGCCCTTCCTGGACCGGGAGTTCCTCGACGTCGCGATGATGATGGACCCGGCGGTGAAGCTGCCCCGCAACGCGAAGCGCCCGAAGCCCATGGAGAAGTGGCCCCTGCGCCAGGCCTTCAACGGTCTCATCCCCGACGCGGTGCTGTGGCGGCAGAAGGAGCAGTTCAGCGACGGCGTGGGCTACGGCTGGATCAACGCCCTGAAGGAGCACGCGGAGCGCGAGGTGAGCGACGGCATGCTGCGGGGCGCCGCCGAGCGCTTCCCCGTGAAGACGCCGGAGACGAAGGAGGCCTACCTCTACCGGCAGCTCTTCGAGCAGCATTTCCCCAGCGCCACGGCGGTGAACTGCGTGCCCTGGGAGCGCAGCGTGGCCTGCAGCACCGAGACCGCCCTCAAGTGGGACGCCGCCTTCCAGCGGATGGTGGACCCCTCGGGCCGGGCGGTGATGGACGTGCACGCGGAGGGCTACGCCCAGGCGTGACGGAGGCCGGCGGCGGGTCCGATACCATGGGGATCCCCACGGGAGTCCCCATGACCGCCGCCTTCACCGCCCACCTCACGCAGCAGCTCGAGACCCTGAAGGCCGAGGGCCTCTTCAAGCTTGAACGCGTCATCACCACGCCCCAGGGCTCCTGGGTGGAGGCCAACGGGAAGCGGGTCATCAACCTTTGCGCCAACAACTACCTGGGCCTTTCGGGCCGGCCGGAATTGGTCGAAGCCGGCAAGGCGGCGTTGGAGCGTCATGGGTTTGGATTAAGTTCCGTCCGCTTCATCTGCGGCACCCAGGACGTGCACAAGGCCCTGGAGGCGCGGCTGGCCAGGTTCCTTGGCTTCGAGGACACCATCCTGTTCTCGAGCTGCTTCGACGCCAACGGCGGCGTCTTCGAGGCGCTGCTGGGGGAAGAGGACGCCATCATCAGCGACGCCCTCAACCACGCTTCCATCATCGACGGCATCCGCCTCTGCAAGGCCCAGCGCTACCGCTACGCCAACTCCGACATGGCGGACCTGGAGGCGAAGCTGCAGGAGGCCGACGCCGCGGGCGCGCGCTTTAAGCTGGTGGTCACCGACGGCGTCTTCTCCATGGACGGCTACATCGCCAGGTTGCCGGAGATCTGCGACCTCGCCGAGAAGCACGGCGCCATGGTGCTGGTGGACGACAGCCACGCGGTGGGCTTCATGGGCGCGACCGGCCGCGGCACCCACGAGCACTGCGGCGTCATGGGCCGGGTGGCCCTGATGACCGGGACGCTGGGCAAGGCCCTGGGGGGCGCGTCCGGGGGCTACGTGGCGGGCTCGAAGGAGGCCGTGGCGTGGCTGCGCCAGAAGGCCCGGCCCTACCTGTTCTCCAACACCCTGGCGCCGGTGATCGCCGAGACCACCATGACCGTGCTGGACATGGTGGAGAAGGACGTGGAGCTCCGCGCCCGCCTGCGGGCCAACGCCGCCCGCTTCCGCATTGAGATGGGCAAGCTGGGCTTCCAGCTCCTGCCCGGCGAGCACCCCATCATCCCGGTCATGCTCTACGACGCGCCCCTGGCCCAGGAGTTCGCGAAGCGCCTCCTCGACGAGGGCGTCTACGTCATCGGCTTCTTCTTCCCCGTGGTGCCCAAGGGCCAGGCCCGCATCCGCACCCAGATGAGCGCCGCCCACACCATCCAGGACCTCGACGCCGCGGTCGCGACCTTCGCGAAGGTGGGGCGGGAGCTGGGGGTGATCAGCTGAGGGGCGGCTCCGGCACCGTGACGCCGGGCGGGGCCGTCAACAGGTCCCACTCGGCTCCGAACTGGGCCAGGAAGCCCAGGGTGTAGTTCTGGAAGAAGACGAAGATGGGCAGGAAGGCCACGGAGCTCAGATAGGGCAGGGCCGCCAGGCAGCACGTGATGCAGGCGCCGAACACCATGAGCACCGCCGCCCCCAGGCCGAGGACCAGCTTCATCAGGAAGTAGCGGGCGATCGCCCCGCCGTTCCCGGGCAGAAGCTCCCGGCGGAGCGCCTGGAGGGCCTGGGCGACGGGGATCCCGCGGCGGTAGGACAGGGGCAGCGCGAACTCGTTGAGGAGGAAGAGCGCCACCACCAGGGCAAGGACCACCAGCATCGCCAGGCCGCCGCCCACGACGATGCCCGCGAAGGCGGAGGGCTCGAAGGTGCGACTTCGCAGGCTGGGAAGGGAGATGACCAGGCCGAGGCCCGCGGAAGCCAGAACCGCGAAGAGGCCCGCGACGCCCAGGAGGAATCGCAGCACCGTGAAGCTGTTGCCCAGAGACCGGAAGCGCCTCCAGGGCGCCTGAACCTCGGCCACACCCCGCACGACGCAATCCAGGAACATGTACTTGCCCCGGCTGCTGAGCCAAAGGAAGAGCAGGCCCAGGGTGAGGCTGACGACGAGCACGCAGCAGCCGACAAGGACGAGGAGCAGGACGTGCTCCGAGGCCCAGGCCCCAAGGGCCGGCAGGTCGGGACTCCCGGTCTGCCTCAGAGCGTTCCCGGGGAGGCGGATCGAGCTCCGGCTGCCGTCCCCCAGGCGGGCCAGGAAGGCGCAGAAGCCAAGGGTGAACCAAGTGCGGGGCTCGAAGGGTTCGAACAACGCCCGCCGAGTCCGCGCCCAGGCGGGGGCGATGGGATCGGTGACGGAGATGTTCCCGGCCTGCATGCGGCAAGCATATCGGAGGGCCGGACAGCCCCGCGTCGCCCATCGGCCGCAGGGCCCTTTGCGGTCCTGCGGCCGACGGTCGGCTGGAGGATCGCCCTCCCTCCCGGGGGCGCCCGGGCCCGACATGCCGCGGGGAAGCGGCCTGGCCTGGCGGAGGCTGGAAGGTCCACACGGTCACCGCGAGGACGCCACCACCGTGGACTCCTCCGGCATCCGGAGGCGCTCCATGAGCTGCGTCCACTCGGCGCGCAGAGCGTCCGGATGGGCACCCAGGGCCTGCGCTGCCATGGCCCTGGTGGACTCCAGCGTGGCCGTACCCCTGTAGGGCGACTGGCGGATCACCATGCCGAAGGCGGCGACGGACGCGGCCCACTGGCTGTCAAGGCTGGCCGAGGCATAGGGACGGGACGCGTCGGGAACGGGGAACTCCAGCTTCCGGCTGAAGAATCCATCCGGCTTCTTGTAGCGGACCTTCACCGTGAGCAGGTCCTGGGAACCCTTGAGGAGCCCGCGTTCGCCGGACTGGTACTTCAGGGGGTCTACCGCGGGCACTTCGGCGTCGGCCCCGGGAGGGGCGACCTCGTAGAGGGCCGTGACGCTGTGTCCCGCGTTCATCTCGCCGGCGTCCTTGGCGTCGTCGTTGAAGTCCTCCGCGGCCAGCAGGCGGTTCTCGTAGCCGATGAGCCGGTAGGTCTGCACCCGGGCGGGGTTGAACTCCACCTGAAGCTTCACGTCCTTGGCGATGGTCACGAGGCTGGCCCCGCCCGCCCCGAAGACCTTCTCCATCTCCTTCAGGGAGTCGATGTAGGCGTAGTTGCCATTTCCCTTGTCGGCGAGCTGTTCCAGCGTCGCGTCCTTGAGGTTGCCCATGCCGAAGCCCAGGCAGGTGAGGAAGACGCCGCTCTTGCGCTCCTCCTCGATGAGCCGGACCAGGCTGCCCTCGTCGGAGGTCCCCACGTTGAAGTCGCCGTCGGTGCAGAGCAGGACGCGGTTGTCGGCGCCCTTCAGGAAGCTCTTCCGGGCCACCTCGTAGGCCTGCTGGATGCCCGCCGAGCCGTGGGTGCTGCCGCCGGCCTCGAGGCGGGACAGGGCTTCCTGGATGCGGGCCTTCTCCGAGCCGGGGGTGGAATCCAGCACCAGCCCGCTGTTGCCCGCGTAGACCACCAGGGCGACCTGGTCCTGGGGGCGCAGGCTCTCGCAGAGCCGGATCAGGCCCCGCTTCACCAGGGGCAGCTTGTTCTCCTCGAACATGGAGCCCGACACGTCGATCAGGAAGACCAGATTGCGGGGCGGGAGCTGCTCGAGGCGGAGGCGGCGGCCCTGCAGGCCCACCCGCACCAGCCGGTGCCCCGGCCGCCACGGGCAGTCGAAGACCTCGGTGGACACGGAGAAGGGGCGCTTCCCGTCCGGCTCGGGGTAGCTGTAGCTGAAGTAGTTGAGAAGCTCCTCGATGCGCACAGCGTCCGCCGGGGGCGTCTGGCCCTGTTCGATGAAGCGGCGGACATTGCTCGCGCTGGCGGTGTCCACGTCGATGGAAAAGGTGGACAGCGGATCGCGCAGGGCGGACCTGAACGCGTTGTCCTGGATGGCGTGGTAGGCCTCGGTGTTCGGGGCCGCGCTGGCCTGGCGCACCGAGGCGGGAGCCCCGCCGGGCCCCGACACTCCCGGCGCGAGGCAGGCCCTGGACGAGGGGACCCGGTCGAGGGTCAAGGCGCAACTCGAGGTGACCATGGTGGCGTCCACCGTGGCGGAGGTGGCCACGACCTCCACCACGCAGGCCGCGGCGGCCTCGGAGGCCATGCGGAAGCTGGAGCGGAACTCCTGGCCGGTGCCCAGCACCACCTGCGTGCGGATGGCCGCGAAGCCCTCTTTGATGATCTGAACGGTATAGGCCCCCGCGAGCAGCAGGGGGAAACGGAAGGCCCCCTTGGCGTCGGTGGTCATCAACCGGTCGGAGGGCAGCATCGCGGAGGCGAGGCGCACGGTGGCTCCGGCGATGGGGGCTCCGCTCGCGTCCACCACCGTGCCCGAGAGCACGGCGGTGGCGGGGGACTGGGCCGGCAGGGCCGCTCCCGAGAGGATGAGGCAGGGAACGAGGGCGAGATGTCGGGACAGACCCATGGCAGGCCTCCGGGAAGGTGGGGTGGAAAGGGATGGTCGGGGTCGGCGCGCGTCCGGCGCCGCAGGGACAGCATCCGGCGGATCGGTCCCGCCTTCCGTAACAGCTCGGTCACAAGGCCCGGGCGGGCGCTTCCGGGGCCGGGGCTCTGCGATCATGGGCCTTCGGCACTCCTGCAAGGGCACCCATGGACAAGCAGCGCATCCTCGTGGTCGAAGACGATCCCGCCATCCGCAAGGGCGTGGCCCACAGCCTGCGCTTCAACGGCTACGAGGTGGCGGAGGCGGTGGACGAGGCCGGTGGCCTGGAGGCCGCGGCGACGCCCTTCGACCTGCTGCTGCTGGACCTCAACCTCCCCGGCGGCGACGGCCTGGCAATCCTCAAGGCGGTGCGGGCCGCGGACGCCGCGGTGCCCGTCATCATCCTCACCGCCCGCGGGGACGAGGAGGACCGGGTGAAGGGCCTCAGGCTCGGCGCCGACGACTACGTGGTGAAACCCTTCGGCGCCCTGGAGCTGCTGGCGCGCATCGAGGCGGTGCTGCGCCGCTCGCCCTCGCGCCCGGCCGGGCCGCGCCTGGTGCCGGTGCCCGGGGGCGTGCTGGACCTCGGCAACCGGGAGCTGCGCTTCGAGGACGGCCAGCGGACGGCCCTCTCGGAACGCGAGGCCGAGCTGCTGGCCTTCCTCGCCCGGAACGCGGGCCGCGCCGTGAGCCGGGACGAGATCCTCGCCCAGGTCTGGCGCCTCAACCCCGACGCCGTGGAGACGCGCACCGTGGACATGCACGTGACGCGGCTGCGGGCCAAGCTGCGGGACGACGCCGCGGAACCCCGCATCATCCTCACCCTGCGGGGACGGGGCTACGCCTTCGCGGGCGGGGACAGCCCGGCGGGGAACCCGTGAGGCGGCGCCCGGGACCCTGGCTCCTCTACGCCCTGGCGCTGGTGCTGGGCCTGGGGGCCATGGGCTGGATCACCCTCAAGGCCATGGGCTCGGAGCGCGCGGAGCAGGAGGCCCGCCGCCGGGCGGACCTGGAGGAGAAGGTGCGCCTGGCCCTCTGGCGCATGGACTCCACCATGGCGCTCTTCCTCCTGCCTGAGGCGGCGCGGCCCTGGTCCGACTACGAGCCCTTCCACGCCCCGGAGCGCGGCTCCACCCGCGACGGGCGGAAGGGCGGACGGGGGGACCTCGTGCCGTCGCCCCTGCTGGTCACCGGCGACTGGATGGTGCTCCTGCGCTTCCAGGTGGAACGCGACGGCCGCTTCACCTCGCCCCTGGTGCCGGGACGCGCGTATCGGGAGCTGGCCCGCGCGGTGGCCGTGGATCCCGGGCGCAGCGCCCTCAGCGAGGCGCGCCTGCGGGAGATCCGCCGCGTCGTCAGCTGGGGTTCGCTCCGCGCCGAGGTGGCGCGCCATGGCGGCGTGCTGCTGGACGCGCGGCAGCGCCGGGAGCTCCAGGACCTCACGGACCGGAAGGCCTCCGAGGCGACGCCCGGGGAGGTGAGGATCCTCTCTCCCTTCCAGGTCTCCCAGGGCTCCTGGACCGCCTTCTGGGTCGGTGAGCGGCTCCTGATGGCCCGCCAGGTGTGGGTCGGCGACCGGGAGCTGCTCCAGGCCTGCTGGCTGGACTGGGCGGCCCTGAAGGAGGTGCTGATGAGCACCATCCGGGAGAACCTGCCCCAGGCGGACCTCGTGCCCGCCGACGCCGCGACAGGGACGGAGGCCGGGAAGGGAGGTGCCGGGCGCCTCAGCTCGCTGCCGGTCCGCCTCCTGCCCGGCCCGCCGGCGAAGGCCGTCCCCGGGCTCTCCACGCCCTCGAAGGCGGCCCTGCTCTTCGGCTGGCTCTGCGCCCTCGCCGGCGCCGCCGCCGGGGCCATCGTGCTGCACCGCGCGACGGTGCTGAGCGAGCGGCGCGGGGCCTTCGCCTCGGCGGTGGCCCACGAGCTGCGGACGCCCCTCACCACCTTCCGGCTCTACACGGACCTGCTGGCGAAGGGCATGGTGGAGGACATGGCGGAGCAGAAGGAACTGCACCGGATCCTCGCCGCCGAGGCCGAGCGCCTGGACCATCTCGTCAAGAATGTGCTCGCCTTCGCCCGGGTGGAGGCCGGCCGGGAGGCGAGCCTGGCCGAGGGGACCGCGGGGGAGATGCTGGACCGCCTGCGTCCCCGGCTCGAGGCGCGCGCCGCGCAGACCGGGCTTCGGCTGGCCTGGGAGGTCACGGAGGAGGCGGCCCGGACGCGGCTGCGCACGGATGCCCTCATGGTGGAGCAGATCCTGTTCAACCTCGTGGACAACGCCTGCAAGTACGCCGCCGCCGGGGCCGAACCCGAGGTCCAGGTCGCGGTCCGGGCGCAGGTGGGCGGCCTGGCTGTGCGGGTCCGCGACTTCGGCCCGGGCATCCCGGAGGCCGAGCGGGGCCGCCTCTTCCGCCCTTTCGAGAAGCTGGGCCTCCGGGAGGCGAGGCGCGCGCCGGGTGTGGGCCTCGGGCTGGCCCTCTGCCGGAGGCTCGCGCGGATGCTGGGGGGCGGTCTGGCCTTCGAATCCGCCTCGCCCGGCGCGGCCTTCGTCCTCACCCTCCCCGTTCAGCCTGAGGACTGAACCCTTCGCCGGGGATCCCGCCCGGAAGGTCCAGCCCCGCGGGGCGCCGCCTTGCCCGGCCCCGAGGGCTGCCGTAGGGTGGCCTGAAGTCCCCTGGAGCCCCCAATGGCCTTACGCCTCTGCCATCCTGGCGCCGTCATGGTCCTCGCCTTCGCCCTGGCCTGCGGCGGGGGAGGGGGTGGCGCCGGCACGACCCTGTCCAGCGGAGGCCCGCCCTCACCGCCCTCGGGGCTGGCGAGCACGGGCGCCCTGGGGCGCATCTCCCTCAGCTGGACCGCCAGTCCGGGGGCCACGGGCTACTACGTCTACCGCAGCGCCCCGGGCGGCGCCTCCACGCGGCTCAACGCGAGCCCGGTGGCGGCCCTCGCTTACGACGACCTCCTGGCCTCGCCGGCGGCGGACGGGGTGCTCTACACCTACCAGGTGACCGCGGCCGGCGCGTCGGGGGAGTCCGCGCCGTCGGCGTCCACGTCGAACCTCCACGGCACCCGCGTTCCCTCGGCCAATCCCGCGGGCTTCACCGCCTCGACGGTGGCGAGCCCCTTCGTGGTGGAGGGCACGGTCACCGTGGACGGAGGGGACGTCACGATCCAGGCCGGCGCCATGCTCTGTCTGAAGCCGGGTGGCGTCCTGAGCCTCCCCGACGCGGCCACCCTCCGGGTGCAGGGCACCCTGAGGGCCCTGGGCACGGCCTCGGCCCCCGCGGTGGTCAACGGGCACGGCTTCGCCGCCAACGACCCGGCCCGAGGGTTCGGGGTCGTCTTCGACGGGGCCACGGCCTACAACGCCGGCACCGGCCAGGGCTGCCTCCTCGACCACGCCCAGATCTCAGGCTTGGCCCTGGGGAACGCCCGGCTGCGGATCCTGAACTCAGCTCCCGCCCTGCGCCATTGCAAGCTCGCGAGCAACGATCCCCAGGGAAGGACCTACCTGGAGCTGTTGCCGGGCTGTGGAGCCTCCATCACGCGGTGCGCCTTCACCGGAGTGGTCCCGACCCTGAACGGCGACCTGCGGGGCCAGGGCTTCAGCCTGGCCCAGTGCACCTTCAGCGGCGGCTACTACGGCATCTACGTGGGGCCCCTGAACAGCCCGGGCCTCGCCGCGGGGCAGTGCACGGGCAACGTGCTGAACGGCGCGAAGGACGCGGTCCTCTACTTCGTCACCGCCTCGTCCGACGTCCCCCTGTCGGGGAACTTCTGGGCCGGTGGGACGGGGACGCCGCCCCTTCCGGCGGTGAACGCCCTGGGCTCGACGAACACCGCCACGCTCTCCCTGATGCCCGCCCTCACGGCCGCCCCCAGCCCGGCGGGCCCGGACTGGTAGTCGGCCCCCGCCCCGTGGCCCGGCCCCCCGGGCGGTGCGATGCTAGGGGGGAAGGAGCCGCCATGAAAGCCCTGGTCAAAGCCAAGCGCGAGGAAGGCATCTGGATGGACGACGTGCCGGTTCCCGAGGTGGGCGTGCACGACGTCATGATCCGCATCCGGAAGTCCGCGATCTGTGGAACGGACGTCCACATCTACAACTGGGACGAATGGAGCCAGAAGACGATCCCCGTGCCCATGGTGGTGGGGCACGAATATTTCGGGATCGTGGAGAAGGTGGGCATGGAAGTGGAAGCCTTCAAGCCCGGCGACCGGGTGAGCGGGGAAGGGCACCTCACTTGCGGCTTCTGCCGCAACTGCCGCGCGGGCAAGCGGCACCTGTGCCGCAACACGAAGGGGGTGGGCGTGAACCGCCCGGGCTCCTTCGCCGAGTTCCTGGTCATCGACGCGGAGAACGTGTACCCCATCCCCGACAACATCCCCGACGAGCTCGCGGCCATCTTCGACCCCTTCGGCAACGCGGCGCACACGGCGCTGTCCTTCGACCTGGTGGGCGAGGATGTGCTGATCACCGGCGCCGGCCCCATCGGCGTCATGGCGGTGGCCATCGCCCGCCACGTGGGGGCGCGGCACGTGGTCATCACCGACGTGAACGACTACCGCCTGGGCCTCGCCAAGAAGATGGGCGCCACGGCGGCCGTGAACGTGTCGACCACGGACCTCAAGCAGGTCATGCAGGACCTGGGCATGACCGAGGGCTTCGACGTGGGCCTGGAGATGAGCGGCAACGGACGCGCCTTCCGCCAGATGCTGGACGTCATGAACCACGGCGGCCACATCGCCATGCTCGGCATCATGCCCGGCCAGGAGGCCATCGACTGGGGCCAGATCGTCTTCAAGGGCCTCGTGGTGAAGGGCATCTACGGCCGCGAGATGTTCGAGACCTGGTACAAGATGGTCGCCATGCTCCAGAGCGGCCTGGACCTCAGCCCGATCATCACGCACCGCTTCGGCATCGACGACTTCCAGAAGGGGTTCGACGCCATGCGGAGCGGGCAAAGCGGAAAGGTGATCCTGGACTGGGCGACGGCCTGAGGTGGGCCGCCACCTCGCGCTGCTGCGCGGCATCAACGTGGGCGGGAAGCACCTCCTGCCCATGAAGGACCTGGCGGCGCTGTTCGAGGCCGCCGGGGCCGAGGAGGTCCGCACGCTCATCCAGAGCGGCAACGTGGTCTACCGGTCCGGGGCGAAGGCCGCGGCGAGGATCCCCGGCCTCGTGGAGGCGGCGATCCAGAAGCAGTTCGGCTTCGAGGCGCCGGTGGTCTCGCGCAGCGCCGCAGCGGTCGCGAAGGCCATGGAGACCTCGCCCTACCTGGCCCAGGGCCTGTCCGAGGACGTCCTGCACCTGATGTTCCTCAAGGAGGCGCCCTCGCCCGCCCAGGCCAAGGCCTTGGGTAATTCCCCCTTCCTGCCCGACGACTTCGTCCTCGCCGGGGACGTCATCCACCTCCACCTCCCCAACGGCGTGGCCCGCACGAAGCTCACCAACGCCTGGTTCGACGGGAGGCTGGGCACGGTGGGGACCCTGCGGAACTGGCGGACGATGCAGAAGCTGCGGGCGATGCTGGAGGCCTGAGGGGGCGGTCTTGATGGTTTCTTGATGCCCCGGGGCCGGACCTTGAGCCCATCTTGATCCGCCAGACCTGAAGCTCCTTCACGGCCCCTTCCGGCCGTGGAGCCTCGATGCCCCTTGGAGCCCTGCCCCTGGCTGCGCTGGCCCTTCCGGCCTGGGTCGTCGCGGTCCAGGAACCGCAGCCCGCCCCGCAGGCGCCGGCGCCCTCCGCGAAGCCCGCGGAGCCCTTCGCCTTCGCCGACTTCACCTGGCTCAACGGCAACAGCCGCCAGAAAGAGACCGTCCTCGATTCCAAGGTCTTCACCGGCGAGTTCCGCGCCGACGTGAACTTCGTCTACGACTTCAACCACCCCAAGGACCACACCCTGGTGGGTTCCAGCGAGCTGGGCCGGACGAACGAGATCCACGTCCAGCAGCTGGGCCTCGGCGGCGACCTCCACTGGGACAACGTGCGGGGCCGCGTCATGACCCAGTTCGGCCTGTACTCCACGATGACGCCGCGCAACGACGCCAGCCCGACGAAAGGCCAGTGGCAGACGGACAAGGCCTACCGCTACGTCTCGGAGGCCTACGGTGGCTACCACTTCGACGTGATGCACGGCCTCAACGTGGATGCGGGCATCTTCATGTCCTACATCGGGCTCTTCAGCTACTACACCTTCGACAACTGGAGCTACCAGCCCTCCTACGTCTCCTCCAACACGCCCTGGTTCTTCAACGGCTTGCGCGTGCAGCTCTTTCCGAGCGACAAGCTGAAGCTCGAGCTCTGGCTCACCAACGGCTGGCAGTCCTACAACATGTTCAACAACACGCCGGGACTCGGGGCTTCCGTGACATGGCGGCCCACCGGGGAGTTCTCCCTCGTCTCGAACAACTACGTGCTGGGTGCCGACACCCCCGGGAATCCGAAGCGGACCCGGCGCCACACCGACAACAGCCTCCAATGGAAATACTGGGAGCGGCCGGACCGGTGGGTCACCCGGATGGCGGCCAGCTTCACCTTCGACCTCGGCGACGAGCAGGGCGGAGGGGTGAGCCGCGCGGGCGCCGCCGATGCGCCGAAGCAGTCCTTCGCCGGCTGGATGCTCTACAACCGCTTCTGGTTCGGCGAACGCCACGCCCTGACGCTTGGGGGTGGCGCCATCACCAATCCGGGGCGCTACCTGGTGCTGGTGCCCCCCATCAACGGGGCCACCGCCGCCTCGGGCACCCCCTACTTCAGCGCCAATCCCGGCGATCCCTTCCACGCCTGGGATTGGTCGGCCACCTACGACTGGATGCCCTCCCCCTTCGCCACCTTCCGTGCCGAGTTCAACCGCCGGGGTGCCAGCGTGCCCTACTTCGCCGGCGAAGGGGGCGTGACGCCGCCGGGCGGCAACCAGGGCGCCCCGGGCTCCACGGTGGAGGGCTGGGCGCCGGACCTCCGCAGAACCGAGAGCCGCCTCACCCTGGCCCTCCTCGTGAAGTTCTGACCATGCCCCGCGGGTTCATCCTCCTGCTCTCGGTCCTGGTCGGGCTGTGGGGCACGCACTCCGCGCGGGGCACCAGCCCGAAGGAGCGGGCCATGCTCCTCGCCGTGAGCTGGTTCCCGACCCTGGCCGGCCTGCTCTCCCTGATCGTCCCCCAAGCCTGAGGCAACCGTGAACGCTATGACCCTCGCCGCCGGAATCCTCGCCCTCGGGCTCTTGGGCTACCTCTCCTTCGCGCTTCTCAAGCCGGAGAAGTTCCAATGAGCCACGCCTGGACCCAGAACCTCCTCTACCTCGCCTGCCTCCTGGGCCTGGCCGTCCCCCTGGGCACCTTCATGGCGAAGGTCCTGGAGGGCGAGCGCACCTTCCTCCATCCCGTGATGGGCCCCGTGGAGCGCGGCTTCTACCGCGTCATGGGCATCCATGAGGACCAGGAGATGGGATGGGCGGCCTACGGCTGGTCCATCACCCTGGTGAAGCTCCTCGGCTTCGCGGCGGTCTTCGCCCTGATGAAGGCCCAGGCGCACCTGCCCTTCAATCCCGAGGGCCTGCCCGGCACCTCCTCGGCGCTGGCCTTCGACACGGCCGTCAGCTTCATGACCAACACCAACTGGCAGGCCTACGGCGGCGAGAGCACGCTCTCCTACCTCACCCAGATGCTGGGCCTCACGGTGCAGAACTTCCTCTCCGCGGCCACGGGCATCGCGGTGCTGGCGGCCCTGGTCCGGGGCCTCACGCGCGGCAGCGCGGCGACCCTGGGCAGCGCCTGGGTGGATCTGGTGCGCGCCACGGTCTACATCCTCCTGCCCCTGTCCTTCGTCTTCGCCCTCTTCCTCGTCTCCCAGGGCGTGATCCAGAACCTCTCGGCCTACGTCCACGCGGCGCCGCCGGAGGGCCCGTCCCAGGTGGTCGCCATGGGGCCGGTGGCCTCCCAGGTCGCCATCAAGATGCTGGGCACCAACGGTGGCGGCTTCTTCGGCGCCAACGCGTCCCACCCCTTCGAGAACAGCACGCCCCTCTCCAACTTCGCCCAGTCCCTCGCCATCCTCCTCATCCCCGCGGCGCTGGTGCTCAGCTTCGGGCGCATGGTGAAGGACCACCGGCAGGGCGTGGCCATCCTCGCCGCCATGACGATCCTCTTCGTCGCCGGCCTGGCGGTCTGCACGCACTACGAAGTGACGGGGAATCCGGCCCTGGGACGGGCCGGCGTCGCGCAGGTGGCCACCCCGGACTGCCCCGGCGGCAACATGGAGGGCAAGGAGGTGCGCTTCGGCCCGGGACCCTCGGCGCTGTGGGCCGCGGCCACCACCGCCGCCTCCAACGGCTCGGTGAACGCCATGCACGACTCCTTCACGCCCCTGGGCGGCCTCGTCCCCATGGTCCTCATGCAACTCGGCGAGGTGGTCTTCGGCGGCGTGGGCTCGGGCCTCTACGGCATGCTGATGTTCGTGCTGGTGGGCGTCTTCATCGGCGGCCTGATGGTGGGGCGCACGCCGGAATACCTGGGGAAGAAGGTGGAAGCCTTCGAGATGAAGATGGCCTCCCTCGCCATCCTGCTTCCTTGCGCGGCGGTCCTCATCGGCACCGCCGTCTCCGTCATCACGGCGGCGGGGGTGGCCTCCGTCAGCAACCCGGGGCCCCACGGTTTCAGCCAGATCCTCTATGCCTGGAGCAGCGCATCGAACAACAACGGCAGCGCCTTCGGCGGCCTCAATCCCAACACCGATTTCTACGCCTACGGCCTCGCCTTCGCCATGCTCCTGGGACGCTTCGGCGTCATCTGGCCCGTGCTGGCCATCGCCGGCTCCCTGGCCCGGAAGAAATACACGCCGGAGAGCCTGGGGACCCTGCCCACCCACACGCCCCTCTTCGTGGGCGTCCTCGTCGGCGTCGTCCTGCTGGTGGGCGCCCTCACCTTCCTGCCCGCCCTCGCCCTCGGGCCGATCGCGGAACAGTTGGGCGCCGAGCACCTGGCCCTCCGCTGAGTCCGTCATGACCTCCCACGCCCGGTCCCACGCCCCCCGTCCACTCTTCGAGCCCGCCCTGGCGCGCCGCGCCGTCGCGGACGCCTTCCGGAAGCTGAACCCTTTCCACCAGCTCCGCAACCCGGTGATGTTCACGGTGTGGGTCTGCAGCGCCTTCTCCACCGCCTTGTGGGTCCAGTCCCTCGCCGGCAACGGGGAAGCCCGCCCCGGCTTCATCCTCGCCATCGCGGCCTGGCTCTGGTTCACCGTGCTCTTCGCGAACTTCGCGGAGGCCATGGCCGAGGGCCGCGGCAAGGCCCAGGCGGACAGCCTGCGCCGGGCCAAACAGGATGTCAGCGCGAAGAAGCTGGCGACGCCGGACCGGAAGGGAGGCTGGAGTGCCGTGCCTGCCACGTCCCTGCGCGTGGGTGACCACGTGCTGGTGGAGGCCCACGACATGATCCCCGGCGACGGCGAGGTCATCGAGGGCGTGGCCACGGTGAACGAGGCGGCCATCACCGGCGAGAGCGCCCCGGTGATCCGGGAGAGCGGTGGCGACCGCTGCGCCGTCACCGGCGGGACCATGGTGCTGTCGGACTGGATCGTGGTGCGCATCTCGGCGAACCCCGGCGAGAGCTTCCTGGACCGCATGATCGCCATGGTGGAGGGCGCCAAGCGCCAGAAGACCCCGAACGAGATCGCCCTGGACATCCTCCTGGCGGGGCTGACGATCATCTTCCTCCTGGCCACCGCCACGCTGCTGCCCTTCTCGATCTTCAGCGTCCGCGCGGCGGGGCAGGGGCTGCCCGTCACCATCACCGTGCTGGTGGCCCTGCTGGTCTGCCTCATCCCCACCACCATCGGTGGCCTCCTCTCCGCCATCGGCATCGCCGGCATGGACCGCATGATCCAGGCCAACGTCATCGCCACGTCGGGCCGGGCCGTGGAGGCCGCTGGGGACGTGGACGTGCTGCTGCTGGACAAGACCGGCACCATCACCCTCGGCAACCGGGAGGCCGTGGCCTTCATCCCCGCCCCTGGCGTGGGCCTGCAGGAGCTGGCGGACGCCGCGCAGCTCGCGTCGCTCGCCGACGAGACCCCGGAGGGCCGCAGCATCGTGGTGCTGGCCAAGGAGAAGCACGGCCTGCGGGAGCGGGACCTCCACGTCCTGGACGCCCACTTCGTGCCCTTCACCGCCCAGACCCGCATGAGCGGCGTGACGCTCCGCGCCGGCGGGGGCGCCCGCGAGATCCGGAAGGGGGCCGCGGCGGCGATCCAGGACTGGGTCCAGGCCCAGGGCGGCCATTTCCCCGACGACCTGGGCCGGCGGGTGGACGAGATCGCCATGGCCGGGGGCACGCCGCTCGTCGTCGCCGATGGCCCAAGGGCCTTGGGCGTGATCCAGCTCAAGGACATCGTGAAGGGCGGGATCAAGGAACGCTTCGGAGAGCTGCGCGCCATGGGCATCAAGACCGTCATGATCACCGGCGACAATCCCCTCACCGCCGCCGCCATCGCCGCTGAGGCTGGCGTGGACGACTTCCTGGCCCAGGCCACGCCGGAGGCCAAGCTGAAGCTCATCCGGGAGTACCAGACCGGCGGCCGGCTCGTGGCCATGACCGGGGACGGCACCAACGACGCCCCGGCCCTGGCCCAGGCGGACGTGGCCGTGGCCATGAACAGCGGCACCCAGGCGGCCAAGGAGGCCGGCAACATGGTGGACCTGGACTCGAACCCCACGAAGCTCATCGAGATCGTGGAGATCGGCAAGCAGCTCCTCATGACCCGCGGTTCGCTGACCACCTTCAGCATCGCCAACGACGTGGCCAAGTACTTCGCCATCCTGCCGGCGGCCTTCGCCGCCACCTACCCGGCCCTGGGCGCCCTGAACGTGATGGGCCTCCACAGCCCCGAGAGCGCCATCCTCTCGGCGGTGATCTTCAACGCGCTGATCATCGTCGTGCTCATCCCGCTGGCCCTGCGGGGCGTGCGGTACCGCCCCGTGGGCGCAGCCCAGCTCCTGCAGCGCAACCTGCTGGTCTACGGCCTCGGGGGCCTGGTGGTGCCCTTCCTCGGCATCAAGGCCATCGACCTCCTCCTCGTTGCGCTGCGACTCACCGTGTGAGGGGATCCCCGTGAACCTCCAGCTCCGCCCCGCCCTCGTCGGCTTCCTCACCCTCACCGCCCTGACCGGCCTCGCCTACCCCCTGCTGATCACGGGCGCGGCCCGGTTCCTCTTCCCCCGCCAGGCCGGCGGCAGCCTTCTCGTCCGGGACGGGCAGGTGGTCGGCTCCGAGTGGATCGGCCAATGCTTCACGGATCCCGGCCACTTCTGGGGCCGTCCCTCCGCCACCCTGGACGCCGACGGCCGGCCCCGTCCTTACAACGCCGCCAACAGCGGCGCCTCGAACCTCGCGCCGAGCAGCCCGGACCTCGCCAGGGCCGTGGCCGGCCGCGTCGCCGCCCTGCGGGCCGCGGATCCCGACGCCACGGGCCCCGTGCCGGTGGACCTGGTGACCGCCTCCGGCAGCGGTCTCGACCCTCACATCAGCCCGGCGGCGGCGGCCTTCCAGGCGCGCCGGGTCGCGAAGGCGCGGGGTCTCGACGAGGCGGTGGTCCGCGACCTCGTGGCCCGCCACACCGAGGGACGCGCCTTCGGCCTCCTCGGCGAGGCGCGGGTGAACGTGCTGAAGCTCAACCTCGCCCTCGACGCGCTTCGCTAAGCTCGAACCATGGCCCCCGAGCGCCCCGACCCGGACGCCCTGCTCCGCAAGGTCCAGGATGAGGAGGCCCGGGAGCGGCGGGCCAAGCTGAAGGTCTTCTTCGGCGCCGCCCCGGGCGTGGGCAAGACCTACGCGATGCTGAGCGAGGCCCGGGAGCGGCGGGAGCAGGGCCTGGACGTGGTGGTCGGCGTGGTGGAGACCCACGGCCGGGGCGAGACGGCGGCCCTGGCGGAGGGCTTCGAGGAGGTGCCCAAGCGCGAACTGCCCTACCGGGGGATGTTCCTCAAGGAGTTCGACCTCGACGCCGCCATCCAGCGCAGGCCGCACCTCATCCTCATGGACGAGCTGGCCCACTCCAACGTGCAGGGGTCCCGCCACGAGAAGCGTTGGCAGGACGTGCTGGACCTGCTGGACGCGGGCATCGACGTCTACACCACCGTCAACGTCCAGCACATGGAAAGCCTGCGGGACGTGGTGGCCCAGATCACGGGCATCGTCGTCCAGGAGAAGGTGCCCGACACCGTGCTGGAGCGGGCCGACGAGGTCGAGCTGGTGGACCTGCCGCCGGAGGACCTGCTCCAGCGCCTGCGGGAGGGCAAGGTCTACGTGCCGGAGCAGGCGCGGCACGCCATCGACCGCTTCTTCCGCAAGGGCAACCTGCTGGCGCTGCGGGAGCTGGCCCTGCGGCAGACCGCCCAGAGCGTGGACGCCCAGATGCGCCGCTACATGGCCAGCGAGGGCATCCAGAAGACCTGGGCCGCCGGGGAGCGCCTCCTGGTCTGCGTGGGGCCCCATCCCCTCTCGGTGCGCCTGGTCCGCGCCACCCGCCGCCTCGCGGCCACCCTCGGGGCCTCCTGGATCGCCCTGTACGTGGAGACGCCCCGGCACCTCCGCTACGGGGAGGACGACCTCGCCCGGATCGAGGCCCACCTCCGCCTCGCGGAGCAGCTGGGGGGGGAGACGGCGGTCATCGAGGGGGGCCCCGCCATCGGCGGGGACATCCTCGCCTACGCCCGGGAGCACAACGTCACGAAAATCGTGGTGGGGAAGCCCTCCCGTCCGCGTTGGCGGGAGTTGGTGCAGGGCTCCCTGGTGGACGAGCTGATCCGCGACAGCGGCGACATCGATGTCTTCGTGATCACCGGGGATCCCCAGGCCGACGGCGCCCGCCCGATCCTGGCCCCGAGGCCCCGCAGCCCATGGACCCACTACGCGGCCGCGGGCCTCGCGGTGGCCTGCGCCTCCGCCCTGTCCGGCCTCCTGTTCCACCGCAGCGAGCTGGCGGACATCATCACCCTCCACGTCCTCGCCATCGTGCTGGTGGCCTCGCGCTACGGCCGCGGGCCCTCCCTCCTGGCCTCGGCCCTTTCCGTGGCGGCCTTCGACTTCCTCTTCGTCCCGCCCTACTACACCTTCGCGGTCTCGGACTTCCGCCACGTGGGCACCTTCGGGATCCTGCTCTTCACGGGCTGGGCCATCAGCACGCTGACGGAGCGCATCCGCCAGCAGGCGCGCCTGGCCCGGAGCCGGGAGCAGCGGACCGCCGCCCTGCTGCGCCTCAGCCGCGAGCTCGCCGCCGGGGCGGACTCCCTCGAACTGGTGGCCTCGGCGATCCGGGGGGTCGCCGCCCAGTTCCAGGCGGAGGCGGTGGTGCTGCTGCCGGACGGCCAGGGGCGGCTCAAGGCCGTGGGCACGCCGCCGACCGCCTTCCTCGCGAGCGACCGGGAGGTGGGGGTGGCCCAGTGGGTCCTCGAGCACGGCGAGCCCGCGGGCCGGGGCACCGAGACCCTGCCCGGTGGGCGGGCCACCTACTTCCCCCTCAAGGCGGCCTCGGGCACGGTGGGAGTCATGGGCATCCTCCCGGGCCACGGAACCTCCTGGACCGATCCGGACCAGCGCCGCCTGCTGGAGGGCTTCACCAGCCAGACCGCCCTGGCCATCGAGCGCCTGGAGCTGGCCGGCCGCCACGAGGAGGCGCGTCGCCGCATGGACGAGGAGCGGCTGCGCACCACGCTGCTGAGCTCGGTCTCCCACGACCTGAGGACGCCGCTGGGTACCATCACCGGCGCCGCCAGCGCCCTGCTGGACCCCGCCGGCCATCTGCCGCCGGGGACCCGCCAGGAGCTCCTGCGGTCGATCCAGGGCGAGGCCCAGCGCATGCACCGGCTCGTCACCAACCTCCTGGACATCACCCGGCTGGAGTCCGGTGCCCTCGAGGTGCGCAAGGCCTGGACCCCCGTGGAGGAGCTGGTGGGCACCGCCCTGGGCCGCCTGGAGGAGGTCCTCTCGGGCCATCCCGTCACGGTCTCGCTGCCGCCGGACCTGCCCCTGGCGCCGGTGGACGAGGTGCTGATGGCCCAGCTCCTGGGCAACCTCCTGGAGAACGCCGCCCGGCACACTCCCCCGGGCACGCCCATCGAGGTGCGGGCCTGGTCCACGGGGACGGCCCTGACCCTGGTGGTGGCGGACGCCGGCCCCGGGATCGTGGAGGGGGAGGAGGAGCGCATCTTCGAGAAGCTGGTCCGGGGGAGCCGGCACGGGGACGAACCGGGCTCCGGCCTCGGCCTCGCCATCTGCCGGGCCATCGCCGACGCCCATGGCGGGCGGATCCAGGCGGCCAACCGGCCCCAGGGGGGCGCGCAGTTCCTGGTGACCCTGCCCCTGGACGGCCTGCCTCCGGGTCCGCCGCCGGAGCCGGAGGAGGGGGCCGAATGACTGCCGGACCGCTGGTGCTCGTCATCGAGGACGAGGCCCCGATGCGCCGCTTCCTGCAGGCGGCCCTCGACAGCCACGGCTTCCGCGTGGTGGAGGCCTGCAGCGCCCAGGAGGGGACGGCCCTCGCCACCAGCCACAACCCCGACGTGATCCTCCTCGACCTTGGCCTCCCGGACCTGGACGGCCTCGAATTGGCCCGGCGCCTGCGCGCCTGGAGCGCCACGCCCATCATCGTCCTCTCCGCCCGGGGCCAGGAGGAGGACAAGGTGAGGGCCCTGGACGCCGGGGCGGACGACTACCTCACGAAGCCCTTCGGGACGCGGGAGCTGATGGCCCGCATCCGCGTGGCCCTCCGGCACCGGGAGGGGGCCGCCGAGGGCGCGCCATCGCCGGTCTTCGAGACGCCCCGCTGGAGCCTGGACCAGGCCTGCCGGGAGGTGCGGGTGCTGGGCGAGCCGGTCCACCTCACGCCCAACGAGTACCGGCTGCTCGCGACGCTGGTCCGCCACGCGGGGAAGGTCCTCACCCACCAGCAGCTCCTGAAGGAGGTCTGGGGCCACGCCCAGGCCCAGCCGCACTACCTCCGCGTCTACATGGCCCAGCTCCGGCACAAGCTCGAGGAGGACCCGGCGCGGCCCAGGGATTTCCTCACCGAGCCCGGCGTGGGATACCGGCTGCGGTGGCCCTGAGGCCGCGGTCCGCCGCCCCCGGGCCTCAGCGCACCGGCTGGGGGCCCGGCACCGGGGGGAGCATGCCGTTGGTGATGACCTCCCCATCCTTGATCATCACGTCGGCGGCGGCGTCCTGGCCGCCGGGGGCGAGGTCCCGGCCCAGGCAGACCAGGTGGTAGGAGTCCAGGCGCGTGTTGAAATGCTGGCTGATGTTGCCCCGGCGGTCGCGGACCTCCTCCACGGGGTTCGCCACGTAGGGACGGTAGAGGAAGGGATGGCCCCAGGGGGTCAGGGGCACCTGGTCCAGGTACTCCGGCACCAGGTCGTGGAGGGTGAAGGGGTACTCGTTGCGACGGGCCTTGTAGCGGGCGAGGGCGTCGGCCACCCGCTTCATGGACCCCGAAACCTGCTGCGCCTCCCGGGCCTGGTCCTCCTTGAGGTTGGTGTTGATGATGAAGAGGTCCCTCACCGCCCGGCGGCCCGCTTCGGTGTCGGCGTACTTCTCGGCGATGGTCTGCAGGAGCGCCCGGCTCTCCTCGGCCCGGCCCTTGGCGGTCAGCGACTTCGATTCGTCGTAGAGCCGGTCGGGGAGGCGGGGGTCCTCCGAGTCGCAGCCCGCGGCGAGCAGCGTGAGCGCGGCGAGGGCCATCAGGCGGGGGCGCATGCAGGAACGCTAGCAGAATTCCCGCCCCGGGTGAGCCCTCGCGGGCGGCCCAGCCTCCTCTTGCTACGATCGAAGCGGGAGGCGCCATGCCGGACAGGCCCATGCTGGTGGGGATCGTGGGGGGCTCGGGGAGCGGCAAGACCTCCGTGGCCCGGGAGCTGGTGCGCCGGGTGAAGAAGGCCGGCACCGAGGCCCTGCTGCTGGACATGGACGCCTACTACGCGCCCCTGGAGGTGGTGCGCGGGCGCTTCGAGGGCCGCGAGATCAACTGGGACCATCCCCACGCCTTCGACCTGGAGCTCATGGCGGCGCACCTGGCGGCGCTGCACCGGGGCGAGGCCATCCGCAAGCCGGTCTACGATTTCACGATCTCCGACCGGACCGGCTGGGAGGAGCCCCTGGCCGCCACGCCGGTGGTCATCCTCGAGGGCCTCCTCTTCCTGGCCCTGCCGGAGCTGCGGGAGCTGCTGGATGTGAAGGTCTTCGTGGACACCGACGCCGACATCCGCATCCTCCGGCGCATCAAGCGGGACACGAAGGAGCGGGGCCGCAGCCTGGAGAGCGTCATCGAGCAGTACCAGCAGAGCGTGCGCCCCATGCACCTGGAGTTCGTGGAGCCCAGCAAGCGCTGGGCCGACCTCATCGTGCCCACCGGCGTGGAGAACCGCCGCGCCATCGAGATGATCGCCCACCACGTGCTCAGCCGCGTCCGGGGCCAGCGGGGGGCCGACCATGCCTGAGGGGTTCGACCTCGGACCCGAGGCCTTCCGCGACCTGCCGCCGGAGGCCCAGATCGTGGACGTCCGGGAGGCCTGGGAGTGGGAGCTGGGCCACCTGCCCCGGGCGCGGCACATCCCCCTGGGCCAGCTCCCGGCTCGCTGCGCCGAGCTGGATCCGGCGCGGCCCGTGGCCCTCTACTGCCACCACGGCGTGCGGAGCCTCCACGGCCTGGCCTTCCTGAAGCGCCACGGCTTCGAGCGCGTGGTCCACCTCAGCGGCGGCACCGAGGCCTGGCGGCGGGTGGACCCGGACTTCCCGAGCTACGGATGAGGCTCCTCGCGCGCAACCCCGCGGACGTGGACCCCTCGCGGCCCTGGATCGAGCTGGACCGGGACGTGCGCGAGGACACGCGCATCTTCCGCCGGGTGGTGAGCCGCCGCGCCTCCCCCCACACGGGCCGGGAGCACGCCTACGTGCGCCTGGAGGGCCCCGACTGGGTGAACGTGGTGGCCTTCACGCCCGTGGAGGAGGGCGGCGAGCTGCTGGTGGTCCAGCAGTTCCGCCACGGCATCGACGCGGCCACCTACGAGATCCCGGGCGGCGCCTGCGATCCCGGGGAGGAGCCCCTGCGCAGCGCCCAGCGGGAGCTGCTGGAGGAGACGGGCTTCGCGTCGGAGCGCTGGATCCCCCTGGGCTCCTGCACGCCGAATCCCGCCACCCAGTGCAACCGCACCCACACCTTCCTCGCCCTGGACTGCCGGCCGGCCGGGGAGCTGGACCCCGACTTCACCGAGGAGCTCGCGGTGTTCGCCTGCTCCTGGCGGGAGTGGGAAGGCCTGCTGCGGAACGGGGAGGTGCACCACGCCCTGGTGCTGACGGCCTGCCTCAAGCTCAGCCTGTGGGATGGCTGGCCCGACCTGCGCGCGCGCCTGGAGGCCCCGTGATCACCCGGAAGGACCTGGAAGCCGCCGCCGCCCGCGTGGCGCCCTTCGTGCGGCGCACGCCCATCCTCGAGGTCGAGGTGCCGACCCCTTCCGGCGCGCGGACGGTGGCGCTGAAGCTGGAGTGCCTCCAGCACACGGGCTCCTTCAAGCCCCGGGGCGCCTTCAACAGCCTGCTCCAGCTCGAGGGGGACCGGGTCATCGCGAGCTCGGGGGGCAACCACGGCCTTGCCGTGGCCTACGCGGCCCGGGCTCTGGGGAAGCGGGCCCTCATCGTGGTGCCCACCACCGCGGCCCGAACCAAGGTGGAGGCCATCAAGGCCTGCGGGGCCGAGGTGGTCCAGATCGGCGAGGCCCCCGCGGAGGCCCTGGCGGAGGCGGACCGCCGGGTGGCCGAGACGGGCATTCCGCTCGTGCATCCCTTCGACCAGGCGCCCACGGTGGCGGGGCAGGGGAGCCTGGGCCTCGAGCTGCTGGACCAGGCCCCGGAGGTCCGCCGCTGGCTGGTGGCGGTGGGGGGCGGCGGCATGCCCGCGGGCGTGGCCCTGGCGCTGGAGGGCCGCGGCGAGGCCGTGCCCGTGGAGCCCGAGCTCTGCCCCACCCTTTTCGAGGCCCAGCGCGCGGGCAGGCCCGTGCCCGCCCGGGCGGAGGGCGCGGCGCGCACTTCCCTGGGCCCGCCCATGCTGGGCGGGATCCCCTGGGCGATCCTGAAGGACCGCGTCGGGACCACCGCCCTCGTGACCGAGGAGGCCATCCTCGACGCCCAGCGCTGGCTGTGGCGGGAGGTCAAGCTCGTGGCCGAACCCGGCGGCGCGGTGGCCCTGGCGAGCCTGATGTCCGGACGCTGGGTGCCGCCGGACGAGGGGCCGATCGGTGTCGTCGTCTGCGGAGGGAACGCGGACGGGTTGCCGGTGTGAGGGGCGGCGCATCCCTTTGCGCCGTGATGGATCTGTGAGGGTGAACTGATCGAGTCCCAACGACACCGCAGAGGGATCGGCCCCTTCAGGTTTGGACGTCGACCTTCCAGGAGCACCGCGATGAACGGGCGCCGGCAGTGTGGCGCCCGTTCATCGCGGTGCCAGAGCGCGCAGCGCTCGGTAGGAGAACCCGCCAGGCACGGCCGCCACGGGCCGAAGGCCGGACGTGGCCTTCCTCACCTGTCCTGGGAGGCGAGCACCCTGCGGAGGAGGATCGGCCTGCACGGCCTTCGGCCCGCGACAGCCGTGCCCGGCGGCGGGGGCGACCGAGCGCTGCGCGCTCTGGCACCTCGATCCGTGAGCGCCGGAAGGCGCGGCGCTCACGGATCGAGGTGCTCTTGGAAGGTCAACTTCAAATTCAATTTCAAAATCAAATCCGGATCCTCCTTCCAAGCGTCTCGACCACCCCACGAGCCACGCGCCGCCCACTTCACCGCGCGCCCCATCCACGCGAAGATGGACCTTCGTCCCCGGAGATCCCCATGGCATCCGACTGCAGTTTCGACGTTGTCTCCAAGGTCGACATCTCCGAGGTCCGCAACGCGGTGGACCAGGCCATGAAGGAGATCGGGCAGCGTTACGACTTCAAGGGCTCGGTCTCCAAGATCGAGCTGAAGGACGACGCGCAGCTGGTGCTCAGCGCCGACGACGAGACGCGCCTGAAGGCGGTGGTGGACGTGCTGCAGAGCAAGCTGCACAAGCGGGGCGTGAGCATCCGCGCCATGGAGTTCGGGAAGGTCGACCCGGCGGCCAAGGGCACCGTGCGCCAGGAGGTGAAGATCAACCAGGGCATCCCGGTGGAGAAGTCGAAGAAGCTCGTGGCCGTGCTGAAGGACGCCAAGCTCAAGGTCCAGGCCGCCATCCAGGGAGACCAGCTCCGGGTGAGCGGCAAGGACAAGGACGCGCTGCAGGAGGCCATCGCCCTGCTGAAGAAGCACGACCAGGGCCTGGACCTGCAGTTCACCAATTACCGGGGCTAGCGGCCCTTGGGCTGCGAAGCAGCCTTGGGGCCGCTTGTGCCGGGACGGCCTGGCCGGCCCTTGGGCCGGGGTCGGATTCAGGGAGGGAAGAGGGCGTAGAGCCCCCGGGCGCGGGAGGCGCGGGGACCGGCCAGGTGGGGGTTGGCCTCCCGCCCCGCGCCGCGGCTGCCGATGGTCTTGTTGAGGTCCAGCACCACCAGCTCGCCGCCGTGGTAGAGGTAGTCGATCTTCCCGTAGTCCAGGCCCAGTTCCGCGCGCAGCGCCGCCACCCGGGGATCCACCGGGGCCGGACCGCTCGCCACCTTCGACTCGGCCTTCACGACGGGTCCCTCGGAGGCCAGGCGCTGGCAATCCCCCCAGGCGCCCAGGAAGGTGTAGGTGCGCACGTGGAAGAGGCCATCCTCCACCTCCGGCAAGAAGCGTTGCACCACGAAGTCCTCGGAGGCGAAGACCGCGGGAGGGACGTCCGCCAGCCGCTCGAAGACGCGGTAGTGCATCGGCGAGGCGAAGGGGGCCCGGGTGCCCTGTCCGTCCAGGCGGGGGAGACCCCGCAGGGCCTCGGGCCAGCCGCCGTAGTTGCGGTCGGACTTCACGATGACGGGCCCGGTCCAGGGGTCGTCCGGCCCCAGCAGGTGGGGGCTGAAGGCGCGCTTGCGGATGGAGCGGATCCGTCCGTTCACCGAGGCCGGATAGCGGGCCGCGAATTCGAGATACGCCTCGGGCACCTCGCTGAGGTCCACGTGGACGAAGGCCAGGTCCGCGGCCACGAAGCGCTCCACACCGAAGAGGCTCACCACCTCGTGGCCGTCCGCCTCCCACACCGGCACCATGCGCGACACAGCATAGAAGGGCGTCCTCTCGCGGTCGGATTCGTGGAAGAGGAGGACGATGCGACGGCCCATGGATCAGGCGCCCGGCGCGCTTTCCCGGGCCCGGCCCAGGGCATAGAAGGGGAGGCCCGCGAGGATGAGGCCCAGGCCAGCCGCGGACCGCCAGGGATGGCGCGCCACGGCGTGGGCCGTGAGGAGGACCGCCAGGGCCAGGAAGAGGGCGGGCACGGCGGGGTAGCCCGGGACCCGCACGGGCCTCGGCAGGTCCGGCTCCTGCCGGCGCAGGCGGAAGAGGGCCACCGCCCCGAGGGCGAAGAAGGACCACTGGGTGAAGACGAAGAAGGCGGTCAGCGACTCGAAGGAGCCCGTGAGCACGAGGAGGGTGGCGAAGGCGGTGGTGTAGAGCACCGCGCCCGCGGGCACCCGGGAGCCTGGGCGGACGCGGCCCAGGAAGCCCGGCAGCAGCCCATCCCGGGCCATGGCGTAGGGGACGCGGGACGTGCCCAGGAGGGAGGCGTTGAGGGAGCCGAGGGCGCTGAGGATCATGGCCGCGGTCAGCCAGCCCGACGCCGAGCGCCCCACGAGCCGTTCCAGCAGGTCTGCGACGGGATGGGGCGACCGCGCCACCGCGCCCTGCCCAAGGACCGCGAGGCAGGCCAGGTTCACGAGGAGGAAGAGGCCCACGGTGAGCCCGAAGCCCCCCAGCAACGCACGGGGCAGCGTGCGGGAAGGATCGGCCACCTCCGAGCCCACCCGCAGAAGGGTGTGCCAGCCGCTGTAGGCCCACAGCGTGCCCGTCACCGCCGCCAGGAACCCCGTGGCGTGGAAGGCCGCCGGCGCCTGGGCCGGCACGGGCGTCCGGGCCGCGGGGCCGAGGACCATGGCGAGGACCACCACCGCGGCCAGGGCCCCGGCCTTGAGGGTGCTGAGCCCCACCTGCATCCAGCCCACCTTCCGCACGGGCAGCAGGTTCAGTGCCCCGAAGGCCAGCACCAGGGCCGCCGCGAGGAGCTGCCCACGGTTGAGGCGCAGGGGCCCCGATACGAAGACCGCTGCGTCCAGGCCGGGGAGGTAGTAGGTTGCGAACCGCGCGATGCCAGCGGCGAAGGCGGAAGCCGAGGCTGGGCCCTGGACCACGGAGCCCTTCCAGCCGTAGAGGAAGCCCAGGGCCGGATGCAGGCCCCGCTTGAAGTAGGCGTAGTCCGCGCCTGCCTCGGGCATCGCCGCGGCGAGTTCGAGGTAGACCAGGGCGCCCAGAAGGGAGAGCAGGCCGCCCGCTGCCCAGGCGGAGAGGGCCCAGGCCGGGCCGCCGGCCTGCTGGGCCGTCTCGGCGGGCTTGAGGTAGATGCCCGTGCCGATCATGGTGCCGACCACCAGGGCCGTGGCCGGCGCCAGGCCCAGGCTTCGGGCCAGGGCACCGGGCCTTCCTTCCCTGGGATCGGCGGCTTCCATCCCTCAGGAATCCCATGGAACGCGCCCCAAGGGAATGGCCCCGCCCATGGGGGCCGCCGCCGACCCGTGTACCCTGGAGGGCCCGAGCCCCGGCCCCGTCCATGTCCCGCCTCGACTTCACCCGCTTCTTCCTGCCCATCGCCCCCCAGCTCCAGGGGGTGGAGGAGGAATTGCAGCGGGTGCTCACGAGCGACGTGCCGGTGGCGGAGAAGCTCGGGGCGCATGTGCGCGCCGGGCAGGGCAAGCGCCTGCGTCCGGCGCTCGTGCTGCTCGCCGCGCGCTTCTGCGCCGCGGGCCCCGCGCCGGCCGCGGACCTGGACGTCCGGTTCGGGGCCATCTTCGAGATGATCCACACCGCCACGCTGGTGCACGACGACGTGATCGACCATGCCCGCCTGCGCCGGGGCAGGCCCACCCTCAACGCCCTGTGGGGCAACACCCTCACGGTGCTCTTCGGCGACCTGCTCTACATCCACGCCATGTCCAGCGCCATCCAGGGCCGGAACTGGCGGTTGATGGAGATCCTCGCCGAGGTCACCACGCGGATGATCGAGGGGGAGCTGATCCAGAACGACGTGCTCTACCGCCTCGACACCAGCCGCAAGGACTACTTCGACATCCAGGAACGCAAGACCGCCCTCCTCTTCGGGGGCTGCACCGAGTCCGGCGCGGTGATGTCGGGCCTCGGGCCGGAGGCCTGCGGGGCCATGCGGGCCTTCGGGCTCGAGGTGGGCCGGGCCTTCCAGCTCGTGGACGACCTCCTGGACTACACCGCCACCTCCGTCCAGCTCGGGAAGCCCGCTTTCAGCGACCTGAGGGAGGGCAAGCTCACGCTGCCGATGCTGACCCTCCTGGAGAAGGCGCCGGGGGAGGCCACGCCCCTGGTGGAGCGCGTGTGGTCCAACGGGGAGGATCATCCGGTGGAGGCCGAGGTCGAGGCCGCCCTGCGGGACCTCCTGGCCCGCCACGGCGCGCTGGCGGAGACCCGGGAGCTCGCGGCCCGGGCCTCCACCGCCGCGCGGCGCGCCATCGAATCCCTGGACGGCGATCCCGGCACCAAGGCGCTGCTGCTCGAGATCCCCAACGCCCTGCTGTCCCGCAGCCAGTAGGCGGGGAGGCCCCATGCTCTACGCGCCCCTCGACGACCTCCCGCCCCTCGGCCTCCGGGGCGTGCTGGACGCCCTGCGGGACCTGCGTCGCCGCCACGGGGCCCAGGGCACGCCCTGGGCCACGCTGGTGCTGCGCAGCGGGCATGAGATCCGGGGCCGGGTCATCGAGGTGGGCGAGGCGGACGGGGAGGCCATCGTGGTGATGCAGCTTCCGGACGTGGGCCACGAGGCCAGCCGCGACGCCGCGTACGTGAGGGTGGCCGAGCTGGCGGCGGTGCGGGTGGAGGAGGCGAAGGCGCTGCTGCCGGTCCCGGAAGCCGAGGCCCGTCGGGCCCGGGACGAGGCCTCCGCGAGCCTGCTGCAGCTCTCGGACAAGGCCGCGGAATTCGGCCGCCGTATGAGCGCCGCGGTGGGCAAGGAGATTCCCTGCCGCCTCGATCCCGCGGGCATGACCATGAGTCCGGGCCTCCTGAAGGCCATGGCCCAGGCCATCGAGGACACCTCCGCGGTGCTGGTGCAGCTGGCCAAGGATCGCTTCTCGCGCTCCGTGGTGCAGCGCAGCCTGCAGGAGGTCCACATCACCCTCGCGGGCCGGGTGGACGCGACCCTGGAGGATGGCGTGCTCAGGGTCGCGGGCCTCGAGGAGGGCAGCCCCCATCAGCGCCGCGCCATCATCGACGCCGTCCGGAAGGCGCTTTAGGGCTTTGGGCCCTGGGCCCTGGGCCTCTGGCTCCGGCTCGGGGACGCCGTGACGGGTGGGCCAGCGTCCGGGGCCAGGGACCCCGGATCACCTCACTGGGAGCGGACGTGCGCCGAGGGTGGCGGTAGCGGGCACACCCTTGGGGAAGCGGCCGGCGACGAGCCCGCGGATCCGCTCCTCCCGGTTGCCCGGGTCGGGGTGGGTGCTGAGCCACTCGAGCTGGCGCTGGCCGCCCAGCTTCTTGAGCACCTCCATCACGCCGGCCATGGCGCGGGGATCGTAGCCAGCCTCGGCCATGAATCGCACCCCGAGCGCGTCGGATTCCAACTCGTCCTCCCGGCCGTACTTGAGGGTGAGGAGCTGGGCGCCGACCGCCGCCACGCTGACGGCCCGGTTCGGCTGGTCGGGCTGCTCCTTGTCCGTGGTCAGGATCGCCAGGATGGCGAGGCCCACGCTGGCGGCCTGCGCCTTGGCGAGATGCTGGGAGGCGTGCCGCGCCACCACGTGGCCCACCTCGTGTCCCAGCACGCCGGCGAGCTGGGCCTCGTTCTCGAGCTTGTCCAGCAGGCCCCGGGTGATGAAGACCTGCCCTCCCGGCAGGGCCATGGCGTTCACGGTCTTCGGGTCCGCCAGCACGCGGAACTCGAAGGGATAGCCGCTGGCGGCGGCCCCGCTCCGGGCCACGACCTTCCGCCCCACCTCGGCCACGAAGGCCTGGGCCCGTGGCGAAGGGTCGAGGCCGCCGAGCTGCTTGATCACCTCCGGGGCCGACTCCCGGCCCACCTTCACCTCCTCGGCGGGGCTCATGGCGACGAACTGCTTCCGGCCGGTGACCTGGTTCTGGGTCTGGACCTCCTGGCAGCCCAGGAGGGCGAGGAGGCCGGCGAGGGCGAGGCAGGCTGGAACCTTCATGGGTCCTCCGGGACGGCCCTGGGAAGCATAGCGCCGCATGGGCGCCGTTTGGGGCGGGTCGCGTCCCGTGGGAAAATGCCGGGTCCCGACGGAGCCCCCATGACCCTCGACACCGCCGCCCCCGTGATCCGCGCGCCCCACGGGACGCACCTCCACTGCCGGGGCTGGGTGCAGGAGGCGGCCCTGCGCATGCTCATGAACAACCTGGACCCCGACGTGGCCGAGCGGCCCGAGGACCTGGTGGTCTACGGCGGCCTGGGCAAAGCGGCGCGGAACTGGGACTGCTTCAACGCCATCGTGAAGGAGCTCAAGCACCTCGGCGACGACGAGACCCTGCTCATCCAGAGCGGCAAGCCGGTGGGCGTGGTGAAGACCCATCCCGACGCGCCCCGGGTGCTCATCGCCAACTCCAACCTCGTGCCGAAGTGGGCGACCTGGGAGCACTTCCGCGAGCTCGACCGCAAGGGCCTCATGATGTACGGCCAGATGACCGCCGGAAGCTGGATCTACATCGGCTCCCAGGGGATCGTGCAGGGCACCTACGAGACCTTCGCCGAAGCGGCCCGCCAGCACTTCCACGGCAGCCTCGCCGGCACCTGGACCCTCACCGCGGGCCTCGGCGGCATGGGCGGCGCCCAGCCCCTGGCGGTGACGATGAACGACGGGGTCTGCCTCGCGGTGGAGGTGGACCGCACCCGCATCGAGAAGCGCCTCCAGACCCGCTACCTGGACGAGTGGACCGACAACCTGGACACGGCCCTGCAGATGGTGGACACCTACGTTCAGGCCCGGGAACCCCGCAGCATCGGACTGCTGGGCAACGCCGCCGAGGTGCTGCCGGAGCTGATGCGCCGGGGGGCGCGCCCCCACCTCGTCACCGACCAGACCTCCGCCCACGACGAGTACAACGGCTACATCCCCGCCGGGCTCAGCCTGGAGGCCGCCGCGGACCTGCGGAAGAACGCGCCCGACGACTACGTCCGCCGCGCCCTGGACAGCATGCGGATCCACGTGGAGACCATGCTGAAGTTCCAGGCCCGGGGCTCCGTGGTCTTCGACTACGGCAACAACATCCGCGCCCAGGCCCAGCGGGCCGGGTGCGCCAACGCCTTCGACTTCCCCGGCTTCGTGCCCGCCTTCATCCGGCCGCTGTTCTGCAAGGGCATCGGTCCCTTCCGCTGGGCGGCGCTGTCCGGCGACCCCGAGGACATCGCGGTCACCGACGCGGCGATGATGGAACTCTTCCCGGAGAACGGGGGCATGATCCGCTGGCTCCGGGCCGCGAAGGAGAAGATCGCCTTCCAGGGCCTGCCGGCGCGCATCTGCTGGATCGGCGCCGGCGAGCGCCACCGGGCCGGGCTGATGTTCAACGACCTGGTGAAGTCCGGGAAGGTGAAGGCCCCCATCGTCATCGGCCGGGACCACCTGGACAGCGGCAGCGTGGCCAGCCCCAACCGCGAGACGGAGGCCATGAAGGACGGCAGCGACGCCGTGAGCGACTGGCCCCTGCTGAACGCCATGACGGCGGCGGCGGGCGGCGCCTCCTGGGTGAGCCTCCACCACGGGGGCGGCGTGGGCATGGGCTACAGCCAGCACAGCGGCGTGGTGATCGTGGCCGACGGCACCGACCGGGCCGCGCGCTGCCTGGCGCGGGTGCTCTGGAACGACCCCGCCCTGGGCGTCTTCCGCCACGCCGACGCAGGCTACCCCGAGGCCAGGGCCCACGCGGAGGAGATCGGCCTCCACGTGCCCATGGGCTGAGGTCCGGGATCCCGCCCCCATGCCCCTCCCCTCCACCGGCACCCACAGAACCCTCGGACTCGGTCTCGAGGACCTGAGGATCAGGGAGCTCCGGGGGCCCATGACCCGCCAGGTGCGCAACGAGGTGCTCCGGCAAGGCGGCGAAAAGGCTTGGCAGGCCCTGCTGGCCACGGTGTCGCCGGCCTGCCGGGAATGCTTCTCCCGACCCATCGGCCTCTACGAGTGGATCCCCGCGGCGATGTCCAACGAGCTGAGCCAGGCGTACCTCGCCCATGGGGACGCTGATTTCATCCGCCGCCGCAGTGTGGATGCCGCCCGGGAGCAGATCACCATCCTGAACCGGTGGATGCTGCGCCTGATGACGCCGGCCTTCTTTCTCGAGAACGTGCCCAAGATCTTCGCCTTCTACTACCGGGGCGGGCGGGTCACCGTGGACGCGCTGAAGGACGGGGAGGCCGAGCTGAGCCTCTGGGCCATCGGCTTCTACCGGGGCTGGTACGAGCGGGGCCTCACCGCCTGGATGGAGTTCGCCCTGGGCCTGACCGGAGCCCGGGGCATCCGGGTGGTCTACGCCGCGCCGGCGGGAGAGGGCCTGGAAGCCCACCGGCACCGGTACCTGATCCGCTGGAGCCCCTGACACCCGCGTGAAATTCCTGGCGGTTCCGGCTCCAGGGCCTACCTTCCTACCCGGAGTCAGCCTTGGACCTCGCGACCGCCCTCGCGCCTCCCCCCCCGGGATTATCCCTGGAGGCGGTGCGGATGAAGCGGATCCGGGGGCCCAACGTGGGCTTGGCCAGGCGATGGTTCCTGAAGCGGGAAGGGGAGGCGGGGTGGCAGGCCTTCCTCGCCGGCCTCTCCCCGGAGTGCCGGCGCGCCTTCGGCCAGCCCGTCGGCGTCTATGAATGGGTGGATGCGGCGCTGTACACCGAAGTGAGCCGGGCGTTCGTCGCCCACGCCCCGGGCCACGACCCCTTCCGCGCCGGCGAGGTGGCCGCGCGGGAGGAACTGACCACCCTCAACCGCTGGATCCTGAGAGTCCTGAGCCCCAGCTTCCTGATCTCCAACGTCCCCCGGATCTGGGGCTTCTACATGGACGGCGGGGCCGTCCACATCGAGCGGCTCGAGACGGGGCACTGCCTGATGAGCGTCTATGCCGAGGGTTTCGTCCCTGAGTTCTTCCACCCGGGCCTGAGCGGCTGGATCCACGCGGCCCTGAGCCTGACCGGGGCGGAGGGCCTCCGGCTGCGCTACACGCCACCGGTTCCCGGCGGGGACGATCTGGACGCATGCCGGCACCACTTCGAGATCGACTGGGCGTCCGGGCCCTGAGCCCGTCCGCTATCCTGGGCCCATGTCCCGACCTTGCCCCTGCTTCTCCAAGGCCACCCTGGACCGCTGCTGCGGCCCCTTCCTCTCCGGACGGGCCTTCCCGGACACCGCCGAGCGGCTCATGCGCAGCCGATTCAGCGCCTACGCCCTGGGGAAGGTGGACTACCTCATCGAGACCACCGCCACCGCCGAACGGGCGGCCCTGGACCGGGAGGATCTGGCCGCCTACTGCCGCGGGATCCGCTGCGTCGGCCTGAAGATCGTCGGCGCGGAGCAGGGCGGCCCCTTGGACGAGACCGGCACCGTGAAGTTCCACGCCAGCCTCCAGGTGAACGGGAAGCGGCACCTCCACGTGGAATTGAGCCGCTTCGTCCGGGAGGACGGCCGCTGGCGCTACGTGGACGGCGACACGAACTGACCCGGTCCGGGGACCTCGGCAGGGGCTGTCCGGCGCGAAGGCCCGGCTCGCCTTGACAGGTGACCAACGGTCAACAATATTGGTGACCAATAGTCATTAATGGTTCGAGGTGCATCATGAATGCTGGTCAGTTGAAGAAGCCTCGGATGCGGGCAAGGCTCGCCCATGAGAAGGAAGCCCGCAAACAGGCCCTCCTGGCCGCGGCCGCCCGCCTGCTGGAGTCCCGGGAAGGCCTCGACCTGACCATGGCGGAACTCGCCGACCAGGCGGGATTGGGGAAAGGAACAACTTATCTATATTTCAATACAAAAGAAGAAATATTCATGGAACTTACCGAGGTTCGTCTCCTGGGTTGGTTCGAGGCCCTGGATGAAGGGCTGCGGCCGGCCGCCGGGGGGTTGTTTCCCGAGCCGATGACGTCGGAGGCGGTGGCCGCCCTGGCCGTGGAAGCCTACGACAGTCAGCCCGGCCTGGTGCCGCTGCTGTCCATCCTGCACACCGTGCTGTCACGGAACGTGGACCAGGCGGAGGCCCTGCGGTTCCATGCCTTCCTGGCCGACCGCTGCCTCCGGACCGGCCGCCTGATCGAGCACAGGCTTCCCTTTCTCTCGGAGGGCCAGGGGGCCGAGCTGGTCCTGCGCATCCACGCCCTGGCCCTGGGCCTGTGGCAGGTCGCCAACCCGCCTGCCCAGGTCCGGGCCCTCTTCAGCGCGCCGGGTCTGGAACTGCTGGACCGTCCCTTCCGGCCGATGCTGGAGACGACCCTCCGGGCCCTGCTCCGGGGGCTGGAGGCTGGCCGGGGAGGGGAGTGACAAAGGTCGACGCCCCCGCAGGGGTGCCGCTCGGGAAGGCGGATCCCGAGCCTCCGATCCTCGAGTCTGCTCCGCTCCAACCTGGGTCCTCGGGGCCTAAGCGCCTCGGTGCTTGCAAATAACCGGGATTCTAAAAAATTTCATGGTACGACCGCAGAATCCTCCCGAAACTTCATACCCCTGACGGATGCTCCCCCACGCCCCCGGTGCCCCATGCCCACGGTCCTCCTCGTCGATGACGACCCCCTGTCCCTGCAGGTCCTCCAGGTCGCCTTCCGCGGCCCGGGCGGATTCGAGGCCTGGCCCGTCCGGGACGGGCAGGAGGCGATCCAGGCCCTCGAGCGGAGGAACGTCGATCTCCTCGTGACGGACCTCGCCATGCCGGGGCTGCCGGGGCAGGACCTCCTCCGCTACGTGGAGGCCTTCCACCCGCACATCCCGGCCATCGTGGTGTCCGGCGTGCCCTTCGAGGAGACCGGGCTGGCGGACCGGGAGAAGGCCGTCTGCTTCCTGCCCAAGCCGGTGGATCCGCGCCGTCTGCTCCAGGAGGCCCGCTGGGTGATCCAGGCCATCGAGCCCAACCGCATCCGCGGGGTCGAGCTTCCGGACCTCCTCCAGATGTTCAACCTGGAGAAGAAGAGCTGCCGGGTGCGCGTGGAGTGGGGCGGGGAGTTCGGCAGCATCCACATGCGCGACGGCGAGATCCTCCATGCCGCTTTCGGACCGCACCTCGCGGAGCGGGCGCTGGGCCGCATGCTCCGCCTGGAGCGGCCCAACCTGCTCATCCAGCCCTTCCAGGCGGTGGAGCCCCTCATCACCTCCTCCTTCGCCTGGACCATGATGCGGGCCGCCAAGCTCGGGGACGAAGAGCGGGTCGGCTAAGGGTGCGGCGCAGGCCTGCAATGTCCGGACGCCCCGTACCGGGCTGACCCGCCTCGCCTGGCCCGCGACCGGTGCCGGGCGACACACCCGGGGTCCCTCCCCCGGCAACCCGCTCTGGCACGAGGTCTCCGCCTTCCTGCACGACGCCGCCGGGGTGCCCAAACCCCTGTGACGCCCGGCACAACTGGGACGTCCCGCGGTCCTTGGTGACGATCCTCCCAGCCCGGGCACGCGATGCTGCGGACGCAGGAGGACCGCCATGGCCATGGCCCCCGACCATCCGCTCGCCGCTTCCCCCGAAGGCGTCCAGCCTCCGCCGGACTGGCATGCCACCCACGCCGAGGCCGGCACGCGGCTCCGGAAGCTGGCCCAGGCCCTCGCCGAGGGCGACTGGACCGGCGTGGACGCCGGCGCGCGCTGGATCTACGACGTGCTCCGCCCGCACAACGAGGCCGAGGAGAGGGAGCTCTTCCCCCTGCTGGAGGAGATCGGCGCCGAGGCCCTCCACGCGCGGCTCTACGACGACCACCGCCAGATGTGGGAGATGACCCTGCAGCTCCTGGTGGACATCGCCGACGGCCACGTGAAGGACGCGAAGGTCACCACGCTCCTCGGACAGCGCCTGGTGGACCTGATCCAGGACCACATCGAGGCCGAGGAGCGCCTCATGCTGCCCCTGCTTCGGGGCAAGAGCCTCTACTGGGCCGAGGAGGACACCTCCGAGGGCTACCTCATCCTCGAGAAGAAGCTCATCGCGCCGGAGACCTGGTCCTTCGTGGTGCAGGCGCCTATGGTGGCCCGGGGCCGCAAGCCCGGGCAGTTCTTCATGGTGGCGCCCTTCCCTGAGAGCGAGCGCATCCCGCTCACCCTGGCCGGCGGCGACGCCCGTCGCGGCTGGATCCGCTTCGTGATGGTGGAGGTGGGCGCGACCACCAAGGCCATGGGCCGCCTCAGCGCCGGCGACCGCCTCTACGCCGTGGCGGGGCCCATGGGCGAGCCCACGGAGCTGGTGGAGGAGGGCACCATCGTCCTCATGGCCGGGGGCTACGGCTCCGCCGCCATCCTGCCCGCCGCGGAGAAGCTCCACGCCGAAGGGCGGCGGGTGCTCACCATCCTCGGCGGCCGCAGCCACGAGCGCGTCCTCCTGGCCGAGGAGCTGGAGGCCGCCAGCACCGAGCTGCACATCACCACCGACGACGGGTCCTGGGGCCGCATGGGCCTGGTCACCGACGTCCTCAAGGACCTCATCGCCCGGGAGCCCATCGCCGAGGTGGTGGCCGTGGGCCCCATGCCCATGATGCGGGCGGTCTCGGAGCTGACGCGCCCCCACGGCATCTTCACCCTGGTGAGCCTCAACGCCCTGATGGTGGACGGCACGGGCATGTGCGGCGGCTGCCGCGTCTCCGTGGGCGGCGAGACCAAGTTCGCCTGCTTCGACGGCCCGGACTTCGACGGCCACAAGGTGGACTTCGACATGCTCCGCATGCGCCAGGACTGGTACAAGGGCGCCGAGAGGGACGCCTGCGCCCCCGAGGACTGCCGCATCGGGCGGCGGCCGGCGGCCGAGGGCTTCGACTACGATTCCCTGCTCAACGAGCCCGTGGCGGACCTGGACTGGCGCGACCTGGACCTCGGCAAGCTGAAGCCCAGCCAGAAGATGAAGATCCCGCGCCAGGACATGGCCTGCCAGCCGCCGGAGATGCGGGTCTGCAACTTCGACGAGGTGAGCCTGGGGCTGAGCCCCGAGCAGGCGCGGCTGGAAGCCGCCCGCTGCCTCATGTGCAAGCAGCCCCACTGCATCGAGGGCTGCCCGGTGGGCATCGACATCCCGGCCTTCCTGCAACAGATCGTGGACGGCTCGAGGGAGGGCGCGGCCCGGATCATCAAGGCGTCGTCCAGTCTTGGGAGCGTCTGCGGCCGGGTCTGCCCCCAGGAGAAGCAGTGCGAGATCAAGTGCATCGTGGGCATCAAGGGCCAGCCGGTCTCCATCGGCCGGCTGGAGCGCTACGCCAGCGATTCGCTGCTGGGGTCGAGCGAGCTGCCGCCGGTGGAGCCCGCCACGGGAAAGAAGGTGGCGGTGGTCGGCGCGGGCCCCGCGGGCCTCACGGTGGCCGGCGAGCTGGTGAAGAAGGGCCACGAGGTGACGGTCTACGACGCGCTCCACAAGCCCGGGGGCGTGCTGCTCTACGGCATCCCCGAGTTCCGCCTGCCCAACAGCATCGTGGACCAGGAGGTGGAGACCCTGCGCCGCCTGGGCGTGAAGTTCGTGATGAACACCCTCATCGGCCGCAGCATGACCCTGGAGGACCTGCGCCAGGAGAACGACGTGGTCTTCATCGGCACCGGCGCCGGCCTGCCGAAGATGATGGGCGTCCCCGGGGAGAACTTCAAAGGCGTCTACACCGCCAACGAGTTCCTCACCCGCATCAACCTCATGCGGGCGGACCTCTTCCCGAACCACACGACGCCGGTGACGGTGGGCAAGAACGTCATCATCGTCGGCTGCGGCAACACGGCCATGGATGCGGCCCGGGCCGCCCGCCGCATGGGCGCGGAGCACGTCCATGTCGTCTACCGCCGCACCATCAAGGAGTCCACGGCGCGCAAAGAAGAGCTGGAGCACGCCGAGGAGGAGGGCGTGCAGTTCCACTGGCTCACCACGCCGGTGCAGCTCCTGGGCAATGACAAGGGCTGGCTGGAGAACGCGCAGTGCGCGGTCATGGAGCTCACCGAGCCCGGCCCCGACGGCCGGCGCGGCGTGCGCATGACCGACGAGCGCGTCACCATCCCCTGCGACACGCTGGTGGTGGCCCTGGGCTTCGACGTGAACCCCCTGATCGCCCGCACCGAGCAGGGCCTTCGCACCCTCAAGGGCGGCGTCGTGGTGGTGGACGAGGCCACCGGCGAGACGACGGTGCCCGGCGTCTTCGCCGGCGGCGACGTCATCACCGGCGGCGCGACGGTGATCCTCGCCATGGGGCAGGGCCGGCGGGCCGCGGCGGCGATGCACGAGCGACTGGTGGGCGTGGAGGCGTAGGGTTCGTCTCGGACAATCCATTTCGTCACCACCCGCCATTGACGGAGTGGCGGTCCTGAAACCGGTCGGCTCGGTGTGTGGTCTTTTCGAACAGGCACCGTGATCGGCGAGCGCCGCGCTTTTCGGCGCTCGCCGATCGCGGTGCGGGCAAGCGACAGCGCGCCAGGCTGGGTCGGGATGTCGTGGCCGGGCACGAAGGCTCCCTGTACCAAACCCTCCGGCGAATCGAACTTCGCGTCCTTCGAGACGTTCCCATCCCCCGTCCGGGACGAAAGCTCCGTTCCACCACCTGCCGCGCCATCGCTTGGCGGCACCCCGGCCTGCGAGCGCCGGAAGGCGCGGCGCTCGCAGACCGAGGTGCTCTTCCAAGGTCAACCCCAGGGCTCGAAAGGCGCTCGGAGGCGGCGGCTAGGCGCCTTGCGCAAGCGCCCGGTTGATCCTTGCCACCAGCCCCGGTCCTTCGAAGATCAGGGCGCTGTAGACCTGCGCCAACGCCGCGCCGTCGGCCAGGGCCTCCCGCACATCCATTCCGCTGCCCAGCCCGCCGCAGGCGACGAGGGGAAGCTTCCCGGCCAGGCGATCGAGCACACGCTTGCGGACATGCCTCGCCTTCTCGTGGAGGCCGCGTCCGCTCAGGCCGCCGGCGCCCCAGGCCTCCACCTTCGCGCGGTTGGCGTCCGACACGATGCCCCGGTCGAGGGTGGTGTTGGTGGCGATGAGGCCGTCGATGCCGCTGGCCGCGGCGACGTCCACGGTGGCGTCGAGGTCCTCCGGGGCGAGGTCGGGGGCGAGCTTGAGGAGGAGCGGTTGCGCGTCGAGGCCCATCTCCCTGCGCAGGTCCAACATCCCCGCCAGCAGCGGCTTCAGGGCCTCCGGGGCCTGGAGGTTGCGCAGGCCCGGGGTGTTGGGGCTGCTGATGTTGATGGCCACGTAGTCCACTTCGGGCGCGACGAGGCGGTAGGCGGCGCGGTAGTCGTCGAGGGCCTGGGGCTCGGGGGTCTCCTTGTTCTTGCCGAGGTTGCCGCCCACGAGCAGGCCCTTGGGACGCTCCCGCAGGCGCGAGGCCACCACCTCCGCGCCTTCGCTGTTGAAGCCCATGCGGTTGAGGATCAGGCCCTCCTCGGGCAGCCGGAAGAGGCGCGGCTTCGGATGGCCGGGCTGGGGCCTCGGCGTCACGGTGCCGATCTCCACGTGGCCGAAGCCGAGGGCCTTCCACAGGGGCAGCAGCCGCGCGCCCTTGTCCAGACCGGCGGCCAAACCGACAGGGGTAGGAAAGCGCAGGCCGAAGACCGTGCGGGCCAGGGCGGGATCGAAGGCCGGCGCGTCGAGGCTCGGCCAGTCGCAGAGCCGCGCGCCCAGGGCGAAGGCCAGGTCGTGGGCCCTTTCGGGGTCCAGGCGGAAGATCAGCGGCCGGGCGGCCCGGTAGAGGGCGTCCAGCAGCATGGCTAGGGCCGCGCCTTCACCGTCACGGTGGCCTCGGCGAAGACGCCGGGGAAGTCCTCCCGCTCGGCGCGGACGTGGAAGACGCCCTCCAGGCCGGGCGCCGTGTAGAGGCCCGCGCGGGTGATGCTGCCGCCCTTGTCGCCCTCCACCACGCTCCACTTCACGGGCTGGCGCGGGTAGCGGGGCCCGTCGGGCTCGTAGTTGATGGTGGCGCTGAAGGAGACCGTGGCGCCCGGGGCGACTTTCGGGGCCTTGGGCGTGATCTTCAGCACCGGCTGGAACTTGCCGCGGGGGGCCTGGCAGGCGCTGGGCATGGCGAGTCCGAAGACGAGGACGGGGAGGACGAGGGGGAGGCGCATCAGACACCCGCCATGACGATCACGGAATCCTTCACGAGGGGCGGCTCGGTCTTCACCTGCACCTCCTCGACGCTCACGCCCGGGGCCACCTCCACGAGCCTCAGGCCCTCCCGGCCCGGCACCACGTCGATGACCGCCAGTTCGGTGATGATGCGGTCCACGCAGCGCTGGCCGGTGAAGGGCAGGCTGCATTTCCGGAGGATCTTGAAGTCGCCGTTCTTGGCGGTGTGCTCCATGACCACCACGACGCGCTTGGCCGCGGCCACGAGGTCCATGGCGCCGCCCATGCCCTTCACCATCTTGCCGGGGATCATCCAGTTGGCGAGGTTGCCCTCCATGTCCACCTGCATGGCGCCGAGGATGCTGAGGTCGATCTTCCCGCCGCGGATCATCGCGAAGCTGTCGGCGCTGCTGAAGAAGCTCGCGCCGGGGGCGGCGGTGACCGTCTGCTTGCCGGCGTTGATGAGGTCCGCGTCCACCTCCTCGGCGGTGGGGAAGGGACCCATGCCCAGCAGCCCGTTCTCGCTCTGGAGGACGACCTCCATGCCCTCGGGGATGGCCCCCGCCACCAGGGTCGGGATGCCGATGCCGAGGTTCACGTAGAACCCGTCCCGGAGTTCCTGGGCGGCGCGGCGGACGAGCTGGTCGCGGGTCAGGGCCATGCGTTCCTCGAAGGTGCGGATGCAGGGCCAGCCTAGCACGGGGCCCGGGCCGACGCCGGCCCGCGCGCGGCTGGCGCGCGGATCTCCGGGAACTCCCCGGCCTTCCGCGTCATCGTGGGGGCATGCGCCGCGCCGCCCCCGCCTGCCTCCTCGCCTGCCTCCTCGCCCCGGCAGGCCTCAGGGCCCAGGAGAACGTGGCCTGGACCGCCAAGCTGGGCGGCGGCCGGGCCATGCTCCTCCTGGTGGACCTCAATCCCGGCTGGGCCAACCGCATGCTGGATCCTGCCCTCGAGGACATCGCCGCCGAGCTGCGCTTCGAGAACGTGCCCTCCTCCGACCCCGTGGCCCAGCGGCTGGGCCTGACGGGTCCGGCGGCCTACCTGCTGAACGAAGCCGGGCAGGTGCTCGGAAGCTGGCGCAGCGGTCCGCCCTCGGACATCCGCGCGGCCTTCGCCGAGGCGGGCTGGCGCACCCGGGCGGAGAGCCTTCAGGCGGCCCTCCGCGCCCGGCCGGATCGTACCGACCTGCGCTGGGGCCTGGTGGCCGAGCACTGGCGGCGGGTCCCCCGGCGCTTCGCCCTCAAGGACCTGGAGGCCCTCTCCGAGGCCCTGGACGGCCTCCTGCGCACGGGCGCCTGGGCCGGGGGGGACGTGCCGCGGCTCCCGGTATTCCCCGCGCCCAAGCGCCCCGGAACCGAGGCGCCGGCCTTCGGCAACAGCCTCACGGAGCTGGCCCGGGCGCGCTTCGAGGACGTGCGGGAGACCCTCCAGCGCGATCCGCGCAATCCCGCCGCCTGGATGCTGGCGGCCCAGCTCGCCGCGTGGCATCCCGACGCGGAGCCCCGCCTCGCATCGCTGGTGAAGGAGCTGGAGCCCCCGCCCCTGGGCTTCGAGGCCGCCCTGGAGTGGCCCACCCCCGAGGCCCTGGGCCTCGCCGAGCAGCAGCTGCGGCGGCTGGACGACTGGCGGGGTCTCGAGGCCTTCGCCGAGGAGCGGGTGGGCTTCCTGAGGGACCGGGCCTTGGCCCTGGCGCCCGAGTGGCCCAGCCAGTGGCTGTCCCGCCTCTCCCCGCCGCCCCCCCAGCCGAAGGTGACCCTGGCCTTCGCCATCGCGGCGTCCCGGGGCTTCGGCCGCTGGCTCACCCTCCAGCTCGAGGCCCAGCTCCGACTGGGCCGCACCGGCGCCGCCGTCACCACCGCCTCCGCCCTGGTGCGGGACGGGGATGCCGGCGCGCGGTCCGCCGGTCTCGGCCTCGCCCGGGCCTTCAAGGCCGAGGCCGTGGCAAGGGTCCTGGAGTCGCCCCTGGACTAGCCCCTCAGGGTGGCCGGCTTCACTTCCTCCGGGCCTTCCCCCGGGACTTGGCGCCGGCCTTGGGCTTCGAAGGCTTGGGTCGGGCCGCCTTCGCCGCGGGGCGCGTCTTCGGGGGCACCGCCGGCCTGGCCTCGGCGAGGACCTCCACCTTCTCGATGCGGGCGTTCAGCTCCAGGGCGTCCAGCAGGGGCAGGGCCCGCTCAGGGTCCTCCACCTCGCCCATGCGCGTGTACTTCCCTGTGAGGTGGGGCGTGGCGTTGGTGGTGATGAAGAACTGGGAGCCGCCGGTGTCCTTGCCCGAGAGGGCCATGCCCACGCTGCCGGGGCCGTACCAGTCCAGGCTGTCCTCGCAGCGCACCGCGTAGCCGGGGCCGCCGTCCATGGTGCTGAGCGGCGAGCCCATCTGCACCACGAAGTCCGGCACCACCCGCGGCACCAGCTGGCCGTCGAAGTAGCCCCTGCGCGCCAGGCGCGCGAGGTTGGCCACGTTGATGGGCGCCACCGCGGGATCCAGGCGCATCACGAGGCTCCGGCCCCCTTCGTAGGCGATGCGGACGCGCAGGGGCGCGCCCTTCTCCGCGAGGGCCTCGGCCTCGGCGCGCAGGGTGGCCTCCGCGGGCGTGTCCTTGGGCGCGGAAGGCCAGGGCAGGCCGGGGTCGAAGGCCTTGAGGGCCTTCCAGGCCTCGTAGCGGCGGATCCAGGTGGGGTGCTGGAGGCTCGGCTTCAGGAGCGCGGCCTGGACCTCCGGCGGCGTGCCCCACCGCTTGAAGCCCGCGACCAGGGCCTGGAAGGCGTCGATCTCCGCATCGTTCCAGACCAGCTTGAGGAATTCCGTGAGCCGGCCGGGCAGGCGCGGGCAGTCCTCCAGGGCGGCTGCCCGGGCCACCGGGTCCTTTCCCATGAGCAGGCGGTCCCGCAGGGCATCCGCCTCCTCCGGGGAGAGCTTCCGCAGCGCGGGCAGGAGGGCGCCGAGGAGGCGCGGATCCTTCTCGCGTTCGGCCAGCTTCGAGGCCCAGGCGATGGCGTCCACCTGGCTGGTGAACTTGCCCAGGGCCCCCACCGCCGCCAGCCGCCAGGCCAGGGGCAGGTCGTCCAGGCCCTCCAGGGAGGTCTGCAGGACGGGCCATGCGGTGAGCGGGGCCTTCTCCGGCAGGCCCTCGAACCAGCGCTGCATGAGGCACGTGAGGGCGGCCTCCGTGGGCACCTCGTCCTTCAGGCCGAT
>JBDIBF010000011.1:0-60896 GCA_039812765.1 Holophagaceae bacterium
CCAACTTCATCGCCGGCCACGTCGTGCCCGCCCGCTCCGGCGCGGTGCTGGAGGACATCGCCCCGGCCACGGGGAAGCCCTTCGCGACGATCCCGCGCTCGGGGCCCGAGGACGTGGACGCCGCCGTGCAGGCGGCCGCGGCGGCCCTGCCCGGCTGGGCGCGGACCCCGGTGAACGCGCGGGCGGAGCTGCTGGAGACGATCGCGGGCCTGCTGGAATCCCGCCTGGACGTCTTTGCCGAGGCCGAAAGCCTGGATGCGGGCAAGCCCCTGGGCCTGGCCCGCAGCCTCGACATTCCTCGTGCGATCCAGAACCTCCGCCACTTCGCCCGGGAAGTCCGCTTGCGGGGCGAGGAGAGCTTCGCCATGGCGGGCGCGGTGAACCTGGTTCAGCGCTCGCCGGTTGGCGTCTGCGCCCTCATCACGCCCTGGAACCTGCCCCTCTACCTGCTCACCTGGAAGCTGGCCCCCTGCCTCGCCATGGGCAACACGGCGGTGGCGAAGCCCAGCGAGCTGACGCCGCTGACGGCGACGATGCTGGCGGAACTGTTCCTCGAGGCCGGCGCGCCGAAGGGCATCTTCAACCTCGTCCACGGCCTCGGCCCCGAAGCCGGCCAGGCGTTGGTGGAGCATCCCGACGTGAAGGCCGTGAGCTTCACTGGCGGCACCGCCAGCGGCCGGATCGTCGCGGCCACCGCCGCGCCCGCCTTCAAGAAGCTGAGCCTGGAGCTGGGGGGCAAGAATCCGACCCTGGTCTTCGCCGATTGCGACCTGGAGAAGACCGTGAAGGGCGTGGCCCGGGCGGCCTTCGAGAACACCGGCCAGATCTGCCTCTGCGGCTCGCGGATCCTGGTTGAGCGCGCGATCCACGACCGCTTCCTGGAGGCCTTCCTGGAAGAGGTGAAGGCCTGGGCCTGCGACGATCCGTCGGACCTGAGCACCAAGGTGGGCGCCCTCATCAGCGCCGCCCATCGCGAGAAGGTGGAGGGCTACCTCAAGCTCGCGGTGGACGAGGGCGGCACGATCCGCTGCGGCGGCGCGCGGCCCACGCTGCCCGGCGACCTGGCGGACGGTTACTTCCTCGAACCCGCGGTGATCACGGGCCTGAGTGCCAGCTGTCGCACCGCCACCGAGGAGATCTTCGGCCCCGTGGTGACGATCCATCCCTTCGACACCGAGGAGGCCGCCATCGCCATGGCCAACGGCACCCGCTATGGCCTCGCCGCCAGCGTGTGGACCTCCGAGCTGAACCGCGCCCACCGTGTGGCGACGGCCCTGGAGAGCGGCCTCGTCTGGGTGAACACCTGGCTCCTCCGCGACCTGCGCGTGCCCTTCGGCGGTGTGAAGGAGAGCGGCGTGGGCCGCGAGGGCGGGCGCTGGAGCCTGGAGTTCTTCAGCGAGGCCAAGACCGTGACGTTGAAGCTGGAGTGAGACCTCGATGAGCCAAGGATCCATCGTCGCGGGCGTCCTCGCCCCCCATCCGCCCCACCTGGTCTACGCGGAGAATCCGCCCCAGAACGAGCCGCGCTCTGAAGGCGGCTGGGAGGGTCTGCGTTGGGGCTACGAGCGGCTGCGCAAGAAGCTGGCGGAGACCGACTACGACGTGCTGGTGGTGCATTCGCCCCACTGGAAGACGCGGACCGGCAACCACGTCCTCGCCGTGCCGAAGCTCTCGGGGCTGAGCGTGGATCCCATCTTCCCCAACCTCTTCCGCTACCACTTCGAGCTGAGCGTGGATGTGGACCTGGCGAGGGCCATCGTCGCCGAAGGCCGCGCCGCGGGGCTGGAGATGATGCCCATGGAGAACCCCGCCTTCCGCGTGGACTACGGCACCATCATCAGCTGCCATCTGGTGAACCCGGACTGGACCAAGCCCATCGTGGCGATTTCGAGCAACAGTTCCTACTTCGACTACAGCAATGAAGTGGGCGAGGACGAGATGGCCAAGCTCGGCGAGGCCACGGCGAAGGCCATCGCCAAGTCCGGCAAGAAGGCCGTGCTGCTGGCCTCCAACAGCCTCAGCCACCGCCACTTCACCGAGGAGCCCGAACTGCCCGAGGACATGAGCAGGGAGCACATCTACCACCACGGCCAGTACCTCTGGGACATGAAGGTGATCCGCATGATGAAGGAGGGCCGCACGAAGGAGCTCGCCGCCCTCATGCCCGACTTCATCGAGCAGGCCCTCAGCGAGTGCAAGGACGGCTGCCTCTCCTGGATGCTCGCGGCCCTGGGGTATCCGGCCTATCCGGCGGAGGTCTACGCGTACGGGACCGTCATCGGCACGGGGAACGCGGTGGTGGGCTGGCACCCGAACGACGCGAAGGTGACGGCATGATGCTCCGCGGCTACCTCGTCCCCGGCAAACCCCTCCCGCTGTTGGCCCCTGAAAGGAATCCTGCTTGGGCCGAGCTGCGCCGCGGCTTCGAGGCTGCGCGTGACGAGATCCAGGCCTCCGGCGCGGACCTCCTGCTGCTCTACTCCACGAGCTGGATCAACGTCATCGGCCACCAGATCCAGGCCGATCCCGCGCCCGAGTGGGTGCACGTGGACGCGGACTTCCACGACTTCGGCACCATGCCCTACCGCTTCCGCATGGATCCGGAGTTCGCGAAAACCTGTGAATCGGTGGCGCGCAGCCGCGGCCTCCACGCCCGCACCGTCGCCTACCAGGGCTTCCCCCTGGACAGCGGCGTCATCCAGGCGTTGAAGCTCCTCGACCCCGACAACCGCATCCCCGCCTGCGTGCTGGGTTGCAACATGTACGCGGACCGCGCCGAGACGATCGTCTGGGGCAAGGCCGCCGCCGAGGCCGTGGCGGCCACCGGCCGCAAGGCCGTCGCCGTCGCCATCAGCGCCTTCAGCAACCGCGTCTTCCCGAAGCGCATCGACCCCAAGGACGACCGCCTCTACTCGGCCAAGGACGACGAGTGGAACCGCAAGCTCCTCCAGATGCTCGGCGAGGGCCGCCTCGAGGACGTGAGCCAGGTGGCCCGGGACTTCGCGGCCCAGGCCCATGGCGAGCAGCGGGGCAAGGCCTTCTGGTGGCTGGCCGCCGCCCTGGGCCAGCACAACGGCTACGACGGCACGGTGCACGCCTACGGACCCCTGTGGGGCAGCGGTGGCGCCGTGGTGGGCCTCGTGCCCAACCCGGCGAAGGACCTCAGCCGCGAGTTCGACGAAGGCGACGTGCAGACCTTCACCGGCGACCGCGGTGTCCTGGCCGCCGGAGCGGCCGAGACTCCCAGCCCGACCTCCGCGGCGGCTCCGGTGACCGCGGCGACCCCTGTGTCTGCCACCGGCATCGTCAAGACCACGGCGGCACCAAAACCCGTGGGCGCCTATCCCCACGCCCGCCGCGAAGGCGACCTCATCTTCGTCAGCGGCATCGGCCCCCGCCAGGCGGGCAGCGACGCCATTCCCGGCGGGGCCATCCGCGACGCAGCGGGCAACCCCCAGCCCTACGACGCCGCCGCCCAGACCCGGGCCGTCATCGAGAACATCAAGGTCATCCTCGAGTCCGCCGGCTCCGGCCTGGACAAGGTGGTGGACTGCCAGTGCTTCCTCATCGACATGGCCCGGGACTTCGCCGCGTTCAACGCCGTGTACGCGGAGTACTTCAAGGACATCCAGGCAACGAGGACGACGGTGGAGGTACGGGCCCTACCGACGCCGATTGCTGTCGAAATGAAGGTCATCGCCAGGGCCTGACCCGTTCCACAATGAACGCGGAGCTCCCCGTGTCCACCCTCCGCCGGCTGGTGCGCGCCTGCCTGGCCCTCGCGCTCGCGTGGGTCGCGCCGGCCCTGCGCGCCCAGCACGCCCCGGATCCCGAGGCCCGTCCCGCGGCGCCGTCCGGGCTCCTCAGCCTCACCACCGGCTGGCGCTTCCGCGCCGGAGACGACCCCGGCTACGCCGATCCCGGCCACAAGGACGCGGACTGGGCCGCCCTGCCGGACCTCGCCGACCGGCGGGCGGCCTTCCCCGCGGGCCGCGGCTGGTACCGCCTCCGCGTCCCGGTGCCGCCGGGCCAGACCCTGGGCCTCGCCCTGGGCCGCCTCCATGCGCCCCTGGAGGTCTACGCCAACGGCCGGAAGGTCGGAGGGCGCGGCGGCCTGGCGACGGGCGGGCTCCCCCACACGCCGGAGCTGACCTTCCTGGAGATCCCGGCCACCGACGGCACCCTGCTGCTCGCGGTCCGGGGCGACCTGGACCCCGGCCTCATGGCCCTCGCCCGGGGCCCCGTGCTCGGCCGGCGCGTCTGGCTCGGCCCCCGGGACCTCGTGGAGGCGCGCACCGCCGAGGCCAACGCCGAATGGCGAGCCTCCATCTGGGGCCGGGAGCTGGAGCGCTGGGGCATGTGCCTCTTCTTCACGGTGCTCGGGCTCTTCCACCTCCAGCTCTGGGTGCGGCGGCGAGAGACGCGGACCTACCTCTGGTTCGGCTGCGTGGCCCTCAGCATGGCGCTGCGCGAGGTCGCCATGACCACGTGGATGAACACCTCCTTCGGCCATCCGCGCCTCGCCTACATCCAGTCCTGGCTCTTCCTCCAGGCCGCCTCGCCGCCCTTTCTCCAGTTCCTCTGGCCCTTCCTCGACCTCCGCATCCCGAGATGGCTGCGGTACTACCAGCTCAGCTTCCTCGTGCCCTGCGCCGCGCTCTTCCTGCCCCTGGAGCAGAGCATCCCCTTCACCCGTTTCATCGGCCCCTTCTGGGGCGCGCCCGTGCTGCTGCTGGCCCCGGCGGTGACGCTCATGCAGGCGCGGCGCGGGCATCCCGAGGCCCGCACCATCCTCGTCGGCATGGGCCTGCTCCTCCTGGGCGGCCTCTACGAGCTGGGCTTCTGGTTCGGCCTCTGGCCCATCTTCAACACCCTCTCCTTCGGCTTCGTGGCCTTCCTCATGGCGATGGTGGTCTCCATTTCCAAGCGGTACGCCCGGGCCCATGCGGAAATGGAGGAGCTGGCCCGCACCCTCGAGGCCCGCGTCCTCGCCCGCACCGAGGAGCTGGAGGAGGCCCAGGCCCGGATCCACCGCCTCTCCGAAAGCGCCGGCCAGGCCCTGCGGGACCCCGCCGCCTGGTCCGCCGCCATGGCGGTGGAGATCGCCGACGCCGTGCGGGCCGCCCACGTGGACGTCTGGAAGCTCCACGCGGGGTCGCTGCAGGGCCTCTCCACCGTCTCCTCGGACCCGCCCGCCCTGGCGCGGGTGGAGCTGCTGGCCCAGGCCCCGCCCGCCTTCGAGGAGGGCGCCGACACCCTCCTTCCCGTGCGCGGCATGACCGGCGAGTTGCGGGCGGCGGTGGTGGTGCGGGGCAAGACGACGCCCTGGCGGGAGGCCGAGCAGCGCCTCGTGGCCACCTTCGCCCAGCAGCTCGGCGGGGCCCTCGACCTCGCCCGCATGCGCGCCGAGGTGGAGTCCGCCGCCGAGCGCCGGGCCACCACCCGGCAGGCGCTCCTGGACGCCGGCGCCGGCGTGCTGCAGGTCTGCGGGAACTGCGGGCGCTGCTACGACCAGACCGCCTCGGTCTGCGCCGCCGACGGCACGCCCCTCGCCGCCGACCGGCCCTTCCCCTACCTCGTCGCCCAGCGCTACCGGCTCCTGCGCATGCTCGGCGAGGGCGGCGCCGGCGTGGTCTTCGAGGCCGATGACCTGCGCCTCGCCCGCACCGTGGCCCTGAAGGCCATCAAGGCCGAACACTTCCACAGCGGGGACAAGCGCCTGCGCTTCGAGCAGGAGGCCCGCTCCCTCGCCCAGATCCACCATGAGGGCGTGATCGGCATCTTCGACAGCGGGCACCTGGAGGACGGCACCATCTACCTCGTCATGGAGCGCCTCCAAGGGGCCACCGTCCGGGTCCTGGTGGACACCTTCGGCCCCGGCACCGCGCGGCAGGTGGCGGACCTCGTGCTTCAGTGCGCCCACGCCCTGGACGCCGTGCACGCCAAGGGCATCCTCCACCGGGACATCAAGCCCGACAACATCTTCGTGGCGCCCTCGGCGGCGGGCCTGCGCTTCAAGCTCCTGGACTTCGGCCTCGCCAAGGAGATGAGCGTGGACAGCAGCCTCACCCAGACCGGCGTGGTGATGGGCACCCCGGCCTACATGAGCCCCGAGCAGATCCGGGGCGGGCCCCTGGACGCCCGCAGCGACCTCTATGCCCTGGCCCTGGTGGCCTACGAGGCCCTCAGCGGCCGGCGCGCGGTGCAGGCGGAATCCCTGCCCGACATCCTCGTGGAGGTGGCCCAGGAGCGCCCCGAACCCATCCAGGCCCTGGTCCGCGGCCTGCCCTGGGATGCCGCCGTGCTGCTCGAGCAGGCCCTGGACAAGCACCCCGAGGCCCGCCCCTCCGGCCTCCTGGCCTGGGCCCGGCGGCTCGCCGAGGCCCTGCGGGAGGCGCCGGCGGAGGAGGGCGGCTGGCCCGAGGAAGCCGACGAGCTCCTGGCCGGGCTGGCGCCGCCCCTGCGCCCCTCGACGCCTGTGCGGATCTCCGGCCAGGATCCCCAGGAACCGACCCGGGCCCTCCCCCGCACCGACCCCCTGGAGCCCGCCTGACATGCCCCGGATCCACGACCTGTCGCCCCTCCTCTCCGAGCGCCTCGCGGTCTGGCCCGGGGACGTGCCCTACCGCCGCGCCGTGGCCCTGTCCTTCGCCCGGGGCGCCCACCTGGACCTGTCCAGCGTCGAGACCACCCTCCACGTCGGGGCCCACGCCGACGCGCCGAGCCACTACGCCGCGGGCGCGGAGGGCATCGACCGCGTGGACCTGGGCCCCTACCTCGGCCCCTGCCAGGTGATCGCCGTCTCGGTGCCCCGGGGCGGACGGGTCCTCCCTTCGCACCTGCCGGGCCCGGTCCGCGCCCCCCGCGTCCTGCTGCGCACCGGCACCTTCCCCGACCCCGAACGCTTCAACCCGGACTTCGCCAGCCTCTCGCCCGAACTCATCCACGCGCTGCGCCGCCAGGGCTGCGTCCTCGTGGGGATCGACACCCCTTCGGTGGATCCATTCGAGAGCAAGGCCCTGGAGAGCCACCAGGCCCTGCGGGAGACGGGGATGCGCAACCTCGAGGGGCTCCTCCTGGAGGGCGTGCCCGAGGGCGTCCACACCCTTGTGGCCCTGCCCCTCCGCCTGGAGGGGGCCGACGCCAGCCCCGTGCGGGCGGTGCTGGTCGAGGGCCCCCTCGGGCTATCCTGAGGATTCCCGTTCCGGCGTCCCCCGTCCCGCTATCCTGTTCGTCCTCCCCCAAGGCCCCCCCGTGCCCCTCCGGCATCTCGAAGAGCGCGCCCTCGACAAGTACTTCGACTCCATCCGCCACCTGCCCCTGCTCACGGCGGAAGAGGAGCGGAAGAACGGGCACCTGTGGCAGGACGACCGCAATCCCGAGGGCCTGCGCGCCCTGGTGGAGGGCAACCTGCGCTTCGTGGTGAAGGAGGCCCGCAAGTTCGAAGGCATGGGCCTCGACCTCCTGGACCTCATCAGCGAAGGGAACCTCGGCCTCATCGAGGCCGCCAAGCGCTTCGACCCGCGGCGCGAGAACAAGTTCCTCACCTACGCGTCGTGGTGGGTGCGCCAGGCCATCTTCCACGCCCTGGCCGAGCACGGTTCCAAGATCCGCCTGCCCCAGAAAGTCGCGGGACACCTCGTCCAGCTCAACCGCGTCACCAACCGCCTGAGCCAGGAGCTGGGCCACCACCCCACCGTGCAGGAGATCGCGGACCACAGCCACTTCACGGTGGAGGACGTGGAGCGGCTGCAACTCCTGCACCAGACCACCAGCACGGTGAGCACCGAGCAGGGCATGGGGGAAACGGACCTCACCGTGGGGGACAGCCTCGAGCAGGAAGTCGAGCCCTCCGCCATGCAGACCCTGGACCACGAGTCCTTCCTCCAGCAGATGGAGGCCAGCCTGGCGACCCTCTCCGAGAAGGAACGCCGGATCCTGGGCATGCACTTCGGCCTGCACGGCCAGGAGCCCATGACCCTGGAGCAGATCGGCCGCGCCTTCGACCCGCCCATCAGCCGCGAGCGGGTGCGGCAGATCGAGGAGCGCGCCTTCCAGAAGATCCGGGAGCGCCGGCGGGAGGTGCTGGGCCAGTTCCTCCGCGGGGACGTGCCTTGAAAGCCAGACCATGAAGGCCAGGCCATGAAGGGTCGTCCCGACTGCCCCCACTGCCGGGGCGCGGGGGTGCTGGTGGATCCGGACCCCCTCAAGCCCGTCGCCGTGTGCGCCTGCACCCGCGAGGTCGCCGCCGAGGCCCGGGCCGGCGGCATCCCGGCCCGCTACGCCGGCGCCACCTTCGAGTCCTTCTGGGAATGGTGGAAGCTCCACCATCCGCGGCCCGCGGTGCTGGAGGCCCTGGACCGGGCCCGCGCCCTCCTCCAGCCGCCCCTGAAGGAGACCCTCTCCGCCGAGCTCGCCAGCAAGCTGGACCACATCGTCCACAAGTGCGGGCGGCACCGGGGCGAGGACGGCGAGGAGGCCTGGAAGACCCTGCGCCCGGCCCGGGAGCCCCAGGGCTACGCGCTTCTCCAGTCCTGGGCGAGGAGCGATCGCACCACGGCGGACCTGTGGTGGATCGACGGCCCTCCCGGGAGCGGCCGGAGCACCCTGGCCGCGGCGGCCCTCAAGGCCTGGTGCGCCCGCACCGGCGCGCCGGGGGCCTTCGCCTCCGTGCGCGAGCTGAGCCAGCGCCTGAAGGACGTCTACTACGACGTGCGCTCCTGGCAGAACGTGGATTTCCTCAGCGAGCGCGACCTCATGGCGCCCTACCAGGCCGCGCCCTGCCTGGTGCTGGACGACTGGGACCGGATGGACTCCGACCTCCGGGTGGTGCGGGCCCTGGCGCAGCTCCTGGACCACCGCTACGCCCAGGCTCGGCCCACGCTGCTCACGGCCTCGAAGGGCGCCTTCGCCCTGCAGCAGCAGGAGGCCTACCCGCTGACGCGACTCGAAGACGCCAGCCTGCTCCACCGGCTCGCCCACGCGCAGCGGGTGGAGCTGCGGCCCGTGCTCCAGCGCCTGCTGGACTCGGCGCGGGCGGACTGAGGGCGGGGCATGAAACGCGTCCTGCGCGCCCTGCTGCGCCTGCACCTGCGCCGGCCCCGCGGCCTCGCCTGGGCCGCGGCCCTGCTGACCGCCTTCCTGGCCTGGGGCGCCCTGCGGGTGGAGCGCCGCCTCGACCTCATGAGCCTCCTGCCCACGGACCACCCGGCGGTGCGCGCCAGCCTCGAGGCCGGCGTGGGCCGCCAGGAGCTGCTCTTCCTGGTGGCGGAAGGCGACGAGAAGGACGCCGAGGCCCGGGTCGCCTGGGCCGAGGGGCTGGTGGAGACCCTCCTGGACCGCAGCGGCCTGCCCCTCAACGGCATGGGCGGCGAGGGGCGGCTGGTGCCGCCGGCCCCCGTCCCCGGGGCCAAGGGCGCGAGCCTGTGGCCGCCCCTCCTGGCGGCGGGCAGCCTCCTCGAGGGGGACGGCGCGGCCCAGCGCCTGCTCACGGAGCAGCTCTACGCCCTCGCGCCGGGCCTGCTGGGGGACCGCCTGGAGCCCCTGCGGGACCCCGCGAAGGTGCAGGCCCGCCTGGAGGCCTCGGCCCGGGCCCTGCGCAGCCCGCAGCCCCTCCAGGCCAAGCTGGCCCAGTTCGATCCCCTCGACCTGCGGGGGCTGCTGGAGCCCGGGGGCCTCACCACCCAGGCGGAGCAGACCGGCCGCGGCCTGCCCGTCGCGCTGCACACCGGCTACCTCACCACCAAGGACGGCCGCTTCGTGCTGGTGCCCCTGGTCCTGGACTTCCCCAGCGGCGACGCGGCGGCCACCGCCCGGGTCCTCCTGTGGCTGGCGGGCGGGGCCCAGGGCGAGCTGCCGGCGCGCGCGACGCTGCCCCAGGCGGAGGCGGCCCTGCAGCCCACCGCCGCGCGGCCCTTCGCCCTGCAGGCCACGGGGGCCCATCCCGTGGCGGCCTGGGAGTCCCACCGCCTGACCCGGGAAGTCCTCGTCAGCATGGCCCTGAGCTTCATCCTCATCGGCCTCGTCTACTGGATCGGCTACCGCACCCTGGCGGGCTACGGCTTCGTGGTGGTGCCCCTGCTGGCGGGCATGGTGTGGAGCCTGGGCCTCGTGGGCTGGGTCATGGGCCGCATGAACCTCATGGCCGCGGGCTTCGGCGCCGTGCTGCTGGGCATCGGCGACGACGTGGGCATCCTGCTCTTCTCGCGCTACCGCGACGAGCGCCAGGCGGGCCGGGGCAAGGCCGCCAGCCTGCGCGTCGCCCTGGTGGGCACGGGGCCCGGCGTGGTGGTGGGCGCCCTCACCACCGCGCTGGCCTTCCTCGCCACGGCGGTGACCCCCTTCCCGGGCCTGCGGGACCTGGGCCTCACCGCGGGCCTCGGCCTGCTGGCCTGCCTCGTGGCCACCTTCCTGCTGCTGCCCCCCCTGCTCCTGGCCTTCGACCGCGGCCGGGGCACCTTCGCGCCGCGGGAGGACGCGGTGCACCCGGCCCGGGTGGTGGCCGGCTGGAAGGCCGCCGCGGCGGGGGCCGCCGTGCTGCTGGCGGGGCTGGCCGCCGCGCGCCTGCACTGGGAGGAGGACCTGCGCCGCTTCCGCCAGCAGGGCAATCCGGCCCTCGCCCTCCAGGAGCGCCTCGCGAAGGTGCTGGGGGCGGGGCTGCAGCCCCTGGCCCTCCAGATCCCCCTGGACGATCCGGCCCAGCTGCCCCGGCGCTGGAACGCCGCCGCGGCCATCCTGCGCGCCGAGGGCCTCGTCCTCCCCGAGTGGCGGGAGGCGGACCCCGAGCTGCGCCGGATCCTCGCCTCCGAGACCTGGCACCGCCGCACCCTGGAGACCGCCACGAAGGCCGGCCTCGACCCCGTGGCCCTGGAGCGGCCCCTCATGGCCCTGCGGGACAGCCTGGACCAGCCGAGCCACGTGGCGGAGGTGCTGCAATCCCTCTTCCCGCAGCCTCCCGCCGCGCGGATCCCCGACGAGCGCTGGACCCTTCGCGACTGGTTGCGCAGGCCGGCCCCGCCCGCCCCGCCGCCACCGGCGCTGACCATCCCCATCCGCCTGCCCGAGGCCGCCCAGGAGCGCGTCATGGCGCCCCTGGAGGCGGCGGGCGCGCGGCTGGTGGGGAACCGCCCCCTCTTCCGCGCGGTGAAGCAGGTGGCCCGCACGGGCCTGCGGGACAGCATCGCCGTGGCCCTCGCGGTGGTGCTGCTGCTGGTGGCCTGGTTCGGCCGCAGCCTACGCTTCGCCCTCCTCTCCCTGCTGCCCCTGCTGGCGGGCCAGGTCGGCGCCGTGGGCATCCTCGGCGCCACGGGCGAGCCCCTCACCTTCCTCAGCCTGGTGGCGATCCCCATCGCCCTGGGGGTGAGCGTGGACACCGCCATGAACCTCCTCCACCGCGCCCGCAGCGATCGCGGCGCCGCCGCCAAGGTGGCCCGGGTGAACGCCGTGTGCGCGGGCACGACCCTGGCCGGCTTCGGCGGCCTCGTGTTCAGCGGCTACCGCACCCTGCGGGGCCTGGGCCTGGCCTGCCTCGGGGGCGTGGCCCTCGCGCTGCTGGTGACCCAGTGGCTGCTGCCCTGGGCCCTGGAGCGCTGGCCTCTCGCGAAGGCGCGGGAGTGAGCGGGGCCTTCGACCGGCTGCAGGGCGCCCTCGGCCCCGGCCCCTGGCCCGCCGCCGACGTGATGGCCTTCGCCCTCTACGATCCCGTTCACGGCTACTACCGCCGCCCGGAAGGCCCCTGGGGCTTCGCCGGCAAGGACTACTACACGGCCCTGGACCTGGGCCCGCTGCTCGGCGAGGCCCTCGCCGTGCGCCTGGAGGCGGCGTGGGAGCGCCTGGACCGGCCGGACCCTTTCACCGTCCTCGAGCCCGGCGCGGGCCGCGGCTGGCTGGGCCGCGACCTGCTGCGGGCCGCGCGCGGCGACTTCGCGCCGGCCCTGCGTTACATCCATCGCGACGACAACCCTGCGGCGCGGAAGGCCGCGGAGGAGGCCCTCGCGCCCTGGCTCGCGGAGGGTCGGGCCGCCTTCCTCGCCGAGTCGGAGCGGATCCCCTCCTTCACCGGCGCCGTGGTCAGCAACGAGCTCTTCGACGCCCTGCCGGCCCAGCCCTGGAAGTGGGACGGCGGCCGCTGGACGCGGGAGGTGCTCACGGAGGCCGGCCCCGCGTGGCAGCCTTTCATTCACGAGGCGAGCGCCGCCTGGTTCGCCTCCCAGAGCGACGGCCTCGAGCCCGCCGACGGCAGCGTGTGGTGCGAGGCCCTTCCGCGGGTCGCATCCGGACTGGCCGAGGCTCTGGAGCGCGGCCTCTTCCTCGCCATCGACTACGGCGACCGCGCCGACCGCCTGCTCGCCAAGGGGGCGGACCTGCGCCGCTACAAGGGGCACACGGTGGACGGCGCCTGGTGGGAGGAGCTGGGCGAGAGCGACCTCACCGCCGACGTGGATTTCACGCGCCTGCTGGCGGTGCTGGAAGGGTGCGGCCTCCGCGAGGCCGGCCACCGCAGCCTCAGCGCCTGGATCCGCGACCACGCCCCCTTGGCCGACTGGGAGGCCGCCTGGCAGGCCCTCGAGCCTGCCGCGCGGGTGAAGCGCCTGGAGAACCTCCTGCAGCTCACCATGCCGGGCATGCTCGGCGAGCGGTTCCGGGTGCTGGAGGGGTGGAGGGGCTGAGGGCCACCTTCCCGCTTGAACCTCGCAACGTGATGGCTACACTGCGGGTCGGAGCGCCCCATGAACCGAATCGTGCTCGCGCTGGCGTCAAGCCTCGCGCTGGTGACCCTTCACGCCCAGGAGAAGCCCCACGCCTTCGTGGGCGCGCGGATCCTGCCCATCGAGGGCCCGGAGCTCGAGTCCGGCGTGCTCGTGGTGCAGCACGGGAAGATCGTCGCGGTGGGCGGGCCGGGCACGGCGATTCCGGCGGATGCCATCCGCCACGACGCGAAGGGCAAGGTGATCATGCCCGGGCTCATCGACACCCACAGCCACATCGGCAGCCCCGAGGGCGCCGACAGCGCGGCCCCCATCCAGCCTGAGGTGCGGGTCTCCGACAGCCTCAACCTGCGCAGCGCCACGGTGATGAAGGCCCGCGCGGGGGGCATCACCACCGTCAACGTCATGCCCGGCTCGGGGCACCTGCTGAGCGGGCAGACCATCTACCTCAAGCTCCGGGGCGGCGAGACCGTGGACGCCCTCGCGATCCAGAAGAAGGCCGACGGTTCCTACCTCGGCGGCATGAAGATGGCCAATGGCACGAACCCCCGCCGGGGCGGCCAGCCCGGCACCACGGGCTTCCCGGGCACGCGGGCCAAGAGCGCCGCCCTGGTGCGCGAGCAGTTCGTGAAGGCCCAGGAGTACCAGCGCAAGCTCAGGGAGGCCGGCGACGACCCCAAGAAGCGCCCGGCCCGCGACCTCGCCATGGAGGCGCTGGTGGAGGTGCTCGAGGGCCGGCGCGTGGTGCACCACCACACCCACCGCCACGACGACATCCTCACGGTGCTGCGCCTCGCCAAGGAGTTCGGCTTCAAGGTGGTGCTGCACCACCTCAGCGAGGGCTGGCGCGTGGCCGACGAGGTGGCGAAGAGCGGCTTCGGCGCCTCGGTGATCGTGGTGGACAGCCCCGGCGGCAAGCTGGAGGCCAAGGACATCCGCATGACCACCCCCGCGGCCCTGGCGAAGGCCGGCGCCCTGGTGGGCTTCCACACCGACGATCCCATCACCGACTCCCGCTGGTTCATGCGCAGCGCGGCCCTCGCGGTGCGCGCGGGCATGGACCGCCGGGCCGCCCTGGAGGGCATGACCCTGAACGGCGCCAAGCTCCTGGACCTCCAGGATCGCGTGGGCTCCCTGAAGCCCGGCAAGGACGCGGACTTCCTGCTCCTCAGCGGCGACCCCCTGAGCGTCTACGCCCACGTGGAGCAGACCTGGGTGGAGGGGGCCAAGGTCTTCGACCGCGGCGACCCCGACCAGCGCAAGTACGCCGTGGGCGGCTTCGGCGCCAGCCACGACACCGACGACCTCACCCACCTGCTGGCCCTGGAAGCCGAGGAGACCTACCAGTGACGCGCCTCGCCTGCCTCCTCGCCCCCCTCCTCGGCTTCGGCGCCTCCCTGTCCGCGCAGTCCCTCGCCATCCGCGCCGACCTCCTCCACACCGCCGCCGGGCCTGCCCTCAAGGACGGCGTGGTGCTCATCCAGGACGGGAAGATCCGGGCCGTGGGCCGCGCCTCGGAGGTGAAGATCCCGAGCGGCGTCGCCGTGCGCCGCGCCAAGGTCGCCACGCCGGGCTTCGTGGACGGCCGCAGCACCGTCGGCCTCTCGGGCCTGCTCAACCAGCCCCACGACCAGGACCAGCTGGAGGCCAGCGCCCCCCTGCAGCCCGAGCTGCGGGCCCTGGACGCCTACAACGGCCGCGATCCGCTGGTCGCCTACGTCCGCAGCCTGGGCGTGACCACCGTGCACACCGGCCACGGCCCCGGCGCCCTCATCAGCGGGCAGACCTTCGTGGTGAAGACCGACGCGCCCGAGGTCACCCGGGGCGTGCTGAAGGCCGAGGCCATGGTGGCGGCGACCCTGGGGGACGGCGCACGGGGCCGCGACGGCAAGGCGCCGGGCACCCGCGCCAAGCAGATCGCCATGCTCCGTGCCGAGCTCGTCGCGGCCCAGGAGTACGCGCGCAAGCAGAAGGACGCCGAGAAGGGCAAGGAGCCGAGTCGCGACCTGCGCAAGGAGGCCCTGCTGCCGGTGCTGCGCGGGGAGCTGCCCCTGCTGGTCACCGCCCACCGCGCCCAGGACATCCTCTCGGTGCTGCGCCTGGCGAAGGAGTTCGGCCTAGCCATCGTGCTGGACGGCGGCGCCGAGGCCTACCTGGTGCTCGACGAGCTCAAGGCCGCGAAGGTGCCGGTGCTGCTGCACCCCACCATGGCCCGGGCCGGCGGCGAGACCGAGAACCTGAGCCTCGAGACCGCGGCGAAGCTGAAGGCCGCGGGCATCCCCTTCGCCTTCCAGAGCGGCTTCGAGGGCTACGTGCCCAAGACCCGGGTGGTGCTCTTCGAGGCCGCCATGGCCGCGGCCAACGGCCTCGCCTTCGACGACGTCCTCCAGGCCCTCACCCTCGCCCCGGCGCGCCTCCTGGGCGTCGCGGACCGCGTGGGCAGCCTGGAGCCGGGCAAGGACGGCGACGTGGCCCTCTTCGACGGGGACCCCTTCGAGTGGACCACCCACTGCGTGGGCACCGTCATCGGCGGCGTGGTGGCCAGCGAGGGCGAGGAGACCGGCCGCGAGGTTCCGCCCGCCCGCTAGGCGCCGAGCGCCACCTCGCCCAGGGCCCGGTGCGTGGCGCCGGCGGGACCCAGGTCGCTGTGGAAGAGCACCACCCGCGCCGCCCGCCACCGCGGCGCGGGCGGCAGCTCCGGCAGGGCGGGCAGCCGCGCGGGCTCCCGGAAGCGCGCCAGGGTGAGGTGCGGGCGGAAGGGCCGGTCCTCCAGCTCGACGAAGGCGGACATGGCCCGGCCCAGCCGGGCGTGCGCCTCCAGCAGGCGCGTGTCCGGGGTGACGCCCACTCCCAGCACCCGGGCGCGCTCCGGCCTCGGGAAGGCCAGCCAGTCCGTGCCCTCCAGGTCCAGGGCGGGCAGCCCCGCCAGGGCCCGGCGCCCGGCCTCGAGCACGGCGGGAAGGCGCGCCTCCTCGACCTCGCCGAGGAAGCAGAGGGTGAGGTGGGCCTGGCGGGCGTCCGCGAGCCGCGCGCCCTTCAGCCGGGGTCGCAGCTCGCCCTGCAGCGCGGCCATCCAGGCGCGGAAGGCGTCCGGCGCGGGCAGGGCCCAGAAGAGGCGCACGGCCTACTCCCGGCCCGCGGCGCGCGCCCGCAGCTTCTCGGGCCAGTGGGGCGTGAGCCGCGGCACCTCGGCGGCGGCGCGGGCCTCCGCGGGATCCTCCGCGGCCCGCCAGTAGGCCTTCAGGAGCCGGGCCACGGTCCAGCCGGGATTCGGACGCTCCAGGAGGACGACCTCGCCCTCCGGCGCCACCACGCCCTCCTCCAGCACGCGGAAGTACCAGCCGCCCCGGGCCGTGGCCCAGACCCGCGCCACCACGTCGCCGCGCCCGAAGCGCCGCGCCAGGGTTCCGCAGGGCTGGCGCGGATGGCTCACCTGCAGCGTGGCGCCGCCGATCCGCCACGTGTCGCCGATGCAGACCTCGTCGTCCAGCAGGCCCTCGAAGAGCAGGTTCTCCCCGAAGGCGCCGGGGCCGGCGTCGAGGCCCTCGGCCCGCCAGTCCGCGTAGTGCTCGGAGGCGTAGCCGAGCACCGCCTGGTCGGGGCCGCCGTGGTGCCGCGCGTCGGCCACCTCGTCGCCCTCGAGGCCGAGGCGGGACAGGCGCACGGGGCCTTCCACCGGCTCCTTGAAGATGGCGCTGCGCCAGGGCTTCCGGAGCGGATCGGCCGCGTCCGCCTCCCCGAGGGCGCGGACGCGGCCGGTGCGCAGGCCGACGAGCCGGGGCTTCCCGGCCATGGCCTCAGCCCTTCTTGGCGTCGGCCGAGGGGGCCTCCGCCTTGCCGGCCTTGTGCTTCGCCATGAGCTGCTTGGAGAGGTCGTTCACCACGCGGTCCAGGGCGCTCTCGACGTCCTTGGAGACCTTCGTGCGCTCGGCGTAGGCGAAGTCCTTGAAGAGCTTGTTGTCGATGATCTGGACCAGGGCCTTCATCTCCTGGGCGGTGTAGTGCTTGTCGTACACCTCCGCCATCACGCCCTCGAAGGCCTCCGGCGTGGCGGCCTTGGACAGATCGGCCCAGACGGCGTCGGGCACGTCCTTCGCGGCGGCCTTCCGCTGGGCGACGATGCTCTTCCGGGCGGACTCGACCTGACGGTTCACCGCGTCCGTGGCCTTCAGGAACTTCGCGATGTCGGCGCGCTTGGCGGCGGGGATCGCGGTCCCCGGCGCGGCCTTCCGGGATCCGGCGGAGGCGTCCTCCATGTGCTTCTGGAGGGCGGCGCCGATGGCCTTCTGCACCGTCGTCTGCTCGATCTGGGAGAATTTCCGGAAGGCCGGCGTGTCGAGGAGCTTCACGATGTCCCGCAGCACGGGGGCCGAATAGCTCTTGTCGTAGACGTCGGCGACCGCCGGCTCGAAGGCCTCGGGGGTGATGGCGCCGGCCAGCTCGACCCAGAAGGTGTCGGGGATCTCCCGGGAGCTGCCCTTCTTCATGTCCACCACGGTGCGGCGGTAGGTGGCGACCCGCTGCCCGACGCCGTCCGAGATCTGCAGGTAGCGCTTGATGTCCGCCTTCTTCTGGGCCGCCTCCGCCTGGGCGGAGACCGGGGGCTTCTTCTGCGTGTCGGCGGCCGCCGGAAGGACGGCGAGGACGGCCAGGGCGAGGGCGAGGCGGGGCAGGACCATGTACGACTCCAAGGGGGCGGGACAAGCCAAACGTCCATTGTCCCACCAAACACTTGCGCGGGCCAGGGAGGAGGTTCCGCCGGGGCTCAGCCCCGGATCCGCCACCAGGCCTCGCCGGCCTCCACGTCGAGGGCGATCCGGGCCCGGAGGGCGTCCACATCGGTGAAGCGCTGTTCGCCCCGCAGGCGGTGGAGCACGCGGAGATCCAGCCGGGCGCCGTAGAGGTCGCCGTCGAAACCCGGCAGGAAGGTCTCCACCGTGAGGCGGCGGCCACCGAACGTGGGCTTCTCCCCGATGTTCGTGAGGCCCAGGCGCGGACCCTTCCAGTGGGAGGACCGGACCGCCGTGACGTAGACCCCGGAGGCGGGGAGCTGCTCCTGCTCCCACTGCAGGTTCGCGGTGGGGAAGCCCAGGTGGCGGCCGCGGCGGTCGCCTTCCACCACGACGCCGGTGAGCGCGTAGGGATGGCCGAGGAGCCTCGCGGCCCCTTCCACGTCCCCGGCCTCCAGGGCCTCGCGGATCCGCGTGCTGGAGAGGTGCCCGCCGTCCGGGGCCCGGAGGGCGTGGGCGTGGATTTCGCACCCGTGGGTTCGGCCCCAGGCCTCGAGGGCGGCGAGGTCGCCGCTGCGGTCCCGGCCGAAACAGAAGGCCCGGCCCACGTGGAGCTCGACCGGCGCGAGGGCGCGGCGGAGCTGGTCGAGGAAGGCCGGCGGCGCCAGTTCGCTGAAGGGCCGCGAGAAGGGGATCACCCACGCGAGGTCCATGCCGGTGGCCTCGAAGGCGGCCAGCCGCTGGGCCAGGGTCATCAGCAGGAGGGGCTTGCGCTCCGGCGCCACCACCACCGTGGGATGGGGGTCGAAGGTGACCACCGCGGCGGGCACGCCCCGGGCCCGGGCCCGGGCCGCGGCGCCCTCCAGCACCTCCCGGTGGCCGGCGTGGACGCCGTCGAAATTGCCCAGGGTGACCACGTGGGGCCCCGCCGGCGGCGCCAGGTCGAGGGGGTGGTGCCAGACCTCCATCAGGCTTCCCCTCCACCCGCGCCGGGCTCCTCCCCGCCATGCTCGGCGGGCCAGGCGAGGCTGGCCACCACGCTCCCCGCGAGCACCGCGGCGATCACCAGCAGGGAGTAGTGGACTGGGATCTTCACCCATTCGGCGATGCACATCTTCACGCCCACGAAGGCCAGGATGAAGGCCAGCCCGGTCTTGAGGCGGTGGAAGCGGTCCATCATCTTCGCGAGCAGGAAGTAGAGGCTGCGCAGACCCAGGATGGCGAAGATGTTCGAGGTGTAGACGATGAAGGGGTCCCGGGTGATGGCCAGCACCGCCGGGATGCTGTCCACGGCGAAGACCAGGTCCGTGACCTCGACACACAGGAGCACCAGCAGCATGGGCGTGGCGAGGCGGCGGCCGTCGCGGCGGGTGAAGAAGCGCTCGTGGCCGCCTTCAGGGTCGTAGGGGACCGTGCGCTGGAAGAGCTTCACCAGCGGGTTGTTGCGGGGATCCTCGTCCCCCTCCTCCTTGATGAGCATCTTCAGGCCCGTGAAGACCAGGAAGCCGCCGAAGACCCACATCATCCAGTGGAAGCGGTTGAGCAGGGCCGTGCCGGCCACGATCATCGCCGCGCGCATCACCAGGGCGCCCAGGACCCCCCAGAAGAGCACCCGGTGCTGATGGCGCAGCTCCACCTGGAAGGCGCCGAAGAGCAGCACGAAGACGAAGAGGTTGTCCACGCTGAGGCTCTTCTCCAGCACGTAGCCCGTGAGGAACTCCAGGCCCTTCCCGGCGCCCATGAGCCTCCAGATGCCCGCGTTGAAGGCCAGGGCCAGGACGATCCACACCGTGCTCCAGGCCGCGGCCTCCCGCACCGAGGGCGCGTGGGCCCTCCGGTTGAAGATCCCCAGGTCCAGGGCCAGCATCAGGAAGACGAAGGCGTGGAAGCCGGCCCAGGCCCACCAGGGCGCGGCGGCGTGGATCGCGTCGATCAAGGACCCTCCTGGTTCCAGGGTACGGGGACCGTCAAGCGGACGCCCCCGCGCGCGGCGGCGTCCAGGTTGGCGCACACTGGGGGCATGTCCCTGCCCCGCTTCGTGGTCGACGCGCCTCCGCCCGCCGCTGAGGGCGCGCTCGTGGCCCTGGGGGAGGAGCAGGCCCGGCATCTCGGCGTGCTGCGCCTGCGCCCCGGCGCGGCCCTGGAGCTGCTGCTCCCGGGCGGGGCCTGGAGGGCGGACCTTGCGGAGCTGTCCCGGCACCGGGCCGTGGCGCGGCTGGTGGCGCCGCTGGGCGAATCCCGCGAGGCCCCCATCCCCATCCTGGCCTGCGTGCCGGTCACGGCGCAGCTCAGCCTCCTGGACGACCTGCTCCCGCCGGTGGTGGAGCTGGGCGCCACGCAGATCCTTCCCGTGGTCTACGCCCGCAGCGAGTTCGACGCCCGGAAGACCGCGGCGCGGATGGAGCGCTGGCGGCGCATCGTGGCCTCGAGCTGCGAGCAGAGCCACCGCGGGCGGGTGCCTGAGCTGCGGGAGCCCCGGCCCTTCGAGGCCCTGCTGGCGGTGGATGCGCCGCAGAAGTGGGTGGCCTACGAGCTGGCCGGCGGGGAGGCCAATCCCCCCCTGGGCGCGGAGGGCCTCGCCATCACCTCCGGCCCCGAAGGCGGGATCACCGAAGCCGAGTTCGAGGCCCTCCGCGCCGCGGGCTGGCGCGCGGTGAGCCTCGGCCCGGCCATCCTGCGGGCGGTGACGGCGCCGGTGGCACTGCTGGGGGCCGTGCAGTTCGCGCTGGCGGGCGGCCTTGACGGCGGCCCCTCCCGGGGCGAAGGTGGTCGCCCGCCGGTGATCCCATGAGCGCCCCCGCCCGCCCCGACGACGAGCCCGCCCGACTCGAGGCCCTCAGCGCCCTCGAGGTGCTGGGCACCGGGCCCGAGTCCGAGTTCGACGCCCTCACGCGCCTCGCCGCCCAGCTCTGCGGCACGAAGGTCTCGGTGGTGAGCCTCGTGGACGCGAGCCTGGTCTGGGCCAAGTCCAACGTGGGGGTGGCCGAACACTTCCCCTCGGAGGCGGGCCAGTTCTTCCACCGCGCCCCCCGGGACCTCACCTTCTGCGCCCACGCCATCCTCACACCCGAGGTCATGGAAGTGCCCGACGCGGCCGCGGACCCGCGCTTCGCCGACAACCCGGCGGTGGCCGGCGAGCCCCACATCCGTTTCTACGCCGGCGCGCCCCTCCAGACCGGCGACGGCCACGCCATCGGGACGCTCTGCGTGATGGACACCGAGCCCCGGCACCTGCGGCCCGACCAACGGGAGGCCCTGGAGATCCTCAGCCGCCAGGTCATGGCCAACCTGCGGGCCCGGGCCCGGGCCAAGGACCTGGACCTCGCCCTGCGGGCCGCCCGGGGCCTGGCCGAGCAGCGCTCGGGCACCCTCGCCTTCCTGGGCCACGAAGTGCGCAACGCCCTGGCCTCCCTGCTGGCCCTCACGGAGGCCTGGATGGAGGGCCGGGAGCAGCCCGACGCGTCCTCGGTGGAGCTCGCCCATGCCGTCGCCTCGGAAGCGGTGGGACTCCTCAACAACGTGCTGGACCACGCCCGCGGGGAGGCGGGCCAGCTCCGGCTGGAACCGCGCCCCTTCGACCTGCGCGCCGCCCTCGCGCGGGCCCTCGCCCTGGCGCGGCCCCGGGCCCGGGCCAAGGGCCTGGCGCTGAGCCTGGACCTGGATCCGTCCCTCCCCGGCCGGCTGCTGGGCGATGAGCCGCGGCTCCACCAGGTCTGGCTCAATCTCCTGGGCAACGCCCTGAAGTTCACCGAGACCGGGGGCATCACCGTGCGCGCGCGGCGGGAAGCCGGGGACGTCGTGGCGGTGGCGGTGGAGGACACGGGGGAGGGCATCCCGGCGGACCAGCTCGCGCGGCTCTTCCACCCCTTCCAGCAGGCGGAGGGCAGCTACGGACGGGCCGGGGGCAGCGGCCTCGGCCTGGCCATCTGCCGCCAACTGGCGGAACTCATGGGCGGCGCCATCATGGCCGAGAGCGAGCCGGGTCGCGGGAGCCGCTTCACGCTGCGCGTCCCGCTGCCGGCCACCGACGGCGGGGCGCCCGAGGCGCCCGCCCCGCGCCGCCTGCGCATCCTCGCCGCGGAGGACAACGCCCTGGCCCGCCGCCTCCTCCGGGACCTGCTGGAAGCCGAGGGCCACGCGGTGCGCGCCGTGCCCACCGGGGCCGAGGCGGTGAAGGCCCTGGCGGAGGAGGCCTTCGACTTGGTGCTCATGGACTGCCGCATGCCCGTCCTGGACGGCTTCGAGGCCACCGTGGCCATCCGGCGGATGGAGGGGGAGCGGTCCCGCGTGCCGATCCTCGGGCTCACCGGCGAGCGGGGTCCCCAGGAGCTGGAGGTCGGCCGGCGCGCTGGCATGAACGCCCTCCTGGAGAAGCCCGTGGGCCGGGCCGAGCTGCTGGAGGCCCTCCGCGCGTGGAGCGGGAGCTGAGCCCTCAGCCCTCGAAGCGCGCCCGCTGCGCCGCCGTGCGCCAGGGACAGGCGCCGGGCGCCAGGGGGAAGAGCCGTTTCCGGACCTTCGCGACGAGGCGGTAGCCCAGGTCGCGCAGGGGCCGCGGCACGAGCCACAGCAGGGAACCGAGCAGGCTCCAGCCCCCGCCGAGGCCGTGGAGGACCCGCACCACGCCGGCGCTGCGGACGAGGATGCGGCCGTCGGAGGCCTTCACCACCAGGCTGTCGGGCAGGCCCGCGCGGATGCCTTCCGGAAGCTCCCGGCGGAAGGCCTCGCCGTGGAGGGGCGCGAAACGGAACTGGAGGCCCCGGGGTGCGCGGGCCAGGACGAAGCGCACGGCGCCGTGGCAGAGTCCGCAGTCGCCGTCGTAGAAGAGGAGGTCGCCCTCCGGCCCGCTCACCCCTTCACCATCACCCAGATCCCCACGGCGATGAAGGCCGCGCCGGCGAGGTAGCGGATCGCGGCTTCGGGCACGACTTTGAACAGCGCTCCGCCCACCGCCACGCCCAGGGCCGTGGCGCAGACGAGCGCCGCGCTGGCCGCGAGGAAGACGGTCACCAGGGCGCCGCTCTTGGCGCTGGCGGTCATGGCCGCGAGCTGGGTCTTGTCGCCGAGCTCCGCGAGGAAGACCGTGGCGAAGGTGGTCCAGAAGAGTCCGCGTTGCATGGTCCGCTCCTGCCTGCAGTGTAGGGAAGCCGAGGAATTCAGGCACACTGTCGGAAGATGACGCACGACTTCTTCGACCTCCCCATCACCTACGTGGACACCCCCGAGCTCCTGGCGGAGGCCCTGCCGGCCTGGTTCGACGCCGGCCTGCTGGCGGTGGACATCGAGTGCAGCCTCACGGGCATGCACCACTGCGTGCTGGCCTTCCTCCAGATCGCCACCCACGACCACGTCTGGCTGGTGGACCCCCTCGCCCTACCCGACCTGATGAGGCCGACCCTGGTGGCCATGGCCGAGATCCCCTGGATCGTCCACGACTACAGCGGTGACGGCATCGTCTTCAAGCGGCTCTACGACGTCATGCCGACCAGCATCCTCGACACCATGCTGCTCTCCCGCGCCCTGGGCTATCCCCAGCCGGGGCTGAAGACCATGGCGAAGCTCAAGCTCGGCATCGAGATCCCCAAGGAGGAGCAGGACTCCAACTGGATGCTCCGGCCCCTGCGGGAGGCCCAGCTCAGTTACGCCGCCCGGGATGCGGCGCTCCTGCTGCCGCTGCTTCGCACGTTGGCCAAGGAGGCCGAGGAGAAGCGCGACGACCCCGAGGTCGGACCGCGCCTGCGGGCCCTGCCCGGCGAGATCCGCGCCCTCTTCAAGCGCATCCGCGCCTACAAGCGGCCCGACGACAATCCCATCATCGACAAGGTGCGGGCCATGGGGCTGGGGGAGCGCGCCGAGGCCAAGGCCCGCGCCCTCTCCGAGTTCCGCTACGCCTGGGGCAACGAGGGCGACGTTGCGGCGGTGATGGAATTGGGCAACCGCTGGATCCTGGCCCGCATCCAGCACCCGCCCACCAGCAGGGAGCAGCTGGAGCGCACCATCCCGAATCCCAGGTTCCGCCGCAAGCGCCTCGACGCCCTCTGGGAGGTGCTGGGCGAGCCGAAGCTGGTCGTCCACGAGGACTGAGGTGGAGGCCGATCCCTTCTGGGCCCGGCACGCGCGGCGCTACGACCGGGCCACCCTGGCCCTGAACCGGAACTTCGGGCGCATGGCGAGGGAGGCGGCGGTGAAGACGACGGGCCTCGAGGTGCTGGAGCTGGCCGCCGGCACGGGCCTCGTGACACGCGAGCTGGCCCGCACCGCCCGGCGGGTGGTGGCCACGGACCTCTCGCAGCCCATGCTTGCCGTGCTGCGGGGACGCCTCGGCGCCCAGGGCGCGACGAATGTGGAGGTCCGCGCCGCGGACGCCACGGCCCTCGACTTCCCGGAGGGGAGCTTCGACGCCGTCGTGATGGCGAACCTCCTGCACCTGCTGCCCGGTCCAGGCGCGGCCCTCCGAGAAGCCCACCGGGTCCTGCGCCCCGGCGGCCTGCTCCTGGCGCCGACCTTCTGCCACGGCGAGACCTTCACCGCTCGTTGCGTCTCGGAGGTCCTCGGGCTTGCGGGCTTCCCGATCCAGCGGCGGTTCCGGGCCGGCGAGCTGCTCGAGCTCGTCCGGAACGCGGGGTTCGAGGTCGCGCCTGGCGACGTTCTGCCGGGCTGGCTGCCGTTGGGCATGGCCCAAGGTCTCAGGCCGGCCTAGGCCGGCGCCGCCTCCTTCGCCTTGCCCTTCCGCGCCCGCGCGAGCCGCGACTCGTGCACGCGGGCGAGGAAGTCGTAGAGGACCAGCTCCTGGGCGCGGGCGGCGCCGCGCAGGAGGCGGTTGGCGTGCATGTGGAGGTAGCTGCCGGCGAGGTCGGGCAGGGCTGGCGTGCCGTCCATCCCGGCCCGTTCGCGCAGGCGCTCGGCCAGGGGGCGGATGGCCACGCTGCGGCGGCGCAGGGCCGCCACGCCTTCGGCGAGGGCGCCTGCCTCCTGGGCGGGATCGAGCAGGGCCTCGAGGGCCCGGCGTTCGGCGCGGAAGCGGTCGCCGAGCTGGCGCTCGAAGGGCCCTTCGCCGCCGAACTCCGCCAGGAAGCCCGTCCGCAGCTTCTGGAGCAGGGCGAGCTTCGCCTCGGCGTCCAGCCCGAGGTCGTCGAGGAGGAGGTCCATGCCCAGGGCCGCCAGGCGCCACCGCGCGTCCGCGGCCGCGTCGCCGCTGTAGGCCTGAAGGATGGCCAGCACCGCCTCGCTGTCGGCCTGGAAAAGGGCCTCGCCCAGCGCCATGGCCTCGCCGCCGCCGTAGCGCTCGACCTCCCGCTGGTAGGTGTCGTGCATGACCTTCCACACCACGCCCAGTTCCCGCAGGGGCTCCAGGGCGGCATGCAGGTGCGGCGCCACCCGGGCCAGCAGGCGCGTCCCGTCGCCGCCGAAGCGCAGGCGCAGGTGGTTGTCCGGGTCGGCGTAGCGGATGAAGAACCAGCCCTCGGCGTCGCCCGAGCCCAGGGCCTCCGCCACCACCGGCGCCACCGCCTCCCGCAGCACCTGGTCCAGCCCTGCGGCGCCGGCGTAGATCTTGGCGTAGAGCCATTCCGACCCCGGCGTGAAGACGCGCTCCCCGGGTTCCTGGACGGAGGCCGGGCGGGCCCGGGGCGCCTCGGGGGCCTCGGGCGCCGGCGCCAGGAAGGGCACCACCAGCTCGTGCACGAAGCGGCCCTCGGGTCCTTCGGCCACCAGGTCGCCCGGACCGGGGAAGAGCTCCTCGAGCACGAAGGCGGGGCGCTGCCGCACCGTGTCCAGGAAGGTCTCCACGCTGAGGAGGTTGTCCAGGTCCAGGGGCAGCTTGTTGTCCCCGTCGGCGAGCAGCGCCCAGCGCGGCAGCCGCCGCTCCGCGCGCCAGGCCTGGAAGGCCGCCCACCGTGGCGCGTCCAGGACCTGCTTGGGGCCCTTCGCCTCCAGGCAGGCCTTCAGCTCCTCCTTGAGGACCCGCCACCGCGCCTTGGCCAGCACGAGCCGGCCGGCCTCCACCCTGGGGAGGAAGGGCAGCGAGTCCAGAGGCCCCCAGGACCAGCCCAGGCCTCCGGAGACGCCCTGGTGCTGGAGCATGCAGAGGAAGCGGTAGACCCCGAGGCTGCGGGCCGAGTAGTTGTGGGCGTTGGTGAGGCGGGGCAGCACTTCCCGGCCCAGGCGCGCCGAGCGCAGTACGATGCGGCCTTCTCGGATGGAGACCCGGAGGTCGTCCACGGGGATCTGCTGGTCCGCCGGAGCGCCGGAGCGGCCGAGGAAAGGGATCTCGTAGCCCCGCAGCAGGGGCCGCAGGATCACGTTCCCGATGCGTCCCTCGGGGAGGTGCACCACCTCGGCGAAGACCGCGTCGGGGCGGCAGGCCTCCTCGGCCCGCAGCAGCGCGCGGACCTCGGCGGTGAGGGCCTCGTCGCCGTGGCAGAAGCGGCCCAGCAGGTTCGCGCCGGAGGGACCAGAGACCCCCGACAGGGAGACCTTGAACGCGCCCGCCTCCAGCGCCTCTCGCGAAGCCGCGGCCACCTTGGCCATCACCGCGAGGGAATCGGGGAGCGGCGCCGCCCCCTGCGTCCGCAGCTTCTCGAGGTCCGCGGCTTCGAGGCGCAGCACCGGCGCGCCGCCCAGGGCCACCAGCTTCTCCAGGAGCACGGCCTCACGGGCGCCCCAGGCGACCTGGTTCTCCCCTCCGCGGCCCGGGAAGGCCAGGCCCTCCAGCAGGGGGGAGGCTTCCGCCTCGGGGCGGTTGCTGGCCTGGAAGCCGATGCCGCCCTCCTCGTCCAGGACCTCGCAGAGGGGGACCTCGCGGGTCTCGTAGCGGGCCTCGAAGGCCTCCCGGAAGGAGGAGAGGGCATCCTTGCCCGCCCGCGGCGCCATGCCGTGCAGCAGCGCGACCGCGGCCCGGATCTCTTCGAGGACGGCCCCGCCGAGGGTGGCCTCCGGGGCCGGCTTCACCATGTCCACCTGGAAGAGCCGGTTCAACTCCACCTTGGCGGGCAGGGCCTCCAGGGACTTGGCAATGCCGCGGTAGACCGACTGGTCCGCGCCGAGGGGCTGACGGTCCAGGAAATCCAGGGCTTCGCGCACCCCGGCCAGCACCGCGGCGGCGCCCTCGGTGGAGGGATGGGCGGCGAGCTCGGGAATGAGGGCGTGAATGGGCTCGGGCCCGGTCACGGGGGCCTCCAGCACCGGCACGAGGATCTGGCTGGCGCAGAGTTCCCGCACGTAATCCAGGGCCTCCTCGTGGGTGATGTCGCCTTCCACCAGGGCCCGGGCCAGGGCTTCCTGGCGCGCGCCGTCCCGGGCGCGCGCGAGGGTGGCCCGGAGGTATTCGGTCTCCTCCACGGCCACCAAATGGTAGGCGCGGGACTTGCGGACCATCCGGGACTCGGCGTAGCGCAGGCGGCCCCCGGCCCGGTAGAGGCTGGAGTTCGGCTTCCACACGAGGTCCATGGCGAGGGCGGCGTCCCGGGCGAGGGTCTCCGTGAGGGTGCAGAGGTAGTCCATGTCCAGGCGCGTGTGCCGGACGTAGGCCCCGTGGGGGGCCGTCTCCAGGCGCGTGGCGTCGCCGACGCGGCCGAGGCTGCAGCCCGCGAAGAGGCCGAAGGGGGTGGAGCGCCCCGCCATGCGCGCCAGGTAGCGCACCAGCGCCTTCTCCGCCCGTGACCCCTTCTCACCCTCGGGGTCGGCGAACCAGTGGCCCAGCGCCTCGTCGAGGTCCGGCGAGGCGAGGAAGAGGGCCTCGCGCACGTCGGGCCTGGCCGCCAGCTCCCGGAGCCGCTCCCGCAGGAGGGCGCGGTCCGCGGCCAGCTTCGCGGCAAGGGCCTCCGGGGCGGCGTCAGGGGCGGCGGCCAGGCCCGCGCCCCAGGCCTCCAGGACGTCCCAGGGCAGCAGGGCCGTGCGGAAGGCGAAGAAGGCGGCGTCGCGGAGCCGGGGCGGGGTCTCGGCGGGTTTCATGGCGGGTTTCATGGCGGGCTCAGCGGGCGGCGGCAGGCGTGGGGGGCACGTCCACCATGAGGAAGGCGTCCCAGGCCGGCTCTTGGGCGTGGAGAGCCGCCACCAGCGCCAGGGCGATGCCGATCCCACCCTCGAGGAAGCCGGGCACGGGCTTCCAAGGATCCTCGTCGGGGGTGTGGGTCATGGGCATCCAGGCCTCGAAGCCGCCGATCCCGCGCCCTTCCTTGCGGAGCTCGAAGAGGAGGTCGAAGTAGGCCAGGGCGGCCTCCCTGAAGAGGGGTTCGCCCGTGGCCTGGTGGAGCCGGTTGAAGAGGTGGGCGTTGCCGGCCGCGCCATGGCACAGGCCCCCGTCGCGCACGCCCGCGCGCTCCCGGGGGAGCCGGGCCGCGGCACGGAGGATGTCGAGGGCGTGGATCTCCCAGTCCGGTCGGCCCGCGGCCCGTGCGGCGGCGAGCAGGGCCGTGCCCAGGCCCAGGTCCCCGTAGCACCAGGCCACCCGGGAGGGGCCGGGCTCCGGGCCCTGGGCCCCGTGGCTCACGGCCGTGGGGAAGCAGCCGCCCGCTTCCGCCGGAAGGCGCTGGGCCAGGAGCCAGGCGACGCCCCGTTCCAGGGGCTCGCGCGCGGGCCCGTGGCCGGCCCGCAGCGCCCGGGCGAGGAGCACGAGGACCGCCGGGACGCCATGGGCCAGACCCAGGTTGTAGTAGCCCTCCGGGTGCAGCTCGCGCTGCCAGGGGGGCAGGAGGTGGGGCGCGGTGTACCAGGTGCCGCCGCCGTCCCGGGGGACTTCCAGCGCGTAGAGGTGCGCCAGCACCTTGGCCAGGATCGCTCGGCCGCCAGGGCGTTCGAGGCGCTGGAGGGCGTAGAGGCCGTAACCCGCCAGTCCGCCGATGAGGTCGTAGTCCGCCATCCAGGGGGCCTGGTCCAGGTAGTCCAGGAGGGCGGCGTCGATGTCGGTGTTGGGATCCTCGGACCCGGAGGCCGGGTCCAGGGCCGCCAGGTGGTCCATGAGCCACGCGATCCCCGTGAAGCCGCTGTAGAGCCCTGGCGACATCACCGAGCCGCCCAGGCGCTCCACCGCAACGTCCAGCGCCCCCTGGAACGCCTCGCCCCAGCCCTGGCCGGGCCGTGCCCGCTCGAGGTAGGCGTAGAGCAGGGCCGCGCCTGCGGCGCCCCCGGCCAGAGAGCCGCCCAGCCCGGGGTCCAGGGCCGCGGAACGCAGGTCCGCGAGGATGGCCTGGAGGGCCGCCTCGGCGCGGGCCGCGGAGGGCCCCTCGAGGATCGGGCGCCAGGCGCGGGCGGCTGGCTGGACGGAAGGCGTGGAGGTTGGCGTGGACGAGGTTGGCGTGGACATGGGCGGGCGCCCTCCCAGGCGGGCCGAGGGCATCCCCGGGCACGAATCCCTCCAGTGTGCGCCCTCGCGCCCGGGAGGGAATCCGAATGGGAAGGACGACGCCCTGAACGGGGCCGAGGGACCCCTGAACGGTGGCGGACGGGGCCCCGGGGCGGGCCGGGAGGACGGGGGTCCGGAGGGGCTGTGCTTAAATCCTTCCATGTCCCATGACCGCCCGGAACCGCCGCCGGAAGCGGCGTCGCTCCCCGGCGCGCCATCGGAGGGGTTGTTCCGCAAGCAGGCCTTGGAGCACTTCCTGCGCGAGCAGGAGCAGCGCGAGCCGCTGAAGGTCTCCCCGCCCTGGACGTGGTCCCTCTTCTGGGTCCTCGCCGCGCTCGTGGCCTCGGCCTTCCTCTTCGCCGTGCTGGGCAAGGTGGAGGTCCAGAACCGCGGACGGGGCATCCTCCGCCCCCTGGCCGGCGTGCGCATCCTCCAGGCCCAGGTGGGCGGCGTGCTCAAGGAGACCTTCGCCCGCAGCGGCGACCAGCTCCGGGCCGGCCAGGCCATCGCCCGGCTGGACGCCGCCCAGGTGGAGGGCGCCCGGCTGGAGGCGGAGCGGACCCTCGCCCTGCTCCAGGGCGCCGGCGGCGGCTTCCGCGCCAAGGAGCAGGGCCTGCTCCAGCAGCAGATCTCCTCGGTGCACGTGAAGATCGCCAGCCAGGAGGCGCAGGTGGCGAGCTACCAGGCCTCCCTGGAGTTCCAGGAGCGCAATCTCGCCAAGCAGAAGCGGCTCCAGGACCAGAAGCTCATCTCGCCCCAGGAGCTGGACAAGGCCCAGGAGGACCTGAACAACGCCCGGCGCCAGCGGGACGCCGCCCGCCAGCAGCTGGTGCAGCTCCAGCAGGAACTGGCGGCCCTGGAGGCCCAGCGGGAGCAGCAGCGCTGGCAGCAGACCCAGGAGGTGGCGGGCGCCCGGACCAAGCGGGAGGCCCTGGAGACCTCCCTGCGGCAGACCGAGGTGCTGGCGCCCGTGGACGGCTTCCTCGAGGCCCTGGTGGCCAAGCCCGGGGACCTCCTGCAGCCCGGCCAACCCATCGCCAAGCTCATCCCCGCGGGCTCGCCCCTCCTGGTGGTGGCCTTCGTGCCGGAGAAGGACCGGGCCTACCTGAAGGACGGCGACGAGGTCTCGCTGGAGCTGGAGGCCTACCCTTACGCGGAGTTCGGCACCCTGAAGGGGCGCATCGCCCGCATCGGCTCCGACCTGGCCTCCCCCCACGAGGTGCGGGAGGCCCTGGGCGAGGACGCCAAGCTGGACGTGCCCTCCTTCCGCCTGGAGATCGCCCTCGACGGGCGCCGCCCGCGCCGGATGGCCCAGGCCATCCTCCGGCCGGGGATGCTCCTCCAGGCCCGCTACACCCTCCGCCGGCAGCGCATCATCACCCTGGTGCTGGAGCCCCTCCGGCGCTGGTTCGACTGAATGGCCGCCCGGCGCGTCCCCTTCGTGCCCCAGATGGAGGCCGTGGAGTGCGGCGCCGCCTCCCTGGCCAGCATCCTCGCCTACTGGGGCCACCACGCGCCCCTGCCGGAGGTGCGCGAGGCCTGCAAGGTGAGCCGCGACGGGGCGAACGCCGCCAGCATCCTCGAAGCCGCCCGGGCCTACGGGCTGGAGGCCGAGGCGGTGAAGGTGGAGGTGGAGCACCTGGACGACCTGCCCTTGCCCGCGATGCTGCACTGGGAGTTCAGACACTTCCTCGTGCTGGAGCGCCTCACCCGCCAGGGCGCCTGGATCGTGGACCCCGGCGGCGGCCGGCGCCACGTGGGAGCCGGCGAACTGGCCACCGCCTTCACCGGGGTGGCCCTCTGCTTCGCCCCCGACGACGAGCGCTTCCGGGAGCGCCCCGCCACGCGGCCCAGCCTCCGTCGCTACCTCGAGATGCTCCGCGGCCTCCGGGGCTCCCTGGCCCAGGCCCTCGGCGCCTCGGCCATGCTGCAGCTGGTGGGCCTGGTCTTCCCCGTGGCGAACCAGCTCCTGGTGGACCGCGTGCTGCTGCCCCGCCACGAGCCCTGGCTTTGGGGGCTCGCCCTGGCCCTGGGCGGCGCCGTGGCGGGGCAAGCCCTCCTCACCCTCCTGCGGTCCTACGTGCTCCAGGGGCTGCGGGTCTCGCTCGACCGGGCGCTGCTCTCGGGCTTCGTGGGCCACATGGTCTCCCTGCCCATCGGCTTCTTCCTCCAGCGCCAGTCCGGCGACCTGATGCAGCGGGTGGAGAGCAACGCGCAGGTCCGCGACCTCTTCACCTCCCGCAGCCTCTCGAGCCTCCTGGACGCCTTCCTCCTCCTGGGCTACGCCGGGCTGATGCTCGCCTACCACGCGGGCCTGGCCCTCGCTGTCCTCGCCCTCGCGGCGCTGCGCATCTCGCTGGTCGCCCTGCTGCGGCGCCTGAACGAGCAGCTCATGTCCGCCGAGCTGGCCGCCTCCGGCCAGGAGCGGGCGGTGCTCGTGGAGGCCCTGTCGGGGTTGGAGACGGTGAAGGCCTCCGCCTCCCAGGAACTGGTGCTGGGCCGCTGGACGCACCGCCTGGTGCGCCGCATGAACGTGGGGACGGAGCGGCTGCGGCTCTCGGCGGCCACCTCCCAGGCCATGGTCTTCCTCCAGGGGGCCTCCGCGGCCGCGGTGTTCTGGATCGGAGGACGGGAGGTGGTGGCGGAGCGCATGACCCTGGGCGTCTTCACGGCCTTCCTCACCCTCCAGGGCCTCTTCATGGCGCCCCTGGAGTCCCTGCTGGGGGCCTTCACGGAGCTGCAGTACCTGGGGAACCACCTGCGCCGGCTGGACGACGTGATGGAGACGCAGCCCGAGCCCTCCGGCGACCTCCCCCCCGGTCGCCTCCAGGGCGGCGTCTCCCTGGAGGGCGTGGGGTTCCGCTACAGCGAGGGCGGCCCCTGGATCCTCGAGGACGTCAGCCTCGACATCCGCCCGGGGGAGAAGGTGGCCATCGTGGGGCGCACCGGCGCGGGCAAGTCCACCCTCGCGCGCCTCCTGCTCGGCATGCACGGGCCGAGCGCCGGGACCATCCGCTTCGACGGGAAGGACCTGGCCACCCTGGACCTCCAGGCCCTGCGCCGTCAGATGGGGGTGGTGCTGCAGGAGCCCTTCGTCTTCGACGACACGGTGCGCGCCAACATCAGCCTCCTCGATCCGGAGATGCCCCTGGATCGCGTGAAGTGGGCCGCGCGCATGGCCTGCGTGGACCAGGTGCTGGAGCGCCTGCCCCAGGGTTGGAAGGCCCGCCTCGGGGAGAACGCCCGCATCCTCTCCGGTGGCGAGCGCCAGCGCCTCTGCCTGGCCCGCGCCATCGCCGGCGAGCCCGCGATCCTCCTCCTCGACGAGGCCACCAGCTCCCTCGACCTGCGCACGGAGGGCGAGGTCCACGCGAACCTCGCGGCCCTGGGCTGCACGCGCATCCTGATCGCCCACCGCCTCGAGACCGTGAAGGACGCGGACCGCATCCTCGTGCTCGACGGCGGCCGGATCGTCCAGCAGGGGACCTATGCCCAGCTGGCCGCGGCGCCGGGTCCCTTCCGCGACCTGGTCGAGGCCCAGGAGGCCAGCCGTGGCTGAAGCCTCCCTGCTCATCGGGATGCCGGGGAACCTCGCCCTCTGGCGGCTGCTGGGGCTGCGGGGCGTCAGCCTGCCCCTCCAGTCCCTCGAGGAGACTCTGCTCTGGGACTTCAGCCTGGACGGCATGGTACAGGAGCTCCGCGGCCGAGGATTCCAGGCCCGCGCGGTGCAGGTCTCGGCCCAGGAGCTGGACCACCTGGAGCTGCCAACCCTGGCGCAGGCCCAGACCGGCGACTGGGTGGTGCTGCGGAAGCGCGCCCCGGGCGGCTTCCTGGTGGAGCAGGGCGTCGCCGGGCTGGAGTTCGCCAGCCTCGAACTGCTGGACACGGCCCTCGCGGGCCCGGCCCTGGACCTCAGCGAGCCGCTTCCGGACCGCGGCGGGCTCTGGAAGCGCATGGCCCAGCTCCTGCCCCGGCACAAGGCGGAACTGGCCCAGGCCGCGGCCGCGGCCCTCGTGCTCCAGGGCCTGGCCCTGGTCTCCCCCTGGCTCACCGCCCGCGCGGTGGACCACGCGCTGCCGCAGGGGGCGGCCAGCCTGCTGGCCATCCTTAGCCTGGGCCTCGTGCTGGCGGCCTTCTTCCGGGCCTGGGTGGGCTGGATCCGCGAGGCCACGCTCCTCGCCTTCGCGGCCAAGTTCGAGGCGGCCCTGGAGAAGGGCCTCCTGGAGCAGCTCCTCTGGCTGCCCTTCAAGGACCTCCAACGCAAGACCCTGGGCGAGCACCTCCAGGCCTTCACCGGCCTCGGCCTCGCCCGCAGCCAGCTCCTGAATCGGGGGGTTGGCGTCCTCCTCGCCGCCGTGACGGGCCTCGCCTACCTCGCCTGGATGCTCGCGGTGAATCCGGGCCTGGCCGCCCTGGTGGCCGGGGTGGCCCTGGCCATGGGCCTCGCCTCCTTCCTCTCTGGGCGCCTGCAGGCCCGCGTCCAGGCGCGTGAGGTGGAAGCCGCCCAGGAGCAGCGCAGCGCCCTGGCGGAAATGCTGCGGGGCATCCCGACCCTCAAGGCCACCGGCAACCACGGCTGGGCCTTTGCGCGCTGGATGCGACGCCTCGACGCCGGCCTGGACAGGAGCCTGCAGCGGGAGCGCCTGGACCTGTGGAACGAGGCCACGCAGGGCCTGCTCGGACAGGGGCTCAGCGCGGCGATCCTCGTGCTCGGCGGGCGCGACGTGCTCGCGGGCCAGCTCAGCCTCGGCAACCTCATGGCCTTCCTCCAGCTCGCCAGCGGCTTCCAGGGGGCCGTCTCGAGCCTGGCCTCGGCGGGCGTGGCCTTCCTCGCCATGAAGCCCCAGCTCCGGGAGGTGGAGGCGGTGCTGGCCGCGGAGCCCGAGGCGCGCCCGCCCCGGAAGGGTCCCGTGGACCTCCCCGGCCCCCTGGCCCTGGAGGACGTGTGGTTCCGCTACGGCGATGACACGCCCTGGGTCCTCCAGGGGGTCAGCCTGCAGGTCCGTCCCGGCGCCTTCCATCACCTCCCGGGCCCGTCGGGCTCGGGGAAGAGCACCCTGCTCAAGATCATCGCCGGGCTCTACGCGCCGGACCGCGGCAGCGTGAGCCTCGGAGGCCTGGATCCGCGCGCCGCGGCCCGCTTCATGATCTACCTCCCCCAGTTCCCCCAGCTGCTGAGCGGCAGCATCCTGGACAACCTCAAGCTCTTCTCCGGGGGAGCGACCCAGCGGCGCTGCCTCGAGGTGGCCGCGGAGACGGGCCTCGCCGAGTGGGTGGACACCCTGCCCATGGGCTACCAGACGGTGGTGGCCAGCGGCGGCGCCAATCTCTCCGGCGGCCAGCGCCAGCTCATCGCCATCACGGCGATCCTCGCCTCGGGCAAGAAGCTGCTGCTGCTGGACGAGGCGCTCTCCAACCTCGACTGGGTGAGCCGCTCCCGCATCACCCGCAGCCCCCGCTTCGAGGGGCGCACGGTGGTCTACGCCAGCCACGAGGAAGTGCTGGTCCGCTGAGGTCTATTTCAGGTACGGCGCCAGGTACTTCCCCGTGATGCTGCCCCGGTGCTTCGCGATCTGCTCCGGCGTGCCTTCCGCCAGGATGCGGCCGCCCTCGCCGCCGCCCTCGGGACCGAGGTCGACGATCCAGTCCGCGGTCTTGATGACGTCCAGGTTGTGCTCGATGACGATCACCGTGTTGCCGGTGTCCACCAGGCGGTTCACCACTTCCAGCAGCTTCTGGATGTCCTTGAGGTGCAGGCCCGTGGTGGGCTCGTCCAGGATGTAGACCGTGCGGCCGGTGGCACGCTTGCTCAGCTCCTTGGCGAGCTTCACCCGCTGGGCCTCGCCGCCCGACAGCGTGGTCGCGCTCTGGCCCAGGCGGATGTAGCCCAGGCCCACGTCCACCAGGGTCTGCAGCTTGTTGGCGAGCACCGGGATGGGCCCGAAGAGCTCCAGGGCCTCCTCCACCGTCATGGCCAGCACCTCGGAGATGGACTTGCCCTTGTAGTGCACCTCGAGGGTCTCGCGGTTGTAGCGCTTGCCCTTGCACTGCTCGCAGGTGACGTAGACGTCGGGCAAAAAGTGCATCTCGATGCGCAGGACGCCGTCGCCCTCGCACTTCTCGCAGCGCCCGCCGCGCACGTTGAAGCTGAAGCGGCCGGGCGCGTAGCCCCGGGCCTTGCTCTCCGGCAGTTGGGCGAAGAGTTCCCGCAGGGGCGTGAAGAGGCCGGTGTACGTTGCGGGGTTGGATCTTGGAGTTCTCCCGATCGGCGCCTGGTCGATGTCGATGACCTTGTCGATGAGCTCGAGCCCCTTCACGGCCCTGTGCTTGCCGACCACGTGGACGCCCTGGTGGAGCTGGTTGGCCAGGGCCTTGTAGAGGATCTCGTTCACCAGGGTGCTCTTGCCGGACCCCGAGACGCCGGTGACGCAGGTGAAGAGGCCGATGGGGAACCGGGCGTCCACGGCCTTGAGGTTGTTTTCCGAGGCGCCCAGGACTTCGAGGTGTCCTCGCCCGGCCTTGCGGCGTCTACGGGGGATCTCGATGGCGTCGCGCCCCGCGAGGAAGTCTGCGGTGATGGAGCCCTTGGCCCTGGCGATCTCCTTGGGCGTGCCCTGGGCCACCACGCGGCCGCCGTGCTCACCGGCGCCTGGGCCCATGTCCACCACGTGGTCCGCCGCCTGGATGGTCTCCAGGTCGTGCTCCACCACGAGCACCGTGTTGCCCAGGTCCCGCATCTCCATGAGCGTGCGCAGGAGCTTCTGGTTGTCCCGCTGGTGCAGGCCGATGCTGGGTTCGTCCAGCACGTACATCACGCCCTGGAGCTTGGAGCCGATCTGGGTGGCCAGGCGGATGCGCTGGCCTTCGCCGCCCGACAGGGTGGCCGCGCTGCGGTCCAGGGTGAGGTAGCCCAGGCCCACGTCGTCCAGGAAGCCCAGGCGCTCCCGGATCTCCTTCAGCACCTTCTCGGCGATGACAGCGTCCTTGCCTTCCAAGGCGAGGTCCCGGAACCAGGCGCGGGCCTCGCGGACGCTGAAGGCCGTCAGCTCGGAGATGTTGCGGCCCTGCACGAAGACCGAGAGCACCTCGGGCCTGAGGCGGCGCCCCCGGCACGCCTCGCAGGGGATGGTCCGCATGGACTCCTCCATCTCGGCGCGGATCTCCTCGCTGCTGGTCTCCCGGTAGCGGCGCTCCAGGTTGCCCACGATGCCCTCGAAGGCGTGGGTGAAGTCGTAGCGGTTGCGGGCGTTCTCGTAGGTGAAGCGCAGCTCCTTGCCGCCGGTGCCGTGGAGCAGGATGCGGCGGACCTCGGCGGAGAGCTTCTTCCAGGGCGTGTCGAGGCTGAACTTGAAGCGCTTGGCCAGCTGCTCCATCATCTGCGCCCGCCAACCCTCGCCGTCCACGCTCTTCCAGCCCGAGGCCTGGATCGCCCCGTCGTTGATGCTGAGGTCCGGGTTCGGGACGATGAGCTCCTCCGCGAACTGGCGCTTGAAGCCCAGGCCGTCGCAGGTCTCGCAGGCGCCGTAGGGGGAGTTGAAGGAGAAGCTGCGGGGCTCCAGCTCGGGGAGGCCGAGGCCGAAGCGGGCGCAGGCGGTGTTGTTGCAGGCCAGCTTCGAGGAGAAGAGGGTCTCCTTCCCGTCGATATCCACCAGGGCCGCGCCCTCGCTGAGGTTGCACGCGATTTCCAGGCTGTCGGCAAGGCGGGTGCTGATGCCCTCGGCGGCCTTGAGGCGGTCGATGACCACCTCGATGGTGTGCTTCTTCTGCTTGTCCAGCTCCGGCAGGCCCTCGGTGAGGTCGAGCATCGCGCCGTTCACCCGGGCGCGGATGTAGCCGCGCTTCATCAGGTCCTGGAGCAGCTTCCGGTACTCGCCCTTGCGGCCCCGCACCACCGGCGCCATGAGCTGGATCCGCGCGCCCGGTGGGGCGGCGAGGATCTGGTCCGCCATCTCCTGGATGGTCTGCGACGCGATGGGCCGGCCGCAGGCCATGCAGACGGCCCGTCCCGCCCGGGCGAAGAGGAGGCGCAGGTAGTCGTAGATCTCCGTGACCGTGGCCACGGTGGAGCGCGGGTTCTTGGACGTGGTCTTCTGCTCGATGGAGATGGCGGGGCTGAGCCCGTCGATGGAGTCCACGTCGGGCTTCTCCATCTGGTCCAGGAACTGCCGGGCGTAGGCGGACAGGGACTCCACGTAGCGCCGCTGCCCTTCCGCGTAAAGCGTGTCGAAGGCCAGGCTGGACTTGCCGCTGCCCGAGAGCCCCGTGATCACCACCAGCTGGTTCCGCGGCAGGACCAGGTCGAGGTTCTTGAGGTTGTGCTCCCGGGCGCCCTTGATGGTGATCGTGTCCATCCCGCCATCATCGCCCGGGCGGGGCCGGCCATGTTCGCCTTTTTTCCGTACCTTGAGAACGGGCCTAAGATGATTCCATGCAACCCCTGGAACTCTCCCTCGCGCTGCACCGGGCCCTCGAGGCCCGCGCCGCGCGCCTGGAGGAGCTCACCGGCAGGCCGGAGTGGTGGCTGGAGACGGAAGGGCTGCACGATGTGCGGGTCGCGATCCGGCGCCTGCGCGCGGTGCTGGAGTTGCTGGACGGCGAGGTCTACCCGCGCCTCAAGGCCGCGGGACGGGCCCTGAAGGCCTTCACGGTCCTGCTGGGCCCCCGCCGTGAGTTGGATGTGTTCCGGGAGCTGCTGGAGGACCTGCGGGGGCAGGCGGCCTTCGACCTCCAGCGGGCGACCTCGGAGCATCTGATGGCAGGCCTGGATCGCCAGCGCGAGAAGGCGGCCCGGCGGCTCGCCGAGGGCCTTGGCGAGGTGGAGCCCTCCGCCTGGAAGCGCCTGCTGACCGTGGACAGCCTGCCGAGCCCCTTCCATGCTCCGCCCGCGCCCGAGGCCGCCTGGGATCGTCTCTGCGCCTGCCTCGAGCCCGCCCTCGAGGCCCTCCGGGACCTGGACCGGGGCGAGGACGTGGAGGCCCTCCACGCCGCCCGCGTGAAGCTCAAGCGGGCCCGCTACCGCGCCGAGATCCTCGCGGGCCTCTTCCCCTCCCCGGTCCCGGCCTTCCTCGGGCGCCTGAAGGCGCTCCAGGACGCGCTGGGCCACCACCACGACATGGCTCTGCTCGAAAGCTTCCTCTGGGAACGGCAGTCGGAGCTGGCCGCCCGGGGCCACCGCACCCTCGCCTCCTCCATCCTCGAACTCGTGGGCATGGCCGCCGAGGGCCGGCACCGCGCCTTCGGCGTCCTCCAGGAGGCCCTCCGGGGCGTGGACCCGGCCGCGTGGATGAAGGATCTACGCCGGGAGCTGGCCGGGAGCCCCGCGTGAGGCTGCGCCCCTACGTCTGGCTGCGGAGCCTCCATGCCAAGCTCTTCCTCGTCACCGCCCTGGTGACCAGCGTGCTCACCATCGCGGTGGCCTACTCCATCACGAAGAACTCGCGGGTCGAGATCGAGGGGTATTCCCGCAGCCTCGCCCTTCAGGCGGCGCAGGCGGTGGAGACCGAGATCAACGAACGGGACCCCCAGTTCCAGAACCCCCGCGCCATCGAAGAGATCCTTGAGAGCATGGCCGGCCAGGACCGGAGCATCTTCCAGATCGACGTCTTCCGCCGCTCACGGGAGGACGCCGCGCGCATCGAGCTGGTCACGAGCTCCGGGGACGACTCGGCGGTGGACTGGAGCCAGGATCTCGCCCCCCAGCTCGACCTCCGGGAGCCGCGGGCGATCCTCGTGGACCTGACCACGGGCAACAAGGCCTGGAAAGTCTTCCAGCCCATCCGGAACAAGGCCTACGGCCGCCCCAACAGCGGGCTGATCCGCGTCTACTGCGACCTGGAGCGCTGGGAGGACGTCTGGAAGGCCAACCTACGCCGCACCTACAACACCCTTCCCCTTGTGCTCCTCGGCGAGTTCATCCTCCTCTACGTGCTCCTCGGGATCTTCGTCCACGACCCCCTGAAGGCCGTCACCGAGGCCATGGCACGCATGGAGCGCGGAGAGGCCGGCGCCCGGGCGGAGGTCCACCGGAAGGACGAGCTCGGCCTCATCGCCGACCAGTTCAACCTGATGGCCGCCCGGCTGGAAGAGGCCACCCGCGACCGCGAGCGGCTCATCGAGGAAATCCAGGGCTTCAACCAGAACCTTCAGACCCGCATCGACGAGGCCCTCCTCGAGCTGCAGGAGCGCAACCGGGAGCTGCAGGAGGCCCTGGCGGGCAACTCGATCCTCCGCGAAGAGCTGAGCCAGCAGGAGCGCTTGGCGGTGGCGGGGCAGCTCACGGCCGCCTTCGCCCACGAGGTGGGGACGCCGCTCAACCTCGTGCACGGGCACCTGCAGATGCTCCGGAGCCAGCCGGACCTGCCGGAAAAGGCCCAGGAACGCCTGAACACCATCCATGCCCAGATCCAGCGGGTGGGCGACATCGTGCGCAAGCTGCTGGACGTCACCCGCCGGCCCCAGCTCCACCGGGAGCCGATCCACCTCGGCGGCCTGCTGGAAGAGCTGCAGCGGCTCTGGTCCCCGACCCTGCTGGCCCACCGCGTCGCCGTGAGCGTGGACGTGCCGCCCGACTGCGTCCTGGACGCCGACCGCAAGCAGATGGAACAGCTCTTCATCAACCTCGTGAACAACGCCATGGACGCCATGCCCGGCGGCGGCCTCATCACCGTCGCCGCGGCCCGCGAGGGCGCCAACGGGGACTGGCGCGTCGAGGTCTCCGACACCGGCAGCGGCATCCCCGCCGCCGTGCTTCCCCAGGTCTTCAAGCCCATGTTCACCACCAAGCCCGAGGGCAAGGGCACGGGCCTGGGCCTGCCCATCTGCCGCGAGATCGTCCGCGGCCACGGCGGGGAGATCGCCCTCCGCAGTGAGGAGGGGCGCGGCACCACCGTCAGCTTCACGCTCCCCAAACCGGCCTGAGGGCCGCCTCAGAGGTCCACGACCTCCACCGGCCCGAGGGGCTCCTCCAGGAAGCGGCCGCCCACCTCCTGCAGCCGGCTCCCGGCGTCCGTGAGCAGGACGCGCAGGTCGCCCTTCGGCGCGTCGTCGTGGAAGCCCAGGCCCCGCCCCAGGCGCTCCGCCACCGCCCTCGCCGTGACCTCGCCGCTGTCGATCCAGGCCGTGCCGGGGCGCGCGCGCTCGAAGGCGGCCTTCAGCACCGGGTAGTGGGTGCAGCCCAGCACCACCGTCCGCACCTCCGCGGGCAGGGCGGCGAGGTAGCGGCGGCAGACCTCCACGGTGACGGGGTCGTCCAGCCAGCCCTCCTCCGCGAGGCCCACCAGCAGCGGGCAGGCCACGCTGTGGACCGGCCTCCCGGGGGCGCGGCGCCGGATGGCCGCCTCGTAGGCGCCGCTCTGCACCGTGGCCAGGGTCCCCACCACGCCCACCGGGCCGTCCGCGGCCGCCGCGGCCTCGGCGCCCGGCTCGATCACCCCCACCACGGGCACGGGGCTGGCGGCCTCCAGGGCGGGCAGGCCGTGGGCCGAGGCGGTGTTGCAGGCGATGACCAGGAGCTTGGGGTCGAAGCGCCGGAGGGCCGCGCCCGCCTGGAGGGTGTAGCGCTCGATGGTCCCGTGGCTCTTGGTGCCGTAGGGCACCCGGGCCGTGTCCCCCAGGTACACGATGTGCTCGTGGGGAAGCAGCCGGCGCAGGGCGTGCACGACGGTGAGCCCGCCGATGCCGCTGTCGAAGACGCCGATGGGACGGTTGTCGACGGCGGGGCTCATGCGGACGGCCCCCCGGCCGCGCGCTGGGCCAGGATGGCGATCCACGCGCCCTCCCGGGCCACCTCGAGGGGCCGGAAGCCCGCGGCCGCCAGGCTCACCAGGGCTTCGTCTTCCCGCTCGCCCAGGATGCCGCTGGCGATGAGGCGGTGTCCCGGCTCCGTCAGCGCGGCCATGGCGGGCAGCAGCTCCTGGATCGTCTCCAGGAGGATGTTGGCCAGGAGCAGGGCGTAGGGGCCCTTCACCTCCGGATGGTCCAGGAGGCCCACGAAGGACGCGAAGGGCGTCGCACCCCTCAACACCCCGGCGTTGATCTCGATGAACTCCGCCATGGCCGGGCCGCAGTCCGGGTCGTTGTCGAAGGCCGTGATATCCCGGGCACCCAGCAGGAAGGCCGTGAGCGCCAGGATCCCGGTGCCCGCGCCGATGTCCAGGACGGGTCCCCGGAGTTCTCCCCGGGCGGCGAGGCCTTCCAGCAGTCCCATGCAGAGGCGGGTGGTCTCATGCCCGCCGGTGCCGAAGGCGAGGCCGGGGTTCACCACGATCGCCGTCCGCCCCTCGGGCACCGGCCCGTCGTCCCAGAGAGGCTTGATGTAGAAGCCGCGGCCCACCTCGATCGGGCCGAAGCCCTCGCGGCTCTTGGCCAGCCAGTCCTCGTCGTCGAAGGCCTCCTGGGCCTGCAGGACCACGCCGGGGAAGGTCGTGAGGCCCTGGGCGTCCGGCGTGCCGAGGTCCGGCGGGAAGTAGGCGTAGAAGGCGTGGGGGGGATCGGCCTCGCGGTAGGTGGCCGAAGCCCCGGCCCCCTGGAGCCAGGCCTCCAGGGCCTCCTCCTGGTCCACGGGAACGCTGAGCCGCCATCGGTGGTGCTGCATCTCGACCTCGACCGTCCAGGCTACCAAGAGAAGGGGCCGCGTCCGCGGCCCCTTTCCCGGTGATCCCGCCGACGGCTACTGGACCTTCAGGCTCGCGTCGTCGAGGACGAAGCTGGTCTGCAGGGTTCCGCCTTCCACGCCCTCGAAGTAGATCTGCACCGCCTGGCCCTTGTAGGCGCTGAGGTCGAAGGTCTTCTGGGCATAGCCCGTGTTCTTGTTGAGGTTGCTGTAGGTGGCGAGGGTGGCCAGCACCGCGCCGCTGCTGTTGCGGACCTGGACCTTCAGGGTGTCGTAGGCCGTGGTGGTGGTGGTCTCCGCCGTGTCGATGTGGAGCCAGAAGGTCAGGGTGGCCGACGTCGCGGTGGAGGGGATGCTCACCTGCTGGAACAGCGAGTCCGTGTGGGCGCTGCCGTAGCCGTTGAGCCAGGCCATCCAGGTGCCGCCGTGGGGCGTCTCGCCCGTGCCGTTGGTGATGACGCCGCTGGTGGCGGTCCAGTTCACGGCCCCGGATTCGAAGCCGGGATTGGCCAGGAGCTCCGTCGCGGTCGGCGTGCCCGCCGTGTAGGCCACGGTCACGTTGTAGGGCACCGTGGTGCTGGAGCCGCTGTAGCTGATCACCTGGGCGTAGACCGTCTTGGCGGTCGCGCCGTTGGTGTAGGTCAGGGACTCCGTGCTCGTGCCGCCGGTGGAGGACGCGAGCGTGGCGCCGGAGGCGTCCAGCAGGTACAGGTCGTAGTCCGTGGTGGAGGGGCCCGTCATGCCGAGGGTGAGCTTCTCGTTGGCGTTGAGGCTCAGCGCGAAGTGGTCCTTGTCGGTGGTGTTGCCCATGGTGCCGGTGATCTTGGTGTAGGTCCGGCCCACCACATTGGCCGTTCCGAGGGTTCCGTTGGACTCCACCTCGCTGAAGGTGGTCCCGGAGGCGTTCACCGTCAGGGTCGCGTTGGCCGACGTGGCGCTGCCCGCGCTGTTGCCCACCACCACGCTGAAGGTGCTGCCGCTGTCGGCGGTGGTGGTGGCCGGCGTGGTGTAGCTGGCCGCGGTCGCGCCGGGGATGGCGGTGCCGTTCTTGCGCCACTGGTAGGTGAAGGGCGAAGTGCCCGAGGCCGCCACGTTGAAGGTGGCGGTGGCGCCTGCGGTGACGGTCTGGCTGGCGGGCTGGGTGGTGATGGTGGGCGCGGTAGCGGCGGCATTCACCGTGAGCGTCGCGCTGCTCGAGGTGGCGCTGCCCGCGCTGTTGGTCACCACGCAGCGGAAGGTGGCGCCGCTGTCGGCGGTGGTGGTGGCCGGCGTGGTGTAGGTGGCCGAGGTGGCGCCGGAGATGGCGGCGCCGTTCTTCTGCCATTGGTAGGTCATCGGCGCGGTGCCAGAGGCGGCCACGGTGAACGTGGCGGTGGCGCCGGCGGTGACCGTGACGCTGGCGGGCTGGGTGGTGATGGTCGGGGCCGTGGCCGCGGCGTTCACCGTGAGCGTCGCGTTGTTCGATGTCGCGCTTCCGGCGCTGTTGGTGACCACGACGCTGAAGGTCGAACCGGAGTCGGCTGTGGCGGTGGCGGGGGTCGTGTAGCTGGCCGTCGTCGCGCCGGAGATGGCCGTGCCGTTCTTGCGCCACTGGTAGCTCAGCGGGGCGGTCCCCGCGGCCGCGACCGTGAAGGTGGCGGTGGCCGGGGCGGTGACCGTGACGGAGGCCGGCTGCGTGGTAATGGACGGGGCCGTCGCGCCGCCGCTGCCCTGGCTCACCCATACCGGCGCGGAGAAGAGGCGGTCGCCGTTGGCCTGGGTGACGAGGGCGTAGTAGAAGTGCTCGCCGGCGGCGGGGGTGAAGGCGTAGGTGCCGCTGCCCTCCGTGAGCTGGGTGACGGTGCCGTTGCGGCCCGGGACGCCCTCGAAGAACTGGATGCGGCTGGCGGTCTGGCCGGAGGTGCTGGCGTAGTTCGCGACGAGGGTGAGCGTCCCGGAATTCGAGAAGGACTCGCCCATGACATGGTCGTTGGCGGTGAGGACGAGCTGGCCCGCCTTGTCCTCGGTGGCGAAGACCCGGCGCGCCTTCACCGCGTCGAGGAAGCTCTGCATCGTCAAGGGCGTGCCCGTGGGGAGGAGGACGCCGGTGCGGTTGCGGTAGCTCAGGCCCCAGTTGGCGCAGTGGTTGTCCTGGTCCGTGCTGGGGGCCACGTGGTAGCCGCGCTCCAGGAGGATGTTCCAGGCGCCGGTGTAGCTGCTGTGGCCGGTCTCCGTCTCCGAGGTGTTGGTGGAGAAGGCGGAGGTGTTCATCACCTCGCACAGGGCCATGACGTCCGCGCCGTTCGCGTCATAGGCCAGGTTCGTGCTGTTGATGATGAACTGGCCGCTGGTCTTGGGATGGTTGAACTGGCCCACCCAGCCCCGCTGCTTCATGAGCGCGTACATGGCGGCGTAGTCGCTCTTGGGGACGTAGTAGTCGCCCGTGAGCAGGCCGCCCGCCCCGTGCTCCCAGGTGGCGAGGCCATCGGGGTTCAGCAGGTTCATGTGCCCGCCGTTGGTGATCACGCCCCACTCGTTGCCGTAGAGGGCCATGAAGTCCGGGTGGGCGGCGCGGTAGTTGGCGGCCAGCGTCTGGCCGCTCTGCCAGAGGGCGCGGGCGGCGACCGTGTCCGCCGAGGTGTTCTCGCTGGTGGAGCCGTCGTACATGTGGTTGTGCTCGGAGGCCAGCAGGAAGTCTCCGCCCGCCTGAACGCGCATCATTTCGAAAGCCTCCGTCGGACCCTGGGTGCCCGCCTGGGGCGTCTCGGCGCCGGAGCAGCTGCCCACCGGCGTGCCGCCGTCGGAATGGTTGGTCTGGCTGTGCATGTTGCCGAAGTAGATGGTGTACGGCAGCGAGGCGGTGGCCGGGCGGGCGGTCTGGCCGACGTCGCTGGCGCGGGCCATCCCGCGGGCTTCCTCCTGCCGGGCCCCCACGGGCAAGGGCTCCATGGGCCGCAGGTCCGGGACGGCCACGCGTCCGACCTCGATCGTCGCTTCCTGCATGTCCAGGTCCCCGCCCGCCCGCGCCAGCCGCGGCTCCACGCGGGCGTCGACCGCGCCCCCGGGCGCCGTGCGGTAGGTGGCCTCGTCGGTCGGCGCCGCGCTCAGCCGCAGGGTATAGAAGCCGTGCTTCAGGAACTGCCCGCCCTCGCCTCGACCATCCCAGGCGAGTTCCCGGAGGCCGCGGCCCTGCACCAGGGGCGTCTCCCCGTACCAGGTCCGCACCACCGCGCCCTCCCCGTCCACCAGCTCCAGGCGCCAGCTGGCCCAGGTGGCCTCCTCGGCGTCCGGGAAGCTGAAGGCGACCTTGAAAGTGCGGGCCAGGGCCCCGCGCTCCCCCGTGAAGGGCGCGAAGAGCATCGCCTCGAACTCGTGGTGGTCCGGGTGCACCTTCGCCTGGGGCCGCGGGTTCCGCTGGCCCTGGGCGGCGGAGGCCAGGGGCCCCGCGGCCAGAAGCAGGCCGAGGGCCGTGATGAGACGGTGGGCTTTGCGCATGGTGGGTCCCTTCCTTTTTCCTTAGAAAAAGGATCAAAGGCCCCTGCGCCTTCGCGTGTTAATTGATGTTAATTCTTCGCACTGACACGCATAAATCCGTTGGTGGTTTTGCATACTATGCAAATTCCCGTGACTTCTTCGCACCCCGGGCGCTCCCTCTAGGAATTCAGGGCGCGGAAACGTCAGGGCTCAGCGTCGCCGGCCTCGTCCCCGGGATCCTCGAGGTCCAGCCGCTTCATCTTTTCCAGGAAAGTGGTCCGCTTGAGGCCCAGCAGCTCCGCGGCGCGCTTCTTGTTGCCGCGGGTGATGGCGAGGCTCTGGAGCATGAGCTTCTTCTCCACGTCGGAGACCACCTGGTTCAGGTCGAGCCCCTCCGGCGGCAGGTCCAGGGGCAGCGCGCCGGGCCCGACGGACTCCACGGGCACCTCCGGCATGGGGAGCGCGTCCGCCTCGGCGGCCGCCAGGGGCCTCCCGGGCTCCGCGCCGAGGAAGAGGAAGTCCTCCCGGGTGAGGACGGGGCGCCGGCCGCTCAGCACGATGGCGCGCTCGATGGCGTTCTCGAGCTGGCGCACGTTGCCCGGCCAGGGGTGGGCCATGAGCTGGGGGTCCACCGAAGGATGGAGGGCCTTCGGGTAGAGGCCGTGCTCCCGGGCCTTGCGGTTCAGGAAGTGCTGGGCGAGGAAGGGCACCTCCTCCCGCCGCGCCCGGAGGGGCGGCAGGTGGATGGGCACCACGTCCAGGCGGTAGAGCAGGTCCTCCCGGAACTTGCCCTCCTTCACCCGGGCCCACAGGTCCTCGTTGGTGGCGGCGACCACGCGCACGTCCACCTTCACGGGCCCGCCGCCGCCCAGGGGCTGCACCTCCCGCTCCTGCAGGGCCCGGAGGAGGCGCACCTGCGCGGCCATGGACATGGTGCTCACCTCGTCCAGGAAGAGCGTGCCGCCGTCGGCCTCCTGGAACTTGCCCGGCGTGTCCTTGCGCGCGTCGGTGAAGGCGCCCTTGGTGTAGCCGAAGAGCTCGGACTCGATGAGGTTCTCGGGGATGGCGCCGCAGTGCACCGCGACGAAGGGGGCCGAGGCCTGGGGGCTCATGCGGTGGATGGCGCGGGCCACGATCTCCTTGCCGGTGCCGCTCTCGCCGATGAGCAGCACCGTGGCCTTGGTGGCGGCCGCGGCACGGGCCTTCGCCACGACGTCCTGCATGGCGGCGCTGAGGCCCACCAGGCCGAGTTGCAGCGTCTGGGACGCGGAGAGGGGGGGCGTCGTGGCGGCGTTGGGCCGCAGGCCCGGGGTGGGAGGATCGTCGCCCCGCACCTCCCACCGCACGGAGCCCAGGCGGCTCCAGGCGGCGAGCTGGGCCACGCTGAGGGGCGGGGCCCCGGGCCGGCGGAGGAGGACGATGGGCAGGGCCCCGACCTCGGAGGCGCCGCGCACCAGCGAAGGGGGCGGTTCGGCGGCGTCCGCGCTCACCGCCCACAGGTCCGTCTCCGAGGGCGGCAGGGCCGGCGCGGCGCCGCGGTCCACGCTGACCTCCCAGGCGTGGGCCCACCGGTGCTCCAGCCCGAGCGAATCTTCGCCGAGCGTGGACCAGTGGAGGCGGGGCAGGGTCGGGGTCAAGTTGGCGGGCCGGAGTCCATCCCAGCCTCGCGGAAGGGGCGGCGCGGATCAAGGGGCCGGCGCGACGGGCCCCGGCGGTAGACTGGCCTTTCCGCTGGAAACGCCATGGCCCTCCTCGAATCCACGATGGTCCCCCTCGGCAGCCCCTGCCCGCCCTTCGACCTGCCCGGCGTGGACGGCCGGCACCACCACCGGGACGACTTCTCCGCGCCGGCCCTGCTGGTGGTGGTGATGTGCAACCACTGCCCCTACGTGCAGGCGGTGGACGACCGCATCAACGCCCTGGCCCGGGACTACGCCGGACGCTGCGACGTGGTGGCCCTCAACCCCAACGACGCGGTCGCCTATCCCGACGACAGCTTCGCGGCGATGAAGGCCCGCGCCGCGGCCAAGGGCTACGCGTTCCCCTACCTCCACGACGAGGACCAGGCCGTGGCGCGGGCCTTCGGGGCCGTGTGCACGCCGGACTTCTTCCTCTACGACCCCCACCGCCGCCTGGCCTACCGCGGACGTCTCGACGACAGCTGGAAGGACCCCGCGGCGGTCCGCCGCCAGGACCTCCGGGAGGCCCTGGACGCCGTGCTGGCGGGCCGCGCGCCGTCTCCGGAGCAGAACCCCAGCATGGGCTGCTCCATCAAGTGGAAACCCTGACCCGGAGGCCCCATGCCCCGCGCCCTCCTTCTCGCCGCCCTCCCCGCCCTGCTCGCCGCCCAGTCCGGGCCCAAGCTGCCCCTGGGAACGCCCATGCCCGCCTTCGCCCTCCCCGGCGTGGACGGGAAGGTCCTCGACAGCCGGACGCTGAAGGGGCCTGTGGTGGTGGTCTTCCTCAGCACCCAGTGCCCCTACGTCATGGCCAGCGAGGAGCGCATCAACGCCCTCGCCAGGGCCTACGCGGGCCGGATCGCCTTCGTGGGCATCAACAGCAACGAGAGCGAGAGCGAGGCGCGCCGGGAGGAGAGCCTCGAGGGCATGAAGGCCCACGCGGCGAAGCGGGGCTACGCCTTCCCCTACCTGAAGGACGAGAGCCAGGCGGTGATCAAGGCCTACGGCGGCGTCTGCACGCCGGACTTCTTCCTCTTCGACGCGGGCGGCAGGCTGGTCTACCGCGGACGCATGGACGACAACACCACGCCCCGCAGGGACGCGCCCGTCAGCCGCCGCGACCTGAAGGAGGCCCTGGACGCGGTGCTCGCGGGCCGGCCCGTGGACCCGGACCAGAAGCCCAGCCGCGGCTGCAGCATCAAGTGGAAGGCCTGAGGGCCTGAGCTTCCCGGAATCCCCCGGATCGCCCAGACTCGGGGAATGCGCTTCCCTTGCCTCCTCCTCGCCGCCGCGCCCCTCGCCGCCCAGTCCTGGGGCCTGCGCCTCGAGGTGCCTTTCCCCAAGGGGCAGAACCTTCCCCAGACCCTGCTCACGGGCACGGGGCAGCTGGCCTCGGGGACTCTCGACACGGGCAAGGGCCTGATCGCCACCGTCGAACGCCGGCTCTTCCTGTTCGGCCCGGTGCTGCGCCTGGAGGCCACCTTCGAAGGGGCCTGGCTGCGCACCGAGGGCGACCTGCGCCTGGGGACGACGAATCAGTCCGGGACCCTCACCCAGGCGGGCCTGGGGATGGGCCTCAACGCCCAGTTCTGGATCCCCTTCGTCGGCCTGGGGGGCGAGGTGGGCCTCATCGAGCGCGCCCAGCGCTACCGCTACGAGGCCGCCGGGGCCTCCGTGGCGCACACCCTGGGGCGGCCCTGGCTGCGGGTGGGCGCGCGCTGGCGCCTGCCCCTGCCCTTCCGGCCCTGCCTCGTGGCGAGCTATCAGCAGCCCTTCACGAAGGACCGCCCCGTGCAACTTTCCTCGGCGGCGGATCTGGCCGCGCTCCTCGGTGCCCAGGGCAGCGGCCAGGAGTTCGACCGCATGTGGACCTTCGGGGTCGGCTGGGCATTCTGAGCCCGGCCGGGCGTGACGCGCAGATGGAACCGTCTTCCATCAAAATTAACGCGTCTTAACAAGGCGGATCCGCGGCCCTGGCGTTGAATCATCGCCAGCACCCCGCTCTTTCCCGATCGCGCCGTTCCCTCCTCCGGCTTCCGGAGGCCGGGACCGCCGTCGCCCCTCCGCCCGCTGCACCGCCCCCCTCCGGAGGCCCCATGCGCACCGCCCTGATGCTCGCCCTCGTCGCCGCCCCCGCCCTCGTCGCCTCGGCGCCGGGCTCGCCCTCCCCCAGGATCCTCGCGGCGCAGCAGCATCTCTCCGCCCGGGTCTGGGACCTCGGCCTCGACCGCGACCACGACTTCGCGTTGAAGAACGCCGTGGAGGAAGGCGTGAGCGAGAGCCACGTCCGCTTCGACCAGCTCTACAAGGGCGTCCGCGTCTTCGAAGGCGAGGTCATCGTCCATTCCCGCGAAGGCCAGGTGGAGGGCCTGACCGACGCGCTCGCCCGCGGGCTCCGCCTCGACGTCACCCCCACCTTGGGCGCCTCGGAGGCCCTCGCGGCCGCCCACAAGGCCCTGGCACCGAAGGGGGCCTATGCCTCCGAGCCCACGGTGGAGCTGGTGGTCGCCCGGATCGAAGTGCCGGTCCACCTCCGGGCCCACCGCCTCACAGAGGGCGACGCGGCCGCCGAGCCGGCCGCCGAGCCGGTGGTCCAGCGGGCCGTCCTGGCCTACCACGTCCACGCCGAGCTGGAGAACGGGGACGGGGAGACCAGCCACACCGACTTCATGGTGAGCGCCCACACCGGCGCGATCCTCGACCGCTGGAGCACCCTCCACACCGCCGCCGCATCCGGCACCGGCAAGAGCCAGTACAGCGGCACCGTCTCCATCAACACCAACAGCGTCAGCGGCGGTTACGAGCTGCGCGACACGGTGCGGGGGATGAACTACGCGACCTACAACCTGAACCACGCCACCAGCGGCACGGGCACCATCTACACCGATGCGGACAACACCTGGGGCGACGGCGCCAACTACGTCGAGGGCTCCTCCACCACCGCCGCCAACGGCCAGACCGCCGGCGTGGACGCCCACTACGGCGTCGGCAAGACCTACGACTACTACAAGAACGTGCTCGGCCGGAACGGCATCGACGGCGCGGGCCGGGCCACCTACAGCCGTGTGCACTACTCCAACAGCTACGACAACGCCTTCTGGTCTGACAGCTGCTTCTGCATGACCTACGGCGACGGCTCCTCCTTCAAGACCCTCACCGCCCTCGACGTCGCCGGCCACGAGATGAGCCACGGCGTCTGCGCCCGCACCGCCAACCTGACCTACCGCGGCGAGAGCGGCGGCCTGAACGAGGCCAACTCCGACATCAACGGCACCATGGTGGAGTTCTACGCCCGCGGCGGCTCGGGCTCCACCATCGGCAACACCGGCGGCAACTGGACCATCGGCGAGCAGCTCGCCTCCACGCCCCTGCGCTACATGTACAAGCCCAGCCTGGACGGCGGCAGCCGCGACGCCTGGTCCTCCAGCCTGAAGAACCTGGACGTGCACTACAGCTCGGGTCCCGCGAACCGGATGTTCTACTTCCTCAGCCAGGGCGCGAGCAGCAGCCCCAGCTCGAACACCTACAGCTCCTATCTGCCCGGCGGGATGACCGGCATCGGCAACGACAAGGCCGCCCGCATCTGGTTCAAGGCCCTGACCTCTTACATGACCTCCAGCACCACCTACGCCGGCGCCAAGACCGCCTGCCTCAACGCCTGCGTGGCCCTGGGCTACCCCTCGGGCTCCACGGAGTACAACGCGGTGGTGAACGCCTTCAAGGCCATCAACCGCTGAACGCCCGCTTCAGGATGCGAGGGCCCGGCCAGCGCCGGGCCCTCGTGTTCCGTGGCCCGGCCGCGCTTTCCCTTTCGCCCCGGCGCCTTCAGACTGGTCCTTCGCCCCCCGGACAACGATGCTCGCCTGCGCCCTGCTCCTCGCCTTCCAGTCGCCGCCTCCGCCCACCAGCCCGTTGGCGCCCCTGACGCCGCTCCCGGCCCCGGTGACGCCCAGGCCCGTCCAGGACGCCGTCCGCCACCTGGGCGCGGTGAAGCCGGGGGAGGCGAAAACCCTGGTGTGGGAGGTGCGCAATGCCGCCGCCCGGCCGGCCACCTTCCGCCTGGTGGATCCGCCCAAGGCCGTGACGGCCCCCGGCTTGGCCCTGGCCCGTCCCTGGGCCCCTGGGGAGACCCGCAAGGTGTCGTTCCGGGTCGAGCCCGCGGGACTGCGGGGACTCCAGGCCTGGACCCTCCGGCTGGCCTCCCCGGACGCGCCGCAGCCGGACCAGACCCTCCAGGTGGACTGCATCGCGGTCACCTTCGGCGTCACGCCGGACACCATCACCAGCCTCGGCAGCATCGGCCCCAAGGAGGTCCGGACCGTCGCCTGGGAGCTGAAGAACCTCGCCGAGGGGCCGATGACGTTCCGGCTCCTCGATCTGGCGCCGGGCGTCACCGTGGACATGGCGCCCTTCGCGACGCCCTTCGCGCCGGGCGAGTCCCGCCCCATCCGCATGACCCTCGATCCCACCGGCTTCGTCGGCTACCAGCGCCGGGCTGCCAAGATCGAGTGCAGCGATCCGGGGCAGCCCCGGTACATCCTGCGCGTGGACATGACCGTGCGGCCGGAGGTCGCGGTGGATGGCCAGGCGAAGGACCTGGGCGCGGTGCAGCGCTTCGAGAGCCCTTCCATCGCCTTCCGCTTCACCCGGGAGGGCGGGGAGGCCGCCGCCATCCGCCTGGCCAGTGAGCTGCCGGACTACTTCGATCACGAGATCGTCCAGGAGGGCGTGAACGCCAGCCTGGTGCTCACCCTGCGCCCGGGAAGGCTCAAGCCCGGGCAGACCGCCGGCCTGGAGCGCCTCGCCGTCACCACCAGCGCGCCGCTCCAGCCGCGCTTCAACCTCACCCTGGCCTGGCGCATCCGGCAGCTCCTCGAGGCCTCCCCCAGCCGCGTCGTCCTCGACCTGCCCGAGGGGCTCAGCCAAGCCCTGGTGGTGCGGCGCTCTGACGGGAAGCCCTTCCGGATCCGCGAGGCGGTCCTGGCGGAGGGAAGCGGCTGGTCCATCGCCGGGGTCGGCCGGGAGGAGGGCCCCGAGCACCACCTGACCGTCACCCTCCAGGACCGGTCCCAGCGGCGGGGCATGCTCCGCATCGTGGCGGAGGGCGTCGAGGAGCCGCTGCTGGTGCCCCTGGCCTACCTGCCGCCGGAGCCTCCGGGACAGGGGCCGCGGCCGACCCCCGGGACCCGGGAACCCGGGGGCGAGCCCCACCCGCGCTAGGACCGCCTGGGCCCTCAGGCCGGGGGCCCCGGGGGCTTCGACGGCGGCGCGCCGGGCCTGAGCACGATGGTGAGCCGCCTGCCGTCACGGAGCACGTCGAACGCCAGGTCCGCGTCCGGCGGTTCCAGCTCCATGAGGTCGAAGAGCTGGATGTCCCGCTCGATGGGCTTGCCCTGGAAGCCCACGATGAGGTCCCCGAGGGCCACCACGTCGTTGAGCTGGCGCCGGTCCTCCGTGCCCGGCTTGAAGCGCAGGCCCTGGAGCCCCGCCGCCGCCGCGAGGCTGCCGGGCTCCACTTCCGCCACCATCACGCCCTTTCGCACCCCGAGGAGGGCCGCGTGCTCGGGGAGGAGGGCGCTGAAGCCCAGTTTGGGCCTCACCAGCTGACCCTTCTGGATGAGCAGGGGCACGACCCGGTTCAGCGTGTCCACGGGGATCGCGAAACCGATGCCCAGCGAGAACCCCACGGCCGACTGGGTGGGGTTCAGGATCGCCGTGTTCATGCCGATGAGGCGGCCCGAGGAGTCGAGGAGAGGTCCTCCGGAGTTGCCCGGGTTGATGGCGGCGTCCGTCTGGATGGCCTGGCTGATGCGCCGCCCGCCCGAGGTCGGGACCTCCCGCCCCACCGCCGAGATGACCCCTGCGCTCAGGGTGTGGTCCAGGCCGAAGGGGTTGCCGATGGCCAGCACCGACTGGCCTGCCTGAAGGTCCGCCGAACGGCCGAGCCTGAGGGGCTTGAGCCGCTCGAGGGGCGCGAAGACCTGGAGCACGGCGATGTCGTACTCCAGGGAGCGGCCCACCACCTGGGCCTTGTAGGTCCTGCCGTCCGAGAGGGTGACCTGCAGGTCCTGGGCCTCGCCGATGGGCGCGCCGCCGTCCTCGACGGTGATCACGTGGTGGTTCGTCACCACGTGGCCCTTCTCGTCCCAGACGAAGCCGGTGCCGGTGCCGGCGGGCTGGCTGAACACGTCGCCGAAGAGGTTGCGAAAGGTGGCGATGCTGGCGATGTAGACCACGGAGTCCTTGCTGGCCCGGAAGACCTCGGCCCGGCTCCGCTCTTCGGGCGTCAGGCGGCGCGTGGCGTCCACGGGCCTCCGGCCGCTGCCCTTCCTCGCCCGCTCGATGGCCTCCTTCTCCCGCTTCGGGATGTCGGGGTTCCGGCGCTGGTAGGGCTCCGGCGCCTGCGGAGGCACGGTCGCGGCCAGCAGGGCGGGGGGGAACACGGGAAGGACCATGGCGGCTCCAGGGGACGCGCCTCCCAGGATGCCCCGGATCCTCGGGGGGTGCCCGCGCATTGAGGTGGAAGTCCCGCGGGAAGTGAGCGATGCTCCAGGTCCCGCCCCGCCTCATGCGAAGACGCGCCGCCGTCATCCTCCCCCTCCTGCTCCTGGCCGCCCTGGCGGGCCTCTGGACGCTCCGGCGTGTCGGACCGCTCCAGGCGCCCCGCCGGATCCAGGTCGTCGTGGCGCCCTCCTCCGACCCGGGGGGCCTGGACGCGGACCAGCGGGAGGGGCTGCGGCAGCTGATCGCGGACCACCTCGAGGTGCTGGGCGGGTTCAGCGTCCTCGAAGGCCTCCCGCCCGACGCGACCCTCCCGCCGGGCTCCCTCCGCCTCCGGGTGCGGGCCACCTTCTGGGACAGCCACCTGCGCCTTGACCCGGCCTGGGAGGGAAGCCGGGCCCCCGCCTCGATCCCCTCCCGCCCGGGAACCCCGGACTGGGCCATCACGGAGCTGCTGGCCCCCCTGGGCGTGCGCGGGGCCCCTCCGGGACTCCTCCGCCCCGACGATCCCGCCGCCTGTGTGGAGCTCATGGGCCTGCTGGGCCGGCCCGTGCTGGACAGCACCCAGGAGCCCGCCCAGCGCTTCGAGCGCCTGGCCGCGGCCCATCCGGGCTGCGCCACCGTGCAGTACGGTCTGGGGGGCGCGCTGTACGTGGCGACCCTCCACCATCCCGGGGAGCGCGCGAACGGGCCCCGCCGCGCGGAGGAGGCTTTTCGCGAGGGCATGAAGCTGCTTCCGGGCCTCCCCCGGGGCATCCGGGGCTACGCGTTCTTCGCCGCCGACACCGGTCGCGTCCGGGAGGCCCTGGAGGCCAGCCTCGGCGCGGTGGACGCCTTCCCGCGGAGCCCCACCGCCGCGATGAGCGTCGCCTACCCGGCCCGGGTCTCGGGCCTGCTCGACGCCGCCGAGCGCGCCCTGCGGCGCCAGTCACGCCTCACGGGCCTTCCCGGGACCATGCACACCACCACCGACAACACGCGCCTCTATCGGGGCGACATCCCGGGCTTCGCCGCCAGCCTGGACCTCCCCCAGGCCGGCGCCCAGCCTGCGCTGCTGGACTTCTACCGGGGCTACGCGCGCCTCCTCGCCGGCGACCGCGCGCGCGCCCTGCCCTACTTCCAGCGGGCCCTCGCGGGCGAGGCGGTCGTCCCGGCCTTCCTTCCCCTCAGCCGCGTCTACGCCTTGGCGCTGGAGGGGCGCGAGGCCGAGGCCCTCCGCGAACTGGACGACCTGGCGCATTCCCGGCAGATGGTCCAGGTGCTCGACGGCGAGCTCACCTTCAAGGTCGCGGAGGCCTACGGATTCCTGGACCGACCGCGGGAGGCCCTGGAGCTGGCCAACCGCGCGGCCACCCAGGGCTTCATCTGCCTGCGGTGGTACGAGACCGCGCCCTTCCTGGCGGGGGCCCGCCGCCTGCCCTACTGGGCCACCCTCCGCCGCCACCTCCAGGAACGCCAGCGGATGATGGAGGAGCTCTTCCCCGCCACGCGGATCGGGCCGTGACCCGCGCCCTCGCCCGCCGGGACCTGCTCCGGGGCGCCACCGCCTGCGGCCTCGGGCTCGCCGGCCTGTCCGCCCCGGCGCTCCTCGGCTGCGGCCGCCGGCGGGACCTCCGGCGGGTCTACCTTCGCGTGGAGGGCGCGGCGGGGCTTCCGTTGGACGGCCTGGGCGTCCTCCTCGCGGACCACCTCGAGTCCCTGGGCGGCTTCGCGGTGCTGCCCTGGCCGGCCCCCGACCACCCTCTCCCCGCCCGCAGCCGGGCCACCCTCCTGCGGCTGAGCCCGCGCCTCGGGGACCGGGGCCTCGCCTTCGACGTGGAGGTCTCCTATCCCAGCGGCCTGCGCCGCCCGGTCCTGTCCCTGCCCCCGGCGGAGCCCCTCCAGACCTTCACCCGCCTCGCCGGCGGCCTTCCCCTCCAGCTCACGCCCCCATCCGGGGAGGCCCTATGCCCGGGAGACGGACAGGTCCTGGCCCCCCTGCTGGAAGTCCTCGCCGACGAGGACGATCCCCGGCGCGGCCCGGAGCGGCTTGCCTTCAGCCGTGCCCTCGCCCGCGCCCATCCCGGCTGCGCCACGGCCCAGTTCCTCTACGCCAACCAGCTGTACAACCAGCTCCTCCTCCACCCCCTCGAGCAGGCCGTGCAATGGGGCGCCTTCCAGGCCTATCGCGCGGGGCTGGCCTCCGTGCCGGACCACCCGAGGGGCGTCTCGGGGTTCAGCCAGCTCCTGGCGGACTCGGGGCTGCACCGGGACGGCCTCTCGCTCCTCGAAGCCGCCCTGGGCCGGCATCCGGCGGTGCCCTCGCTCTACCGCGCCCTGGCCTACCTCGCCCGCACGGCGGGCCTGCTGGACCTGGCCCTGCGCGCCCTGGCCGAGCTGGGCCGGCTCACCGACGGGCAGCCCCGCTCCCACTGCGAGAACACCTACCTGTACGCCGGCGAGGCCGCGGCCCATCGGGCCACCTGCCGGCTGGAGGGCACCGGCCGGGACACGCGGGTCCACTTCTACCTCGGTTACCTCGCCCTGGCCGCCGGCGACCGGGACGGAGCCCGCGAGGCATTCCGGGCCGCCCGGACCATCCCGGGGGGCTGGTACGGCTTCGAGGGCCTCGCCAGCGTCCTGGCCCTCGCATTGGAGGATGGGCGGCCGGAGGCCCTGGCCCGGCTCAAGGCCCTGGCGGACCAGCGCTCGGCCCTGCGGGCGCCGGACGGCGAGTTCACCTTCAAGCTCGCCGAGGTCGCCGCCTTCCTGGGTCAGACCGACCAGGCCCTGGAGTTGGGGGAGCTGGCCTTCACCCAGGGCTTCGGCTGCACCCGGTGGTACGAGCGCAGCCCCTTCCTGGCCCCCGTCCGGGGCACCGCGCGGTGGCAGGTCCTCCACGGCCACCTCCTCGAGCGCCAGTCCCTCCTCGAATCCCGCTATCCTCCCCGCCGCTTCGGGCTCTAGCCGACCGGACCGCACGCCATGGACTCCCCGACCCGTTCCTCCCCGAGCCCCGCGCCCTCGCTGGGCCTGCTCAGCGTCCTGGCCCTCGCCGGGCTCGCCCTGGCGGGCTTCCTGGCCCTGCGATGGGGCCACCTGCGACCCGCCGCCGACCCCCTCCGCATCCTGCTGGTCACGGAACAGCCTCCGGAGGGCGCCTCCCTCTCCTTCAACCAGGCGCGCTCCCTCGCGACCCTGCTGGAGGACGAGCTGTCCCTGACCCCCGGCGTGGCCGTGACCCCCGCCAACGCCCTGCCGGAGCATCCGGAGTCCGCCCGCCGCGCCGAGCCGGTGCTCATCCTCCTGCTCAGGCCCGTCCGCCAGGGGGACCTCCTGGCCCTGGACCTGCGGTGGACCTGGAGCCGTTCCGGAACCCTGGCGCCCTGGGAGGCGCGGCGGGTGGAGCCCCAGGCCCCCGCCGCGGCCTTCGCCGCGGCCCTCGCCGCCCTCCCCGCCCACCTCGCCCTTCCCGCCCAGGACGCCTACGTGCCCGCCAGCCCGGGGACCTTCTGGGAGCTGGTGGAGCTGATGGGGCTGCGCCTCGACAACCAGCGCATCCCCGAGGCCGTGGTCCGGGCGCGCCGGCTGGCCGCCCTCGAGCCGCGCTGCGCCTCCGCCTGGCTGAACCTTGGGAACCTCCTCAACCGCTCCCTCCTCGACGATCCGCAGGCCTCCAGCAGCCTGGAGCAGGCCGAGGCGGACGCGGCCTACCGGCGCAGCCTCCAGCTGGCCCCGGGCCACCCGCGGGCCCTCTTCCGCGCCGCGATCTTCCGCGCCAGCAGCGGGAACCACCGGGAGGCCCTGGACCTGCTGCTGGATGCCCACACCCGGCGACCCGGGAATCCCCTGCTCCTCCTCGGCATCGTGAACGCCGCGCGCAACGCCGGCCTCCTCGACCTCGCCCTGCGCGCCGCGGACCTGCATGAACAGCTCACCCTCCCCGAGTTCCAGCCGCAGTCCCTCCAGCTCCTGCACCTCTACCGGGAGGACTTCCGCCGCTTCGAGGCGCGCCTCCAGGGCCGGCCGGGGCAGCTCCGTTACAGCATCGTCCTGTTCTACCGCGGCTACCTCGCGCTCCTTTCCGGGGACCGTCCGGGCGCCCGGGAGCACTTCAAGTCCTGCGAGGCGCTGGATCACGGGATCCCCAACTACCAGCGCCTCTCCAAGGTGTTCCGCCTCGCCTTGGATGGCGACGCCGCCTCCACGGCGCTGCTGGATGACCTGGACCGCGAGCGGGTGGGGCTGCGGGTCTCGGACGGCGAGTTCACCCTGCGCATGGCGGAAGCCGCGGCCTTCCTCGGACAGCCCGCCCACGCCATGGACCTGGCCGAGCGGGCCTACACCCAGGGCTTCGGCTGCACCCGCTGGTACGAGCGCAGCCCGCTGCTCGCAGGCCTCCGCGGAACCCCCCGCTTCCAGTCCCTGCTACAGCACCTCCGGGAGCGCCAGGCCATGCTGGAGGCCCGCTTTCCGCCATCGCGGTTCGGGCTCTAGCGGCCCTTGGGACTCGCAGTAGCCTCAGGGCCGCTTGGGCCGACCTCGACCAGGGCGGGCGGCGGGTAGAATCGGGGCTCCGCCCGCCCGGGCCCCCGAGGAAGCCATGTCCACCGCCGCCGCCGACGTGAAGGGCACCCTGGACGCCGACGGCGTCTACGTCCCCGCCCACAAGATCCGCTTCGTCACCGCCGCCAGCCTCTTCGACGGCCACGACGCCAGCATCAACATCATGCGGCGCATCCTCCAGGCCAGCGGCGCCGAGGTCATCCACCTGGGCCACAACCGCAGCGTCAAGGACGTGGTGGACACGGCCCTTCAGGAGGACGCCCAGGGCATCGCCATCAGCAGCTACCAGGGCGGCCACGTGGAGTACTTCAAGTACATGGTGGACCTGCTGCGGGAGGCCGGCGCGGGCCACGTGCAGGTCTTCGGCGGCGGCGGCGGCGTCATCGTGCCTTCCGAGATCGCCGAGCTGGAGGCCTACGGCATCGCCCGCATCTACAGCCCCGAGGACGGCCGCGTGATGGGCCTGCAGGGCATGATCAACGACATGCTCCAGCGCACGGACTTCGATCCGCGGAGCAAGGGGGCGGCGATCCCCCTGGCCCGGCGCATCACGGAAATCGAGCTGGACGAATCGAGCGAGGAGATCAGTCCGGTCCAAGGCCGCACCGTCCCGGTGCTGGGCATCACGGGCACCGGCGGCGCCGGCAAGAGCTCGCTGACCGACGAGCTGGTACGGCGCTTCCTGGTGGACTTCCCGGGCAAGAGGGTGGCGATCCTCAGCGTGGACCCCTCCAAGCGCAAGACCGGCGGCGCGCTGCTGGGGGACCGCATCCGCATGAACGCCATCTTCCACCCGGACCTGACGAGCCGCGTGTTCATGCGCAGCCTCGCCACCCGCGCCGCCCACCGGGCCACCTCCCACGCCCTCGCGGCGGCCATCACGGCCGCCAAGGCCGAAGGCTTCGACCTGGTCATCGTGGAGACCGCGGGCATCGGCCAGAGCGACAGCTCCATCACGGACCTGGTGGACGTCTCGATGTATGTGATGACGCCGGAATACGGCGCGGCCACCCAGCTCGAGAAGATCGACATGATCGACTTCGCCGACCTCGTGGTGCTCAACAAGGCCGACAAGCGCGGCGCCGAGGACGCCCTGCGGGACGTGCGCAAGCAGTTCCAGCGGGCCCGCAAGCGCTTCGACGAGGACGCTTCGGCCATGCCGGTCTACGCCACCATCGCCTCGCAATTCAACGACCCCGGCACCACGCGGGCCTACCGCGGGATGGTGGAGGCCCTGGCGGCGAAGACAGGCGTGGCCTGGGCGCCGAGGCTGGAGGCCCCGGGGGACGGCGCCGTGAAGCGCGCCATCATCCCCGGGGAGCGTGTGCGTTACCTCGCGGAGATCGCCGACACGGTGCAGGGCTACAAGCGGTGGGCGGCCAAGCAGGCCGACACCGCGGAGACCGCCTACGCCCTCTACGCCTCGCTGCAGACCCTGGGGGACCCCGTCCCGGCCCTCGCGGAGTTCTACGATTCGGCCCAGCTCACCGCCCCGATCGACGGCGAGGAGGCCGGGGGCGCCGACCGGGAGCATGCGATCACCGTGCGCCTGCTCCGCCAGCGCTACCAGGAGCACCTCGGGGAACTGAACGCCGGATGCCGCAAGCTGCTGGCGACCTGGGAGCGCACGGTCCACGCCTTCTCCGACGACGAGAACGTCTACGTGGTGCGGGGCCGGGAGATCCGCACGAAGAACTACACGGCGACCCTGTCGGGCACGCGCATCCCAAAGGTCGCGCTCCCCGGGGCCCGGAGCTGGGGCGAGATCCTCGCCTGGCAGCTCCTGGAGAACGTGCCGGGCCGCTTCCCCTTCACCGCCGGGGTCTTCGAGTACAAGCGCTCGGGCGAGGACCCGACGCGCATGTTCGCCGGGGAGGGCACGCCCGAGCGCACCAACAAGCGCTTCCACTACGTGAGCAAGGGCCAGCCCGCGGCGCGGCTCTCCACCGCCTTCGACAGCGTGACGCTCTACGGCGAGGACCCCCACGAGCGCCCGGACATCTACGGCAAGATCGGCAACTCAGGCGTCTCCATCTGCACCCTGGACGACGCCAAGAAGCTTTACTCGGGCTTCGACCTGCTGGCGCCCAGCACGTCGGTGAGCATGACCATCAACGGTCCGGCGCCCATGCTGCTGGCCTTCTTCATGAACGCCGCCATCGACCAGAAGGCGGAGGCCTGGCTCATGGAGCACGGAAGGATGGCCGAGGCCCAGGCCAAGATCGACGCCCTCTACGCGGCGAAGGGACTCCCGCGGCCGCGCTACGCCGGGGCGCTGCCCGAGGGCAACACGGGCCTCGGACTCGCCCTGCTGGGCGTCACCGCCGACGAGGTGCTGCCCGCGGACGTCTACGCGAAACTGAAGGCCGAGGCGCTGGCCACCGTGCGCGGCACGGTGCAGGCCGACATCCTGAAGGAGGACCAGGCCCAGAACACGTGCATCTTCAGCGCCGAGTTCGCCCTGAAGGTGATGGGCGACCTCCAGGAGCGCTTCATCGCCGACCACGTGCGGAACTTCTATTCCGTCTCCATCAGCGGCTACCACATCGCCGAGGCCGGGGCGAACCCCATCACCCAGCTGGCCTTCACCCTGGCCAACGGCTTCACTTTCGTCGAGTACTACCTCAGCCGGGGCATGCACATCGACGACTTCGCGCCGAACCTCTCGTTCTTCTTCAGCAACGGCGTGGACGCGGAGTACAGCGTCATCGGCCGGGTGGCCCGCCGCATCTGGGCCACCGCCATGCGGGAGAAGTACCACGCCAACGAGCGCAGCCAGAAGCTGAAGTACCACATCCAGACCTCGGGCCGCTCGCTCCACGCCCAGGAGATCGACTTCAACGACATCCGCACCACCCTGCAGGCCCTCTACGCCATCTACGACAACTGCAACAGCCTGCACACGAACGCCTACGACGAGGCCATCACCACGCCCACCGAGGAGAGCGTGCGCCGTGCCATGGCCATCCAGCTCATCATCAACCGCGAGCTGGGCCTGGCCAGGAACGAGAATCCGCTGCAGGGCGCCTTCATCGTCGAGCAGCTCACGGACCTGGTGGAGGAGGCCGTGCTGGCCGAGTTCCGCCGCCTCAGCGACCGGGGCGGCGTGCTGGGGGCCATGGAGACCATGTACCAGCGCGGCAAGATCCAGGAGGAGAGCCTCCACTACGAGCATCTCAAGCACAGCGGCGAGCTGCCCATCATCGGCGTGAACACCTTCCTCAATCCCCACCCCGCCGAGCTCGGCGCCATCGAGCTGATCCGCAGCACCGAGGAGGAGAAGCGCCAGCAGATCGACAACCTCCGCGCCTTCCACGCCCGCAACGCCGACCG
>JBDIBF010000012.1:0-54319 GCA_039812765.1 Holophagaceae bacterium
TGGCGGATCTCGCTCTCGGGGTCCAGCACGTTGCCGAACTTGCGGGCGCCCACGGGGCAGACCTCCACGCAGGCCGGATAGAGGCCCTTGCGGGTGCGCTGGATGCAGAAAGTGCACTTCTCGACGACGCCCTTGGGCCGGGGCCGGTTGCCCAGCACGTGGGTCTTCGGGTTCATCTGTTCCGCGGGCAGGTCGGGCTCGGCCCAGTTGAAGTGGCGCGCGCCGTAGGGGCAGGCCGACATGCAGCAGCGGCAGCCGATGCACCAGTCGTAGTCGATGGTCACGATGCCGTCCTTCTCCTTCCAGGTGGCGCCCACCGGGCAGGTCTTCACGCAGGGCGGATCGTCGCACTGCTGGCACTGCACGGGCATGTAGAAATGGCCCGGCCGCGGAACCTGCTCGGCGTCGTAGTAGATGTCGGACTTGTTGACATCCACGCCGTGGGCCTTCTCCATCTCCAGGACGCGGATCCACTGGATCTGGGGATGGTTGCGGGACTGGTTGTTCTCCTCGACGCAGGCGTAGACGCAGCGGCGGCACCCGATGCAGCGGGAGAGGTCGAGGCCGTAGCCGAACTTCACGCCCTCCATCGGGCCCGTGGTGTCCACGCTCACGGCCTTCCCGTACCTGCGCCCATACTTTCCTTCGAGCTCGGCCACGAAGCGGCGGACCTGGGCGGGGGAGAGCTCCCGGAAGGACTTCCGGAAGAAGGACTCCAGAGAGCACCCCGTGCTCGCGGCGGCGGCGGTGGCCGCCAGGAACTGCACGACGGTCCGGCGGTCGGGATCCGGCGCCTGGCCGGAGCCGCAGGAGGCGGATTCGCAGGGGCTCATCGCTTCACCTCGCTGGGCCGCTGGGGCGGCGGCAGGGGCTTCAGGGGCTGGAAGCGCGGGTTGTGCGGATTGTGGCAGTGGACGCAGAGCAGGTAGGTGCGCTCGCCGTTCCACTCGCCGGTCCGCTTGCCGTGCACCCCCCGGCGCCAGTCCCGGTACTTGTCGCCGTGGCACTGTCCGCAGAGCCGGTAGGACTCGGTGAAGGGGACCAGGGTCCCGTTGATCAGGTGGAGCATCTCCCGGTTGGCCCCGTCGTGGCAGTCCAGGCACCAGCGGTTCTCGCTGTCGTGGTTGAAGGCGCCCTGAATGTCGTCGTGCATCTCGAGCTTCCGGGGCTTGGGATCGAACTTTCCGGTGTGGCAGGTGGAACAGGGCCACGTGTCGTCGGAGAGCGGCGGCGGCTTGGCCTCGATGAGCTTCCCCTTAGCGACGGAGGCGGTGACGGCCGGCTTCGCGCCCGGGGGTGGCGTCGGGGCGTGCTGGGCGGGCGCTGTCACGCCGGCGAGGGCAAACGCGAGGAAGCCCGTCAGTGCGTGGACGGCGGCCATGGGTGCTCCGGTGCAGGTTTCCGGAAGATTCGTCCGCGCTTCCCGTGCCCGGGATCACATCTCGCGCCGCGCGCCCGCGCCCTTCAACGCGCGAAGGCCCCCTGGGCGCGAAGCTCCGCCACCAGGCCCGGCAGGACCTGGAGGAAACCGTCCACCTCCGCCTCGGTGGTGGGGTGGCCCAATGTGACGCGGATCGTGCCCCTGGCGTATTCGGCGGGCACGTCCATGGCCCGGAGCACGTGGCTGGGCTCCCGCTGGCCCGTGCTGCAGGCGCTTCCGGTGCTGACGCAGTAGCCCGCCTGGTTGAGCCGCAGCAGCAGGGCCTCGCCCTCGAGGCCGCGGAAGCTCAGCAGCGACGTGTTGGGCAGGCGCTCCGCCTCCGCGCCCTCCGCGCGCACGCCGGTGACGCTCGACCGCACGCCGGCCTCCAGCCGGTCGCGGAGGCCCTGCACCCGCGCCATCTCCGGAAGGCGCGCCGCGGCGAGGGCGGCGGCCCGGCCGAGCCCCACGATCCCGGGCACGTTCTCGGTGCCCCCGCGCCGGCCCCGCTCCTGCCCGCCTCCCACCATGAAGGGCTTCAGGCGGACGCCGCGCCGGATGAAGAGGGCGCCGACCCCCTTCGGCCCGTGGAACTTGTGGGCGCTGAGGTTGAGGAGGTCCACGTCCCAGGCCCTGACGTCCACGCCGACCTTGCCGATGGCCTGGGTGGCGTCGCAGTGGAAGAGGACGCCCTTCCGGCGGGCGAGGGCCGCCAGCTCGGCCACCGGGAAGCGGACGCCGGTCTCGTTGTTGGCGGCCATGGCGCTCAGGAGCGCGGTGTCGGCGCGGAGGCTGGCCTCCGCCTCCGCGAGGTCCAGGCGCCCCTGGCCGTCCACCCCCAGCACGGTCACCTCGGCGCCCTGGTGCCGCAGCCAGGCGACGAGGGCGTGGACGGCGCTGTGCTCCACCGCCGTGGTGACGACGTGGCGCTTGGACGGGAAGGCCTCGAAGACGCCGCGGAAGGCGTGGTTCAGCCCCTCGGTGCCGCAGCCGTTGAAGGCGATCTCCGCGGGGTCGGCGCCGAGGAGGGCCGCCACCTGCTCCCGGGCCGCCACCACCGCCCCGTCGCTCAGCAGGCCCAGGGCATGGGCGCTGCCGGCGTTGCCATAGCGCTCCGCGAACCAGGGCAGCATGGCCTCCACCACCTCCGGCGCGCAGGGGGTGGTGGCGTTGTAGTCCAGGTAGATGGCCATGGCTCCAGTCTAAGGGCGTCCAGGAATAGCCCTCCCGGGGGCGGAACCTCCCGTGGGACCCTGTCACAGATTGGTCGGGCGCGACGACTCAAGGTGTACGAGGAGGCTCCATGGAAAATCCCCACACCGCCAAGCTCATCACCTTCGCCCTGGCGGCCGCGGGGGTCACCGTGGTGGCCGCCCTCGCCCGCCCCTCCCTGGAGAAGACCATGCTGCTCGGATCGAGCCCCAAGACCGCCCTGCCCGCCCCCGGCGCCGCCCTGCCCGGCCGCGCGGAGAGGATGCCCCTGACGGAACCCCACCGCCTCTACCACCGCCCCGTGGACGCGCCCCTGGCCGCCATCGGCGCCGGCCTGGAGGAGGCCTACTTCGGCGTGGGCTGCTTCTGGGGGGCCGAGCGCCTCTTTTGGCGCCTGCCCGGCGTGGTCCACACCGCCGTGGGCTACCAGGGCGGAGCGACCCCGAATCCGACCTATGAGGAGGTGTGCACCGGGCGGACCGGCCACGCGGAAAGCGTCCGGGTGGTCTACGACCCGAAGAAGACCTCCTTCGAGGCCATCCTCAAGGCCTTCTGGGAGGCCCACGACCCGACCCAGGGCATGCGCCAGGGCAATGACGTGGGGACCCAGTACCGCAGCGCCATCTACACCACCACGCCGGCCCAGGCGGTGGCCGCGGACGCCACGCGGAAGGCCTTCGAGTCGGCGCTGGCGGCCAAGGGCTACGGCGCCATCACCACCGAGATCAAGCCCGCCCCGCCCTTCTACTACGCCGAGACCTACCACCAGCAGTACCTGGACCGCCACCCCAACGGCTACTGCGGCCTGAAGGGCACCGGGGCGGTCTGCGTCATCGGCGGGCGCTGACATGCTCGCGGCCGCGAAACTCCTCCTCGCCGCCGGCGCCGCCGCCCTCGTGGCCGCGGGCGTCGCCCTCGCGCCCCGGATGCACAGCTCCGATGCCCAGCCCAAACCCCTGACCTCCCGAGGCAACCCCGTGCAAGACCCCCTGAACGTGACCTTCACGCCCCTCACGAAGCCCAAGACCGCCTGGAAGGGCCAGGTCTCCGACGAGGCCTACGCCGTGCTCTTCGAGGAGGCCACCGAGCGCGCGGGCACCTGCGCCCTGCTCCACGAGAAGCGCGAGGGCACCTTCCTCTGCGCCGCCTGCTACCTGCCGCTGTTCATCAACCGGACCAAGTTCGAGAGCGGCACCGGCTGGCCCAGCTTCAACGAGCCCATCCCCGGCCGCCTCGGCTTCAAGACCGACTACAAGATCGGCTACCCGAGGACCGAGTACCACTGCGCGCGGTGCGGCGGGCACCAGGGCCACGTGTTCGACGACGGGCCGGCTCCGACCGGGCAGCGCTACTGCAACAACGGCGTGGCGCTGAGGTTCATCCCCAAGGGCGAGGCGTTGCCGGCGTTGCGGGATTGACGTCGACGCTGAGGTCGACCTTGATCTTGAAGTTGAAGTTGACCTTGCCCTAGAAGTTGACCTTCAAAAGGCATGCGAGTCAGGCAGGGCCGGCCCTTTCGGCCCTGCCTGACTCGCATGCGGCCAAGCGATAGCGCGGCAGGACCATGAACCATGCCCCGTTCCGGGAGAAGGTTCGCGACGGGTCAACACCACGAGCAACCGGTCTGTTCCTCCTCGCCCATCTGCGAGTCGGATCGAAAGCCTCCTTCAGCGACCTGCCGCGCTTCGCTTGGCCGCACACGACTCCAGCATGGTTCGCACAAACCGCGAACCATGCTGGAGTCGTGTGCCTTTTCAAGGTCAACACCGTCACTCCGACGACATCCGCGGATCCCGCCTCACCCCTTCGCCGAAGCCGGGATCTCCGTGAAGTCCTCCGCCCTCCGCATCCGCTCCAGCGTCTCCATCAGCGGCTCCGGCGGCGGTCCGAGCCGTCTCGCGTTCAGGTCCATCCAGCCGCCGCTGCTCGTCACCTTCGCCACGAGCTTCCCTTCCTCGGTGTGGAAGGGATTCCGCAGCCTGAACCTCGAGCCGTCGGCGTTCAAACCGGCCAATTCGATGCCGACCACCACGGGCTGGAGGAGCTTCAGCTCGCGGTAGTACTCCACCTCGTCCTTGAGCACCACGGGCCCGAAGCGCAGGCGCTCGAACTCCGCCATCTCGAAGCCGCAGGACCGGAAGAACATCATGCGCACCGTGGCGGCCAGGTCCAGGTAGGCGGTGTTGCGCATGTGGCCGTTGAAGTCCAGGTCGCCCCAGCCGACCTCGAAGCGGTGGGAGAAAGGTTCGGCCACGGGTCCGCCTCAGGCCGTCAGGTAGCCGCCGTCCACCGCGAGGCAGGCGCCGGTGGTGTAGGCGGCGGCGCCGGAGACGAGGTAGAGGGCCGCGCCGGCCATCTCCTCGGGCTGGGCCACGCGTCCGGCGGGGATGTGGGCGAGGGCCGCCTTCAGGATCGCCTCGTTGTGCACCAGGGCCGACGCGAACTTCGTGTCCGTGAGGCCCGGCAGCAGGGCGTTCACCCGCACGCCCATCGGCGCGCACTCCTTGGCGAAGGCCTTCGTCATGGCGATCACCGCGGCCTTGGTGATGGAGTAGATGCCCTGCCCCGCGCCGGGGATGACGCCGTTCACCGAGGCCACGTTGAGGATGGCCCCGCCGCCGCCCTTCGCCATCAGCTTCGCGCCCGCGGCGCACATCGCGAAGTACCCGCGGAGGTTCACGTCCACGGTCTTCTGGAAGGCGTCGAGGGGCGTGTCGGCGATGGGGCCGAAATGGGGGTTGGTGGCGGCGTTGTTCACCAGGATGTCCAACCGGCCGCGGGTGGCCTCCAGGTGGCCGAAGAGCGCCTCGATCTGCCCCAGTTCGCCGATGTGGCAGGCGAGGGCCTCCGCGGCGCCGCCCTCCCCGCGGATGGAGGCCGCCACCGCCTCGCACCCCTCCTGCCTGCGGCTCGCCACGAGCACGTGGGCGCCCTTCGCGGCCAGCAGCCGGGCGATGGCCTCTCCGATGCCGCGGCTGGCGCCGGTGACCACCGCCACCTTGCGGTCGAGGTCGAAGGGATCGGGATTCATGGCGCCTCCCGCATGAGGGCCTTGCAGCGGCCCTCGAGGATGTGGGTGAGCAGCGCGAAGCCCGCGAACTCCGGGTTGCGGGTGGCGCCTTCCGCGAAGCGCGCGTAGATCTGCTGCGCGATGGCCGCCAGACGGAACAGGCCGAAGGCGAGGTAGAAGCGCATGCCCGAGGTGTCGAGGCCCGTGCGTTCCCGGTAGTGCTCCACGACCTCGGCCCGGGTGAGCATCCCCGGAAGGTGCGTGGGCTGGCGCCGCAGCTTGAGGAAGGAGCGGTCGTCATCGGCCTGCACCCAGTAGGCCAGGGTGTTTCCCAGGTCCATGAGGGGATCGCCCAGGGTCGCCATCTCCCAGTCCAGGACGCCGACCACCTTCAGCGGGTCCGCCCCGTCCAGCACCACGTTGTCGAAGCGGTAGTCGTTGTGGATCAGGCAGGTGGCGGCGTCGCGCTCGGGCCGCGTCCGCCAGAGCCACGCCATGACCGCCTCGAAGTCCGCCGAGTCCGGCGTGCGCGCCGCCCGGTACCTCGCCATCCAGCCCTCCACCTGGCGCTGCACGTAGCCGTCGCCCCGGCCCAGGTCCCCGAGGCCCGCGGCCCGCCAGTCCACCTGGTGCAGGTCCACGAGGCGGTCCAGGACGGCGAGGCAGAGCCGCCGGGCCCGCTCAGGGCCGAGGACGAGCCCCCGGGGCGGGTCGCGGCGCAGGATGATCCCGGGGATCCGCTCCATGGCGTAGAAGGGGGCCCCGAGCACGGCCTCGTCCCCGCAGACCGCGAGCACCCTCGGCACCCAGGGATAGACCGGGCGCAGGGCGGCCATCACCCGCGCCTCCCGGACCATGTCGTGGGCCGAGCGCGCCTTGGTCCCCGGGGGCGGACGCCGGAGGACGAGTTCGCGCCCTGGATAGGCCAGGAGGTAGGTCAGGTTCGAAGCCCCGCCGGGGAACTGGGACACTTCCGGCAGGCCCCGGAGGTCAGGGATCGCCAGCTTCAGGAAGGCGTCGGCCTTCCCCACGTCGAAGGCGTCCTCGGGGCGGAGCGGCGCGGCCTGGTCGAAGGGAATCATCGGTCAGGCCTGCAGCCCCAGCCGCGCCGCCTGCCGGCGCAGCTCCAGCTTGGCGATGAGGGCCCGGTGCACCTCGTCGGGACCGTCGGCGATGCGCAGGATGCGGGCGTAGGCGTAGAGGGCGGTGAGGGGGAAGTCGTCGCTGAGCCCGGCCCCGCCGTGGATCTGGATGGCCTGGTCGATGACGCCCTGGGCCACGTTGGGCGCCACCACCTTGATCTGGCTGATCTCGCTCATGGCTCCTTTGGCGCCCACGGTGTCCATCATCCAGGCGGCCTTCAGCGTGAGCAGCCGCGCCTGCTCGATGGCCATCCGCGCGTTCGCGATGATGTCGGCATTGCCGCCGAGCTTCGCCAGGGGCCTGCCGAAGGCCACTCGGGTGAGGGCTCGCGCGCAGAGCAGCTCCAGGGCCCGCTCGGCGGCGCCGATGACGCGCATGCAGTGGTGGATGCGCCCCGGACCCAGCCGGCCCTGGGCGATCTCGAAGCCCCGCCCGGGTCCGGCGATGAGGTTCTCCCGGGGCACCCGCACGCCGGTGAAGCTGACCTCCCCGTGGCCGTAGGGCTCGTCGAAGTTCCCGAAGACCGGCACGTTGCGGACGATCTCGACCCCCGGCGCGTCCGTGGGCACCAGCACCATGGAGTGCCGGGCGTGCTTCTCCGCCGAGGGGTCGGTGACGCCCATGAAGATCGCGACCCGGCAGTCCGGATGGCCGATGCCGCTGCTCCACCACTTGCGGCCATTGATGACCACCTCGTCGCCCCGCAGCTCCGCCGTGGCCTCCATGTTGGTGGCGTCGCTGGAGGCCACGCCGGGCTCGGTCATGCAGAAGGCCGAGCGGATCTCCCCGGCGAGGAGGGGCTTCAGCCACCGCTCCTTCTGGGCCTCGGAGCCGTACTTCCAGAGCACCTCCATGTTCCCGGTGTCCGGCGCGTTGCAGTTGAAGACCTCCGGGGCGATGAGGGAGCGGCCCATCAGCTCCGCCAGGGGCGCGTACTCCAGGTTCGTCAGGCCCGCGCCCAGGGCCGGATCCGGCAGGAAGAGGTTCCACAGCCCCTCGGCCTTCGCCTTCGCCTTCAGCGCCGCCATCACCGGCGGCACGGTCCAGGGCCCCGGCCCCCGCTGCAGGGCCTTGAAGTAGGCCTCCTCCACCGGGAGCACGTGGGCCTCCAGGAAGGCCGACACCCGCGCGGCGTAGTCGCGGGCCTTGGGGGAGGGCGCGAAGTCCATGGATCCTCGGGAGGCGGTTCCAGCTTAGCAACGGGCGGGCCGGGCCGCCCCGCCTGCCGTAGGCTGGAGGCATGGACGCCCCCCTCGCCGAACGCCTGCGCCCGTCGAGCCTCGACGAGGTGGTGGGCCAGGCGCATCTGTTGGGGGCCACGGGGCCCCTGCGCCGCATCGCCGAGGGCGGCCGCCTGCCCTCCATGGTGCTGTGGGGCCCGCCGGGCACGGGGAAGACGACCCTGGCCCGCATCCTCGCCAACGCCACGGGCCACGGCTTCCTGGAGTTCAGCGGCGTCACCGGCTCGGCGGCGGAGCTGAAGAAGTTCCTTCTCGACCAGGCCAAGATGCCCCTCTTCCGGGCCGCGGCCCCGGTGCTCTTCCTGGACGAGATCCACCGCTTCAACCGCGCCCAGCAGGACATCCTCCTGCCCTTCCTGGAGCGGGGCGAGGCCATCCTCATCGGCGCCACCACCGAGAATCCAGCCTTCTACCTCAACCCCGCCCTCCGCAGCCGCTGCCAGCTCTTCGCCCTGAAGGGCCTGGAGACGGACGCCATCGTCCAGGTGCTGCGCCGGGCCGAGGCGAAGGAGTCGCGCGAGGCCGCGCCCGGCGAGGTGCTCGCGTGGCTCGCGGACTGGGCCGGGGGCGACCTGCGGGCGGCCCTCACGGGCCTGGAGACCTGGTGGGACCTGTCCGACGGGGCCCGGGACCTCGCCGCCCTCCAAGCCGCCCTGGGCGGCCGCGTCCTCTTCGACCGGGCCGACGGCCACTACGACCTGGCTTCGGCCTACCAGAAGTCCCTGCGGGGCAGCGACGCCGACGCGGCCCTCTACTACCTCAGCCGCATGATCCGCGGCGGCGAGGACCCCCGTTTCATCGCCCGGCGCCTCATGGTCACCGCCGCCGAGGACGTGGGCAACGCGGACCCCCAGGCCTTCATCCTGGCCGAGACGGCCAGCCGCGCCGTGGAGCGCATCGGCTGGCCCGAGGCGCGGATCCCCCTGGCCCAGGCGGTGATCTACGTGGCCAACGCCCCCAAGAGCAACGCGACCATCTCGGCCATCGACGCGGCGATGGCCGCCGACGACGCTCCGGTTCCCGACGCCCTGCGGGACGCGAACACGAGCACCTCCCGGGCCGCCGGGCGCGGCGCGGGCTATCACTACAGCCACGCCGACTATGACCGCGCCCAGGACTTCCTGCCCGAGAAGCTGCGGGGCGCGCGGTTCCACCAGCCCGTCCGGCCCCAGGAGCGGAGCTGGCGGGACGGGGCCGAGCCCGACGCCGCGAGGCTGGAACCGCTGTGGGAGGCCTGGACCGCCGCGCATCCGGAGGGCGGCGAGGTCCCCCTGCCGGACTGGGCCGAGGCGCTGGGTTGCAGCCGCGAGGCCCTCGGCCGGGCCCTCCAGAGGCTGGCCGGGAACGCCTTCCTGCTCGAGCGCGTGCTCCGGGCGCGACGGCGCTAGGCGGGACCGGGCCCGCGGACCCTTCAGGGCACGTCGGCGGGGATGCGCGGGGAGGGATCCATGCCCTTCAGGGTGGCCCGCATCACATACACCGTGCGCTTGCCCGGTCGGAGCGCTCCGGAGTACCACTCCGCCTTCAGGGAGAGGAAGAGGTGGCGCGGGGCCTCCCCGGGCGGCGTGGCCCGCAGCACCAGCAGCTCGTGCCCGCGACCGGGGATGAGGACCCGGTCGAGGAAGCGGCGGCGGGGAAAGGAGAGTTCCACGGACTCCAGGACGAAGGCGCCCCTGCCGTCGGCCCGGAGCGGCTGGAAGGGTCCGGCGGCCTGGGAACCCCAGGCCCTCCGGGAACCGATCCAGACCTCCAGGGAGGTCCGCTCGGGGAGCCCTTCCGCGAGGACCTTCAGGCCCAGCCGCGGGTGCTCGATCTCGGCGGGACGGTTCCAGAGGAGGAGGCAGGCCAGGGAGAGCAGCGCCAGCCCCGACCAGAGCACGTAGTACCAGCGGCGCCGGTGGTGGATGGAGGGGACGGTCGGCTCGCTCACGGGACTCCCGGGAAACTCCCAGTGTGCCCGGAGGCGCGGGGCCCCTCAGCGCGGGATCGCCCCGAAGCGCCCCTCCTCGAAGTCGCGGATGGCCTGCACCAGCTCGGCCTTGGTGTTCATGACGAAGGGTCCGTAGCCGGCGATGGGCTCCTCCAGGGGCTCGCCCGCCAGGAGCAGGGCCTTGGTGGGGGCGTCCGCGCGCAGGGCGACGGCGCGGCCCTGCCGGTCCAGGAGCGCCATCTGGGCCGTCGAGGCCTTGGCCCCGTTCACCGCGACCTCGCCCTGGACCACCACCACGGCGGCGTTCCAGCCCTCGGGCAGCTCCAGGTCCGCGGCGCCGCCGGCCTCCAGGCGCAGGTCCCACACCGCCAGGGGGCTGAAGGTGCGGGCCGGACCGCGCGCGCCCCCGAAGTCGCCGGCGATGACGCGCACGGCGCCCGCGCCGCCGGGGAGGGCCACCTCGGGAATCTGCGAGGCGAGGATGGCCTGGTAGCCGGGCGGGTCCATCTTGTGCTTCGCCGGCAGGTTCACCCAGAGCTGGGCCATCTGCATGGGACCGCCCGTGCGGCTGAAGGCCTCGGAGTGGAACTCCTCGTGGAGGATGCCGGAGGCCGCGGTCATCCATTGGACGTCGCCCGGGCCGATGGTGCCCCCCTGCCCCGTGGAGTCGCGGTGGGAGACCTCGCCCTCGTAGACGATGGTCACGGTCTCGAAACCGCGGTGGGGATGCTCCCCGACGCCCCGGCGGCGCGTGGTCGGGGCGAACTCCTCCCGCATGCCGAAGTCCAGCAGCAGGAAGGGGCTCAGGGTCTCCCCGTGGGAGGTGTAGCTGAACATGGAGTGGACGTGGAAGCCGTCGCCCACCCAGTGGGGGCGCGGGGCCGCGGAGATTTCGAGGACGCGTTTCATGGGAGTTCCCTCGGCCGGGTTCAGGCCAGATCGAAGAGGAGGATCTCGCTGCCGGCGGTGGCGGTGACATCCAGGGAGGCTTCGCCTTCCACCGCGAGGCCGTCCCCGTGCTGGAGGTCCAGGCCGCCGGCCTTCACGGCGCCCTTCGCGACGTGGAGCCAGCCGCCCCGGCCCGGCGCGAAGGCGTGGGAGACCGAGGCGCCGGCATCCAGCCGGGCCACGTGGACCGCGAGGTCCTGGCTCAGGCTCACGGAGCCGTCCCGGCCGTCCCGGCTGGCGATGAGGCCCAGGCGGTTGCGCAGGGCGGCATCCTCGAAGGCCACCTGCTGGTAGCGGGGCGCGAGGTCCTTGCGGTCGGGAATCACCCAGATCTGGAGGAAGTGCACCCTCTCCGTCTTGGAGTCGTTGAACTCGCTGTGCCGGATGCCGGTGCCCGCGCTCATGGCCTGGGCCTCGCCGGGGCGGATCACGCCCGAGCTGCCCAGGCTGTCCTGGTGGGCCAGGGCCCCCTCCAGCACCCAGGTGAGGATCTCCATGTCCTTGTGGCCGTGGGTGCCGAAGCCCTGGCCGGGCTGCACCACGTCCTCATTGATGACGCGCAGGGCGCGGAAGTGGTGGTGGGCCGGATCGTAGTAGTCCCCGAAGGAGAAGGTGTGGCGGGTGTCGAGCCATCCGAAATCGAAGGCGCCCCGGTCCTCGGCGCGGCGGAGGGTGAGCATGGCGGGCTCCTGCAAGGCCTGGCGTCAGGCCATATTCAAATTAGGTGTTATAACATCTATTTTCAAGCCCCCCGGAAACCGGTCCCGGCCGTCCGAAAAGGCCCTCCATCACAGCACAGCGGGACTACATTGGGCGCGGAATCCGCTCCAGGGAGGCCGTCATGCTGAAGAAGGTGCTCGTGGGCGTGGACTTTTCCGCCGCCAGCCGGCTCGCCCTCGCCCGGGCGCACGCTTGGGCGGAACAGATGCAGGTGCCCCTGGTTGCCGTGCACGTGCTGCAGCCGCCGGCCCCCATGCTCCCCGAGGCCCAGATCGCCCTGCCCGACCCCGGCTGGCTCAAGGAGCTGGAGGACCACGCCAAGGCCCAGCTCGAGGGCTGGCTCGAAGGCCTGCGCCAGGCCAGCGCCTACGTGCTCTGGGGCAGCCCAGCGGAGGAGCTGGTGAAGGAGGCCGACCCCGACACCCTCCTGGTCATCGCCCAGCGCGGCCACAGCGCCCTGGAGCGGCTCCTCTTCGGCAGCACCGCCGCCAAGGTGGTCAAGCACGCGCCGTGCGATGTGCTGGTGGTGAGGGCGGACGCTGGGACGTAGGGCGACCTACCGGTCCAGCCGTAGGCTCAGGTCCGCGGCCTGGGCCGAGTGCGTCAGCGCGCCCACGCTGATGAAGTCCACCCCGGTCTCAGCCACGGGCCGGGCGCGCGCGAGGGTCATGTTGCCGCTGGCCTCGAGGAAGACGCTGCGCCCCGAGGCGTTCCGCATCGCCACGGCCTTCCGCGTCGTCTCGAGATCCATGTTGTCCAGCAGGACGCCGTCCACGTCCTTCAGGGCGAGGCACTGCTCCAGCTGGTCGAGGCCCTCCACCTCGACCTCGATGCGCAGGAGGTTGGGCGCGGCGGCGCGGGCGGCCTTCACGGCGGCCTCGATGCCGCCGGCGGCGGCGAGGTGGTTCTCCTTGAGCAGCACGCCGTCCCCGAGGGTGAGCCGGTGGTTCACGCCGCCGCCGCAGCGCACGGCGTACTTCTCCAGGAGCTTGAGGCCGGGAGTGGTCTTGCGGGTGTCCAGGACACGGCAGCCGGTGCCCGCGAGGGCGTCCGCGAAGGCCCGCGTCAGGGTCGCCGTGCCGCTGAGGCGCTGGAGGAGGTTCAGCATCACGCGTTCCGCCAGGAGGATCCCGTGGCTGGGGCCTTCGAGGTCCAGCACCACGGTGCCCCTCGGCACGCGCTGGCCGTCGTCGGCTCGGGGCACCGCCCGGATGGCGGCGTCCGCGAGGGCGAGCACCTCCAGCGCCACCGGCAGGCCCGCCAGCACCAGGTCGGACTTGGCGACGACGCGCCCCTTCATGGGCCGCACGGGCACCGCGGCGGTGGTCCAGTCCTGGGTGCCCCAGTCCTCCCGCAGCCAGGCCTGAAGGGCGTCGCGATAGGTCAAGGGGTGGGGCGGGTGGTGCATCGGGGCAGTGTGGCATAGGATCATGCGATGCACCCCACCCAGACGGAATGGCTCGCCCTCGAGGCCCCGGACGGCTCGCGCTTCGAGGCCTTCCTGGCCCGGCCCGCGGACCTCGGCCAGGCCCCGCCCCTCCTGCTCTTCCAGGAGATCTTCGGGGTCAACGACCACATCCAGGGGCTCTGCGCCCGCTTCGCCTCCGAGGGCTTCACCGTCCTGGCCCCGGACCTCTTCCACCGCACGGCCCCGCGCTTCATGTCCCCCTACGACGACGTCAAGCCCGGACGCGAACAGGCCTCGAAGATGACCCTGGAGGGCCTGGAGGCCGACTGCCTCGCCCTGAAGGCCTGGGCCGACGCCGACCCGGCCACCGCGGGCCTGCCCATGGCCGCGGTGGGCTACTGCATGGGGGGCCGCATCGCCTTCCTGGCCCACACGATGCTTCCCCTGGCCTGCGCGGTCACCTACTACGGCGGTCAGATCCACAACCACCTCGACCGGGTGCCGAAGCTCAGCGGCCCCCACCTCTTCCTCTGGGGCGGCGCGGACGAGATGATCCCCGCGGACCAGCGCCGGACTGTCGAGGAAGCCCTGGCGGCGGAGAAGAAGTCCTACCTGGCCGCGGAATTCGTGGGCGCCGGCCACGGCTTCAACTGCGACCGGCGGTCCTCCTACCACCCCGAGGCCGCGGACCTCGCCGGGGCCATGACGCTGCGCTTCACGAAGAAGCACCTGGGCATCCTTGAAGAGGACTCCTGAGGGTCAGGCGGGATTCCGACCACGCATTCGGGAATAATGGACCCATCCCCGGAGTTCCCATGTCCGTCCTGACCGTCGAGAAGGCCAACCGCGTCGCCTGGGTGACCCTCCAGCGCCCGGAAAAGCTCAATGCCCTCAACCAGGAAGTCCTGAAGGAGCTGGACTGCGCCTTCGCGGGCCTGGACCACGACGCGGAGGTGGGCGTGGTGGTGCTCACCGGCAGCGGCGAGAAGGCCTTCGTGGCCGGCGCCGACATCGGCGAGCTGAAGGAGCTGGATGCCGCCTCGGCGCGCGTGCTGGCCCTGCGGGGCCAGGGGGTCTTCCAGCGCATCGAGGACCTCTCCAAGCCCGTGATCGCGGCGGTGAACGGCTTCGCCCTCGGCGGCGGCTGCGAGCTGGCCCTGGCCTGCCACGTGCGCGTGGCCTCGGAGAACGCGAAGTTCGGCCTTCCGGAAGTCTCCCTCGGCATCATTCCCGGCTACGGCGGCACCCAGCGCCTGCCGCGCATCGTGGGCAAGGGCGTGGCCCTGGACATGATCCTCAGCGGGGAGATGGTGGGCGCGGCGGACGCGCTCCGGATGGGCCTGGTGAGCCGGGTCTTCCCCCAGGCCGACCTGAGGGCCGGCGTGGAGAAGCTGGCCGGCGTCGTGCTCTCCCGCGGCCCCCTGGCCCTACGCAGCGCCCTCACCGCCGTCCATCAGGGGCTGGAGATGCCCCAGGACCGCGGCCTGCAGTTCGAGGCCGCGCTCTTCGCCCTGCTGGCCGCCACCCAGGACATGAAGGAGGGCCTGGGCGCCTTCCTCGAGAAGCGCCCGGCGGCCTTCAAGGGCCTCTGAGCGCGGACCGCCGATGCCGAAAAGCACCCTCCTCGACCAGCGCTCCCTCCTCATCAAGGAACGGTCCGGACTGCTGGCGAGCACGGACACCTGCGATCTCCTGGACCCCTCGAACCTGAGGCCCGTGGGCATGGTGGCCCACGAGTCGGCGCCCCTCTCCAACCGTCTGCGGCCCGTGGTGGGGGCGCGGATGGTGACCACCGTGCTGAACGTCTACGACCCCGGCGTGTCGCTCCCCCTCCTGAGCGTGCGGAGAAGATCCGCCCTGAAGGGGGGAGGGCTCGAGATCCAGGGCGCGGGAGGCCAGGTCCTCGCCACCGCCCGCGTGGAGACCTGGTCCCTGGGGGCGGGATTCGACTTCCTCGACGGCTTCGGCCACCGTCTGGGCGCCATGAAAGGGGACTGGAAGCACGGCACCTTCTCCTTCAACCTCACGGGCGGCAAGGTCCTCGGCGTGATCACCCGCCCGGAAAGCGGCCCCGGCTCCGTCACGGTGTCCCTGCATCCCGACTGCGACCACCCGCGGGGCATGGCCCTGCTGCTGGGCGCGGCGCTGGGGCTGGACCTGGCGGCGAGGACACGGAGATAGACCAGCCCCAGTCCCCCCTGGACGCCCTCACCGCATCACGAACTGGAGGGTCAGGTTGAAGGCGGCCGGCACGGCCTCGCCTCCGACGCGGGCGGGCGTGAAGCGCCAGCCGCGGGCGGCGCGCAGGGCCTCCTCCCGGAAGACCTCGGGCCCCGAGACCACGTGGACCTCGCTCACGGCGCCGGTGGCGTCGATGGTCAGGCGCAGCACCACGTCCCCCTGCTTGCGCGTGAGCCGCGCGAGGGCCGGATAGGCCGGCGTCACGCTGTGGAGCACCTGGACCTGGGAGACGGAGATCTCGAGGGGCTCGCCCGTTCCGTGGCCGCCGGTGGCCGGGCCGGGCCCCGCGTTGGGATCGGCGCCGACGACCCCGGTTCCGCCGCCGCCGGGGTGGAGCATGGTGCCGCTCCGATCCGTAGGCAGCGAGGTCGGGATCTTGTCCGGCACGGTGTCAGGCGTCGGCACCGTGGAAACCGGATCCGCGACCGCGGGGAGGACCGGCCCCGGAGGCGGGGCCACTGGCTGCACGGGCCTGGGCGGCTCGGGATCCAGCCGCGCGATCACCGGATCGAGGATCACCGTCTGGGTCGTGCGGAGGTGCTCGACGATCGCATCCCGGTGCTTCACGGTGAGGAACACGCCCGCCGCGAGGGACTCGTAGCAGAGCACGCTGATGAGCAGGCTGAGCCGCCGGTCCGTGCGGGGGGCCTGGATCGCGTGGATCTGCAAGCCGGGGTGGAAGGGCAGGTCGGCAGGCCGAAGGCCGCCCTGGGCGCGGGCGAGGGTCGTCATGGTGGGCTCCTGGGGGTTGGGGCGAGGTCAGGTCGGGCACCGGGAACCTGGCCAGGGATCCCGGACGAAGGGCCCGGGGGTGCGGCGTCCGGGTCCTCCTCACGGCTTGGACAGGCGGGAGCGCCTCCCGGTTCCGTCCTTCGTGTGCCTGTCCCAAAGATCGCGTTGGCCAAGGATTGGCATCGAGCCAAGGCCCGTCAACGGGACCATGCGAGAAGTTACGCGGTCCCGACACTCGTGGTGGATCGGTGACGTGGACGTGATGATTCCAGCGCGCGCGAGACCCTTCGTCACGTTCCGCGGTGACGCGTGTCAGGGCGCCATGCGGTGCAGCACGCGATAGCTGCCCAGGTCCCCCAGTTCCCGCAGCAGCCGCGCGCGCAGCAGGTCCGCCACCGCCCGCGCGGCGGGCCCGTCCAGCGGCGGCGCGGCCTCGGCGGTGGCGGAACGAAGCGCGGCCAGCCTCACCTTCACGCCGGTCGGCAGGACCTCGCGGGGATCCAGCCCCGCGCAGCGGGCGCAGAGCCAGCCCCACTCGTCCGAAAGGGCCGCGAAGTCGACCTCGGCGTCACCGCAGCGCCCGCAGGCCTTTCCGGAGGGCAACAGGCCGATGCAATGCAGCAGCCAGTGCTCCGCCCAGGCCAGGATCGCGAAGGCCCTGCCGGGATCGGCCTTCAGGGCCCGGCCGCAGGCGCTCAGCAGCCGGTAGAGGCGCTCGTCCTCCACGCCCTCCTTCGCCACGCGGTCGAGGAGGTCCGCGAGGCAGGCCATGGCGAGGCTGGCCTCCAGGTGGCCCAGGGCCAGCGGGCTCTGCACCAGCTCGCAGCGGGTGATGCGACGCAGCTCCGACTGCTCCTTGCCGAAGAAGGCCACCGTCACGAGGCTCAGGGGCTCGAAGGCGCTCACCCACTTCGCGGAGGGCTTCTTCGCGCCCTTGGCGAGGCCCGTGACGCGCTCCCCGTGCTCCGTGAGGAAGGAGACCACCAGGCCGCCCTCCTGGAAGGGCGTGGGCCGGAGCACGATGGCCTGGAGGGTGGTGAGCATGGCCCTTCGGTGATGGAGATCTCAAGCGTGGAGGGTCCAGCTTAAACCGTGCCGCCCCGCGCCCCCTCTCATGGGATGACCGGAACAGCACCCCCGGGACCACGGAGAACCCCATGAACCGCGCCCTTCTCACCGCCGCCCTCCTCCTCGCGCTCCCGGCGGCCGCCGTCGCCGAGGACGCGCAGCAGCCCCCGCGCCCCCGCGACCTCGCGCCGGAAGCGCGCCTGCAGCAGCGCATGGACCGCATGGCGGAGTTCCTCAAGCTCACCGACGCCCAGAAGACGTCCATCAAGGCCCTCCACGAGAAGCAGCAGGCCGGGGCCAAGGCGCGCCACGAGGCCGTCCAGGCCGCCGCCAAGGCCTTCCGCGAGGCGGCCCAGGATCCGAAGATCAGCACCGACCAGCTCCGCCGCCTCCACCAGGCCGCCGCCGACGCCCGCTTCGAGGCCCTGGCCGCCCACCGCGCGATGCTGCTGGAGGTCCGCAACCTCCTCACGCCCGAGCAGCGGGAGAAGGCCGCCCTCCTGCGCGGCATGGGGATGGAGCGCCGCCGGGAGCACCGCATGATGATGCGCGGGGAGCGCGGGCCCGGCTTCGGCAAGGGCATGGGCCGTGGCCCAGGCGGTGGCATGGAACGGCGGGGCCCTGGCTTCGGAGGCGGAGAGGGCCCCGGCGGCGGCTTCGACGAATAGGGCCGGGTCCCGGGGAGGCCCCTGGGCCCGATAGAGTGGGGGATGGAGGCCTGCTTGCGCTTCATCCCCCACGTTCTTTGTTGGACCCTCATCCCCCTCGCCGCCCTCCAGGCCCAGGAGACCCGCCGGTACCGGCAGTGGCTGGCCGGACAGGAGGTGGGCGGCGTGGAGGAGACCGAGTCGCGCGCCGGGGGCGAGGCGAGGATCCAGAGCCGGGAGTGGACCCGCCTCGACCGCCTGGGCATGGTCCTGGAGCAGGAGTCCCGGCAGACCTCCGTGAAGGCCGCCGACGGGAGCCTGCGCTTCACCTGGTCCCTCACCCTCAGCCGGGAGCCCTTCCAGGGCGAGGCCAGCTGGAGTCCCGGGAAGCCCGGCGTCCTGGACGTCCGCCCGAAGGGCTCCACCCCGCGGGTGGAAGTCGTCCAGGCCGGGGACGTGCTCTGGCCCGGGGACCAGGAGGCCCGCCTCAAGGCCGCTGCCCGCGCGCGCCGGCCGGTGAAGTTCCGCAGCTACGGCTTCTCCACCCAGGGCTGGGGGGAGTTGGACCTGAAGCCCGACGGCCCGGACCCCCTTCCGGGCTTCCCCGATGCCGTCCGCTTCATGGGCACCCAGACCGAAGGCGGATTCAAGGTGCAGGCCATGATGTGGATCTCCCCCACCGAGGGCAGCCTGCGGATGAAGGGCTCCCTCATGGGCCTGGACATGCTGCTCCAACGGGCTGAGCTCCCGGCCCCGGGCGCCAGCGGCACGGCTGCGGGCGCCGGCGGCACGGCGGAGGGTTTCTTCCGCAGCACCCTGAAGCCCCTGCCGCCCCACCCCTTCCTCCAGTGGCTGCCCCGGGTCACCGTGCGGTGGGAGGGCAAGGGTTCGGTCCCCGTGCTGCCCGAGGACCCCCAGCAGCACGCCCTCGCTCCCGGGCGGGTGCGCCTGTCCATGGCCGCGCCGCCCACCGCCAGCGAGGCCGCCCAGCGGCCGGTGGCGGGCAGGCCCTTCGCCGAGGACCGCCCCTTCCTCGCGGCCACGCCCCTGGTCCAGCACACGGATCCGGCCTTCGACGACCTCGTGAAGCGCCTCGACCTTCCCGCCGGCGCCACCCGCTGGCAGGCCGCCCAGGCCGTCACCCGCTTCGTGAACCGCTGGATCACGAAGAAGGACTACACCGTGGGCTTCGCGTCGGCCCTGGAGGTGTGCCGGGACGCCCGCGGTGACTGCACGGAGCACGGCGTGCTCGCGGTGGCGCTGCTCCGCCGCCTGGGGGTGCCCAGCCGCGGCGTGACGGGCTGGGTGGCCCTGGACGGGACGCTGGGACTGCACTTCTGGGTCGAGGTGAAGCTGGGCCAGCGCTGGATCCCCGTGGATCCCACCTTCGACCAGGCGCCGGCCTCGGCCTTCCGCCTGAAACTGGGCACCACCGACCTGGCGGACCTGGCCTCGGTGGGCTGGGACAGCGCCGCCCTGAGCTTCGGGGAGGGCGCATGGGTCCCTGAGGGACGCCCCTTCGGCCGGGACGTGCGCGTGGAGGGCGGCACCGTGGTCTTCAGCGGCGGCACCCTGCGCCTCAAGGATGCCCGCTGGTCCCTGGAGAAGGGCGACCTGCGCCTGGCCTTCCGGGGCCAATGGCGGGCCCAGGCCGCCCTGGCGCCCCCCGAGGGCGCGGGCCTCGCGAAGTTCACCGGCGGTTCCCGCCGCGGCATGTTCTGGGATGTCGCCGCGCGCACGGCCCACCTCGACCTGGACGGGCGCCACTGGCTGAAGCTGGAGGCCCTCGACGCCGAGGCCAACGAGGGTGGCGCCGTGGCCGTCCTCGACGGCCTCGAGGCGGGGCTCTGACGTGGCGGTCGCCCTCTCCCTCGTCAAGGTCACGAAGCGCTACGGCGCCCATCCCATCCTGGACGGCCTCAGCTTCGGCCTCCAGGTCGGGGAGAAGGTCGGCCTCATCGGCCGCAACGGCGCGGGCAAGAGCACCCTCTTCAAGCTCCTGGCCGGGGCCGAGACCCCGGACGAGGGCGAGGTGGTCCTGACCGCGGGACTGCGCGTGGCCCGACTCAGCCAGGAGCCCGAATTCGCGGAGGGCGCCACCGTGCGCCAGGCCCTGGAGCAGGCCCTCGCCGAGCACCGCGCCCTCATCGCCCGCCACGCCGAGATCCACGAGGCCCTCCACCACGCCGACGGGACCCTGGCCAAGGGGGCCGTGGCCGACCGCCTCCACGAGGAGCTGGAGCGGGTGGAGCACCACCTCCACACCATGGGCTGGGACCTGGAGCCCCGACTCAAGCAGGCGTGCACCACCTGGGGCCTGGCGGACCTGGAGGCGCCGGTGGCCTCGCTTTCCGGCGGGTGGCGCAAGCGCGTGGCCCTGGCCCAGGCCTGGCTCCGCGACCCCGACGTGCTGATCCTGGACGAGCCCACCAACCACCTGGACCCCGAGCAGGTGGAGAAGCTGGAGGCCTGGCTGGCGGCCTTCGGGGGCGCCCTGCTGCTCATCACCCACGACCGCCACCTGCTGGACGCGGTGGTGGACCGGATGCTGGAGCTGGAGGACGGGAAGCTCGCGAGCTTCGAGGGCGGCTACAGCGACTACCTGCTGCTGAAGGCCGACCAGGAGTTCCGCGAGGCGCGGCTCACGGACCACATGCAGAACCGTCTGCGCACGGAGCTGGCCTGGCTGCGCCGGGGCGCCAAGGCCCGCACGCGGAAGTCGAAGCTGCGCATCCAGGAGGTCCTGGACCTCAAGGACGACGTGGCCGAGCGCACGCGCACCGAGACCCGGGAGCGGCTGGCCTTCGCCGGCGGCGCCAACCGCGCCGATGCCCTGCTGACGGGCGAAGGCCTGCGCTTCCGCTACGACGGCGGAGCCGAGCTGCTGGACGGGCTGGACCTCGTGCTGCAGCGCGGCATGCGCGTGGCGCTCCTGGGGCCCAACGGGTGCGGGAAGTCCACGCTGCTGAAGGTCCTGCTCGGGGAGCTGGAGCCCCAGGCGGGAACCCTGGCGCGCCACCCGAGGCTGGCCTCGGCGGTGATCAGCCAGGGCCGCGGCGAGCTGGACGGCGCCGCGAGCATCCTGGACAACCTCGCCGACCGGGCCTCCGTCGTCAGCGTCGGCGGGACCACCGTGCTCGCCCACGTCTACCTCACCCGCTTCGGCTTCCCCGTGGACCAGCAGAAGCGCGCCGCGTCCACCCTTTCCGGCGGCGAGCGCAATCGCCTCCTGATCGCGCGGACCATGCTCCACCCCGTGGACCTGCTGGTGCTGGACGAGCCCACCAACGACCTGGACATCCCCACCCTGCAGAACCTCGAGGACGCCCTCCGCGACTATCCCGGCACCCTGCTGCTGGTGAGCCACGACCGATTCTTCCTGGACCAGGTGGCCACCCACACCCTGGCCTGGAACTCCGCCGGGGCTCCGCGGTGGGAACTTTACGAAGGCCCGCCCTCCACGGTGAGTGCGCTGCGGGAGCAGCGGGCGGCGGAGGCCGCCCCGGCCCGGGCGGCGGCCCCGAAGGCCGTGCCCCGGGCCGGGGCTCCCAAGGCGAAGAAATCCGGGCTCAGCCAGAAGGAGCTGCGCCGCCTCGCGGAGGTTGAAGAAGCCCTGGAGGCCCTCCACGCGCGTCTCGAGGCCCTCCACGCCGTGCTGACGGACCCGGCGGCCTTCCTCAACGCCCAGGCTCCGGGGCACCAGGCCCTGAAGGACCGGGACGGAGCCCAGGCGGAACTGGAGGCTCTGGAGCTGGAATGGCTGGAGCTGGAGGAGAAGCGGGGGTCCTGACTAGCCCCGGCGCAACTCCGGCTCGGCCTGCAGGTAGGGGACCTGGGCCAGCTCGCCTACGTCGCGCCCCCGCAGGTGGGCGGCGGGCAGGCCCGCCACCTCTTCCAGGACCAGCCAGGGGCAGGGCACCGTGGGTCCCGCGCTCTGGTCCACCAGGACCGCATCCAGGGCCACGCGATTGCCGTCGGGCCCTTCATCCACCCACTGGATGCCGGCCTCGTCCAGGTCCTCCACGAAGGCGGAGGCCTCCTCCGCAGACGCGAATTCCGTCGCCGCCAGGTGGGCGTCTTCCCGGAAGAAGTCCGGCTCCCAGCGCAGGGCCTTCAGGACCAGGGCCGCGTCCTCCCGGTGGAGCCGCGCCACGGCGTCCTTGCGGACCAGGGCGGTGATGAAGTGGATCTCGACGGCCATGGAGGGGCTCCGGAGCGGATTCAGGCCTAGAGTATCCTTCCCGGATGCATCGCAGCGCCCTCCCCCTCGCCGCCCTCCTCCTCGGTTGCGGGCCTTCGGACCGGGCCCAGCGGATGGAGGACCGGGCCGCAGAGAAGGCCCAGCAGCTCGGCGCGCGGCTGAGCGAGGGCATGGACAAGGCCCTGGCCCGGGACACCTACACCGTGCGCCTCGACCCGGCGCTCGCCGCCAAGGGCGTCCAGGTCACCCGCGCCGACCGCATCAGGGACGGCCGGCTGAAGCCCGGCATCAAGGGCGTCACCTTCTATGCCATCTGCAACGAGCGCTTCGCGGGCAACCTGGAACTGCGCGTCCTCGACCGCGAGAACCGCGAGGTCGGCCGCGCCTACCTCCGTCTGCAGGGCCCCAAGGGCAGCGCGAAGTGGGTCAACGCGCCCCTGGATCCGCACACGCCGATGGAGGCGATCGAGGTGGTGGACCTGCGGTAGGGGGGTGCGGTCGGGGCCCGGTTCGTCCAACACCTCCGCTTCAACATCCCCGCGGGGTCCCGATGTCGCGGAGGACCGTCCGTCCTCCGCGTTGTCCCCCGGCGGGGAGTCGGGTTCCGGCGCGTGGGTTCCCGCCGCTGCGATCGCGGCGCCGCAGGCGCACGGGAGCAGGAGCGGCGCGCGAGCGCCGTGATCGGCGGGAGGAACGCCCGAGGGCGGTCGGATCGCCCACCGTCGGAGCCGCCAAGAAAAATGCCCCGGGGGGAGCGGGGCATTCATCGGGGGTGGTGGTTCCGGAGCGATTCGAACGCCCGACCCTCAGATTCGTAGTCCTTTTATTTATTTTTCACACGCCACTACCTACTGGCACATCTATGGTATTTAAAGGATTTAATTTTTTGTCTCCCACGATCATTACTACCTAGATGGCGATCAACCTGTAGAAAAACTGTAGAAAAAATCTTGACCCTCAGACCATTTCTACAGCTAATCAAGGGATGGCAAAGCTCGGGATCACGATTCAGGAAGTGGAGGGCCTGAAGGCGAACGGCAAACTCCAGCGAATCAGGATCACGGACACCCCGAACCTCTACATCCAGGTCGCAGCCAAGAACTCGAAGTCCGGGGTGCCCACCAAGAGCTGGATTTTTCGGTATGAGAAGAAGTTCCAGGGCTACATCTGGATCACCCTCGGGAAGTATCCCGACTGGTCGATCAAGCGAGCCACTGAAGAGACTAGCCGATTACGCGAGGGCATCAGGACCGGGCAAGACCCTCGCCGGATGATCAAGGTTGTGGCGGTCGCAGCGTCCGAACCCGCCCCTGCCCCAGCTCCAAAAACCGTGGACCAGCTCCTTGACCTGTTCGAGGTGACCATGGGTGAGTTGAAGGAAACTACGCGGAAGGAATACCTCCGGATACTCAAGACCAAGGTCCGCAAGTGGGTTGATGCAGATGGTCGCGTGTTCGGGCAGCGCCCGGCGGAAGACATAACCGGCGAGGATGCCGCCTGCCTGCTGGCGGCCTGCCGAGAGGACGCGCCCAGGACTTCCACCATCGTAGCCATCAAGATGCACCAGTGCTGGGAATACGGGATGACCTTGGGGATTCTCCCCGACAAACGGAACATCTGGCGGGGGCAGGTGCGCCCCAAGATCAAGAAGAAGAACCGCTATCTCAAGGAGGCCGAACTGGTCCTCGTTGGCGAACGTCTGCGAGCCTGCAAAGAGACCGAGGACTGCGTGATCGCCTACAAGTTATTTCTCCTCGCCGGGATGCGGCATCGGAACTTGGCACACGCGAAATGGAAGTGGGTGGACCTCGAACACCAGGAGATGGTCATCCCGGCAGACCAACATAAGACGGGCAAGAAAACTGAGAAGGCCCTGACCGTCTTTCTCTCCAAGCACGCCGTGGCCCTCCTGAAGCGCCTAAAGGAGATTCGGGAGGCCGACAAGGAGACCAAGGGCACGCCCTGGCTGTTCCCGATGCGCGACGACAAGAAGGCCCACCGAGATGACCTCGGTGACCCATGGGAGCGGATCAGGAAGGGGCAGACATGGTCAGACGTAAACATCCACGACCTACGCAGAACCCTTGCTTCTATGGTCTCCACCCTCGGCTACAAAGCCTACGCCGGTGAAATCCTTGGCCACGCCGAGAAAACCGTGACGGACATCTACACCCGCACTGAAGCCGAGCCCCTTCTCAAAATCCTGGATGAGGTGGGTGATCGAATCACTGGGCTCATGGAGGGGACCATCAAGCCAGGGTCCAAGCGGCAAGGCGCCACCGTTGTGAGGAGCCAAGAAGCACCGCAGGTCGGCGAGCCCTCCGTCGGGATAAAGGCGGCCCGGATGCCCAAGAAGGACACCAAGGCCGCCACACCGACCGGCAAGGCCAAGCTATTTCAGCGGCCTAAGAAGTAGGTCTTAGGCTTCAACGACTCCTTGGGGCCTGAAGCTCCGATCTTGCGGAGGTAGGCATCGAGATCCGTCTACTTCGCTAGCATCTCCTCCGATGTCTCCTGCATGAAGACCGCCAAGGTAGTCGCCGCCCCTACAGCCAATCTGGCGTGACGGGCACTCAGCCCTCGTGTCTTGGCAGACTTGCCATGCCCGGTTCCGTAGCCATTCCGCAGCTCGGCCAAGCCGTTGGAGATCGTGGCGAGGTTCATGAGTAGTTTTTTAATGATGTCCGCCGCGTGCACCTTCTCGGGGATGTCGTCGGGAACGAGACGAAGTTGTTTCAGGGCGGCCCTAACGAGCTTGGGGAAGTCCGCATCCTCTGGGACCACCTCCCCGTGGTCCAAGAGGATGGTTTTCGCCACGGTTTCCACCACCTCTTTGGCGGTGCCGATAGCCTGCTCTGGGTCCTTCTCGACCGAACCCTCGATCCGCTGGATCTGCCGGTGGACGTAGGCTGCATCAGCACGTTCTGCCATGCCCTTGGCTGCCGTGAGTGCTGGAAGGGTCGGGCTACCAGCTTTGCGCGGGCCGTAAACGGGAAGACCTGCGAGGGTGTCTGTAACTGCGATCTCCCACCCTTCGCGACGGAGGATTGGGTTAATCAGGGCGAGGATGGCAGCACCTTCTTCTTGGTCTGACCGAACTAACGGGTGAAGCATCATCGATAAGAAGGCCAAGAACTCCTCCTCGGGGCCACGGAGGAGGTTGAACCGGCTGTCCGTGAACACCCAGTCGTCCTCCCAGTCGTAGTTGTTGACGCGATGCTGGTAAATGTCCCCCCGGGCATCTTCGTAACGTCCGTCGAAGGAGGGCATGTCCTTCAAGTTGTAGAGGCGCCCCAGGAAGTCACCTTCCTCCAAACGACCGCTCCAGTTGATTTTTTTGAGATTAAGGACATCGATGACGTTTCGCCGGGTGAGTTCATGCAGCACGATCTGGGCCTCCTACTGGGACAAGTCCTCAGTCTAGAGCCAGCGGAGGATCACGACGCCGTCCTGAAGATCCGCGACACCACGGGCCGGGACCACCTCACCCGCGGTGAACCCCTGCCCCTTGGGGCGGAGAGCCCAACGCTCTTAGTTCAGTGGCAGCCACAGCCCCCGTCGAAATCAGGTCGTGAAGCCGCCTGGATGCCCTGGACGCCTTCCTTGGCGATGAAGCCGCACAGAACCAGGGCGGCCAGGGAGTCCACCCACCAGAGGGCGGGCCAGAATACGAACAGGATGCTGCCCGCGAAGAGGACGGCGGAGAGCTGGATGCAGGCTAGGCTGCACGCCGCGTCCCCCTTCAGTGTGTGGCTGTCCAGGGCGGCTGCGGCGACCTGCTTGGAGCGCCAGAGCCAGGCCATCCCGCTGAGGCTGACCAGGGAGATGATGACCCCGGGCAGGGTCGTGTCCGGGTGCCGATGCGTGAACAACTGGGCGATGGAACCCACGGCGATGCCCACGGCCAGGAGCAGGAACAGGATGCCGATGCCCCGGGTGGCCTTCCGCTCCCGGCGGAGTCTGGTGGCGGCGCATCCCTCTGCTGCCTTTAAGCGCCAGAGCACCAGAAGGGCCGACCCCACCTCGATGAAGCTGTCCGCCCCGAAGCCGAACAAGGCCACGGACTCATCCGACGCGCCGAACCCCATGGAGACCAGGCCCTCGATCACGTTGTAGACGACGGTCACGACGGCGAGCATCCGGGCGTAGGCCATCCAGGTGTCGGAGGAAGCGTCTGCTGCTGGGCGGCGGAAGGTCATGGGTCCCTGCTATGGGTCGTAGGATAGAAATCCACTATTACACAACTTCGTGTATCATACCCCCGATGGCCAAGCCCACCCTGAAGATCCCTGCCTGCCCCCCCAAGGCGCCCCTCACGGAGCGGCCCCTGTTGGGCTCGGCGGAGTCCTCTGAACTGGCGCGGATCTTCGACGTGCTCGCCTCCGACACGCGACTCCGGCTTTTGCACGCCCTGGTGCTCCTGGGCGACCCCTGCATGAGCGATCTGGCCGAGGCCGTGGGCATGAAGCCCCAGGCAGTCTCCAACCAGCTCCGCCGCCTGGTGGACCTGGGCATCCTCAGCACTCGCCGCCATGGGACCCACATCCACTACAGCATCGTGGACCCCTGCGTAACCAAGCTCATGTATCACGGGCTCTGCCTCAATGAGGAGACCTACACCCACGCCCACGTGACCGCGTCATGAGGCGCTGGGCCGCGATCCTCCTCCTCTGCCTGGCTTCCTTCTACCTGGGCGCGACGAGTTTGGATCAGTGTGCCGAGGGCGTGAACGACGACTGTGCCCCCATCTGCCACATCCTCTGTGCAGATGGCTGTGCCACGGTCCCTGTCCCGGAGTCACCTGTTCCCCCAGCCCCGGACCCGTTGCCTCGCCCTTGCTACGAGGCCGAGCGGGCCGAGAACCTCGTCAGCTTGGTCATCGAGCCCGAGAAGGATCCCCCCCGGGGCTGAGCGATCCCAGCTCTGAACCCACGGCTGGGCCTCGCCCTGCCGTGCCATCCACTCGAACCGACTGAGGCTCCCATGCGATCTCTCCTTCTTGGGGTGATGCCCTGCCTGCTCTTCGCGCAGGCGCCGCCACTCTCCTACGACGACATTGTCCAGCGGGCGCGAACCAGCCCCGAGCAGTTCCGAACCGAGGCCCTGCTCGCGGAGCGGCACCGGGCCTTGGCCAGCACACGCGGATTTCTGCGCGAGGGACCTGCCCTCGGCATCTCCGCCGGGCCCCGCACGAACCCCATCGCCCCGACCACCACGGACCAGACCGTGGATCTGGACTTGCCGTTGTTCTTGTCGCAGGCCACCCGGAACCGCCTGGAGGCATCCCTCGGACAAGCAGACCCCGCCCTTCGTGGCGCCGCCAAGGTCGAGGCCCGGTTCCGCCTTCGCCAAGCCTACTTGGACGCCTGGCTGGCCGAGGAGGTCCTGCACCTCCGCGAGGCGGATCTCGTGACGGTGCAAGCCTGGTTCAAGGCCGCCCAGGTGCGCCTGGATGCCGGTGCGGACCCCGCGTTCCAGGTGACCCTGGTCGAAGGCGAACAACTCCGCGCCCAGGCCGATCTGGACGAGGCCGGCCGCCAGCGGCTGAACGCCTGGGCCGTGCTGCGATCTCTGGCTGATGTGCCCCCAGCGCCCACCGTGTTGGCGGCCCCGGGGGACGCTTCCCTGCTGCTCGTCGATGGCCTCCAGGCCAGGTTCGAGGCCAGCGCCCTACGCCGGGCCATCCAGGATCGCCTGGACCTGGAAGAGCAGGCCCTTCGGCACCAGGAGGCCATCGCCACCAGTCGGTGGAGCCTCCGGGGCAGCTACGGCAAGGAAGGGGAAGACCGCATCGGCAAGGTGGGCTTCGCGTATCGCTTCCCCCGCCCCGGTGAAGGTCAGGCCGTCAGGCGAGAGACCGAGGCCACCTTCCAGGCCACCAAGCGGGAGCTGGAGACGGCCCTGCTGGAGTTGGATGCCCGTTTCCAATCCGCGCTGGCAAGGCTTCAGACCGCCACGCCGCCCTTGCCCTTCACGGGCTTCGAGCAGTCCCTCAAGGCCATCAGCTTGCGCCTCAGCGAGGGCAAGGAACGGCCTTCCGAGGCCCTGCCCATCCGCCGCCAGCTCCTGGAGGCGAAGGCCGCTTCCTTCCGCCGCCTCCACGCCGCCCACCTTCTGTCCGCCGAAGTTCAGGCCCTCACCAACGGGGTGAACCCATGAACCATGTCCTACGTCTCTCCGTGCTAACCCTCGCACTGGTGGCCACCGTTGCCTGCGACCGCAAGGCCGCCGCGCCCGCTGAAACCAAGGAGGCCCACAAGGATGAGGCCACCCAGGGCGACGAGCATATGCACCTCCCGCTGAAGGACATCCGGGGCCTCCGCTTCCTGGTGGTCCCCGGGCCCAAGGCCGAGGGCGCGTGGTATCCCGCCGAGGCCATCGGGGACGAGTCCGCCCAGGCCATCCTCAGCAGCCCGGTGAAGGGCATCATCTCGGCGATCCAGGTCCCGCCCGGCCAGCACGTCGCCGCCGGAACCGGGTTGTTCACGGTCCAGAGCCCCGAGTTGGCCCGCCTCAAGGCCGACTGGCTGTCCGCCCGGGCGAAGCGTGATCGCGCCGAGGGCGAACTTGCCCGCGAACAGCGACTGTTCGACGCCCAGGCGGGCTCCCGTCGCGAACTGGAGGTTGCCAGGACAGAAGCCACCACGGCTCGCGCCGACGAAGAAGCGGCCCGCCTTGCTCTGGAGGCCCGAGGGCAGAACCCCGAGACCACTGGCGCTGTCCTTACCGTGAAGGCGCCGAAGGCTGGCACCGTCACCGCCTACAAGATCCAGCCCGGCCAGGGGGTCGAGGCCGGGCAGGAGCTGGGCGGCTTCCAGGCCGCCTCCGCCGCCATCGCCCGCCTGGAGTTGCCTCTCCCCGCGCCGCAGAACTGGCAGACCGGCGCTGTGACCGAGGTCCGCAAGGGCGACGGCCAGCGTTGGAAGGCGCAGCTGGAGGGCACCCCCATGACCCTTACCTCGGACACCCGGCGCCTCAGCTATCGCCTGCGGCTACTGGGGGGTCCGCTGCCGATCCCCGGCACGCCGCTGGAGGTCCACGTGCCCCTGGCGAATACCGTCGTCCTCCCCCAGAGCGCCCTACAACAGGTGGAAGGCACCTGGGGGGTCTTCGTGAAGAACGGCGAGGAAGCCGAGTTCCGCCCCGTCCACCGGGGTCCCGAGCTGGGCACCGATGTGATGGTGCTCGACGGGGTGAAGCCCGGCGAGACCGTGGTGGGCGAGGGCGCCTACCTGCTGAAGTCCCTCCAGATCAAGCGCAAGAGCGGAGGGGAAGACCATGACCACTGAGCCCAATGCCAACCAGGAACCGGACATCCCCCTCGATCCGGCGATGCCTAACGATCCCTACAAGGTCTACACGCCCCAGCACCGGACCCTGATCCGCCGCTGGTTCGACTGGATGCTCCCCCGCAAGGGATGGGTATTTGCCCTGGCCATGGTTTGGGGAGTCGCGGGCTTGGCTAGCTTCGCGACCCTGAAGCGGGATCTCTTCCCGGACCTCACCCTCCCCAGCCTCAACCTGCTGATCCAGAGCCCCGGGCGGGCCGCCACGGAGCTGGAGCTGACCGTGGCCCAGCCCGTGGAGCAGGCCATTGGCGGCCTCCCCGGCGTCAAGAGGGTGGTGAGCACCGTGCAGGCCGAAGTGGTCCAGGTCGTGGTGTCCTTCGAGGGCGACACGGATCCCTGGCGGGCCCGTCAGCTCGTGGCCGAGCGCCTCGCGGGCATCATCGGCAACTTCCCTGAGGGGACCCGGGCCCCGCTCGTCTCCAGCGCCGCCGGGCGCCTCCAGGAAATCATGGAGATCGTGCTGGAAGGTCCCGCCACGGACCCCATGAAGCTGCGGGACCACACGGAAAAGGTGATCATCCCACGGCTCCAGGCCGTCCCCGGCGTCGCCCGCGTGGAACGCCTGGGAGGCGAGGAACGCCAGCTCCAGGTCATCGTCCAACCCGAGCGGATGCGCCTACAAGGCGTGAGTCTCACCCAGATCCTCGAAGCCATGGACGGCACCAACCAGGACAGCGCGGCCGGGGTGATGGAGATCCAGGACAAGGGCTGGTTCATCACCGTGGGCAGCCTCGCGGCCCAGCCCGAGGCTGTGAAGAAGCTCCGCCTGAAGACACCCCGGGGGACGATCCTCCTGGGAGATGTCGCTGAAGTCCGTGAAGGTGCTGGCTTCCGGCGCGGACTCGCCCGTCACCAGGGCCACGAGGACGTGAGCCTGCGGGTCGTGCGCCAGCCCACGGCGGAGACCCTGACGGTCTCTCGTGAGACACGGAAGGCCCTGGATGAACTGCGCCAGAGCCTGCCAGAAGGCATGGAACTGACCCTCATGTATGACCAGGGAGGGCTCGTCACCCATGCCCTAAACGGCGTAACCCTGGCGCTCCTACTCGGCGGTCTCTTCGTCGCCCTGGTGCTCGTGCTCCTACTGGGGAACATCCGGGCCGCGCTGATCGTCATCGCCGTGCTCCCCTTGGCAACCCTTGGGGCGGCGATCCCCCTGAACGCGGCGGGCATGGGTCTCAACGCCATGACCCTGGGTGGCCTCGCCATCGCCGTGGGCCTGTTGGTGGACGCCGCCGTGATCATGGTCGAGAACCTCGCCCATCGGCTGCATGAACACCGGGATCACATCGAACCCCGCCGGGTCGCCCTCACCCGCGCCGCAGCCGAAGTGGGCGTGCCCATCCTCACGGCGGTGCTGGTCATCCTGGCCGTCTTCATCCCCTTGTTGGCCATCGGGGGACTTGCGGGTAGGCTCTATGCCCCCCTGGCGGTGGCCATCGCCACCGCGATGACCCTCAGCCTGATCCTGAGCTTCACGCTCGTCCCGGCGCTCGTCGAGCGGTTCCTGCCCCCTGGTTCCATGCTGGAGGAGCCCAGGCCCGTGAAGGCCATCAAGGCCATCTACAAACCCGGCCTGGAGTGGGCCATGAAGCACGGGGTGCTGGTGCAGATGGCGTTCCTTGGGTTGACGATCCCGAGCCTGTGGCTGGCGATCAACCTGGGGAGCAACTTCCTGCCCACCCTGGATGAAGGGGCCCTGCTCTTGAACAGCATCCTGCCAGCGGAGACGAGCCTGGCCGCCGTGGACGAGGCCAACTTTCAGCTCGAACAGAAGCTGGTCAAGCTCCCCGGTGTCTCCTCGGTCTACCGCCGAACTGGACGATCCGAACTTACCGAAGACCCCATGCCCCACACGATCTCTGACGTGCTGGTGGTGCTGGACGGGTCCAAGCGAACCGCTGATGTGCAGAAAGAAGTGGCAGAAATCTCGGAGGAGTTGCCCTACCCAGTCGAGCTGACCACACCCATGCAGATGCGTATCGCTGAAGGCATCGGCGGCACTCCGGCGGACATCCAGATCAAGCTCTTCCACCCGGACCTGGGAGCCCTCCAGACCCAGCTACCCGGCATCCAGGAAGTCCTGGCCAAGGTGCCGGGCGTGGCATCCGTCACCCCCGAGGGCGCCGGATCCTTGCCGAAGTGGACCGTGGTGCCCGATGAGGACGCCCTGCGTCGTCTGGACGTGCCACGGATGCTGATCGTGAAAACCTTGAAGACCGCCCTGCAAGGCATCGACACCGCGCCCCGCTTCGACGGGCCCCAGCGCATCGAACGGATCGTCCGCTTCCCAGACGATGGTCGCACCAGCCCCGAGACCCTCAAGCGCCTGCCCCTGGTGCTGGACGATGGCCGCGTGGTAGAGCTGGGTCAGGTGGCCCGCTTCGACGAGGCCAGCACGCCCAGCCTCATCCGCCGGGAGGCGGCCCAGCGGCGCCTGGCCTTGAACGTGCGCACCAAGGGTGACCTCGGTGGCACGGCGGATCGCCTGGAAAAGGCCCTGAAGGGCATCACGTTGCCCAAGGGCACCGTCGTGAAACTGGGCGGCAAAATCGAGGATGCCCGGGAGACCCAGAAGCGCCTCATGGTCGCCATCGGGGCCGCTTTGGCCCTCGTGGTTGGCCTGCTCTACCTGGCCCTCGGTCGTTGGCGGGAAGTCCTCGTGGTTGTGCTCACCCTGCCCAACGCCTTCGCCGGGGGGCTCATCGCGCTCTGGTTGGCGGGGGAGACCTGGAACATCAGTTCCATCGTCGGGGTAATCGGGCTCTTCGGCGTGGCCGTCCAGAACAGCTTGGTCCTCATCTCCCAGGCCAAGCACCTCATAGCTGCCGGGATGCCCTTCCATGAGGCCATCAAGGAAGCCAGCCTGGGTCGCGTGCGCCCCAAGCTCATGACTGCCGGGAGTGCCATCCTCGGCCTCATGCCCATGCTGCTCGGCATCGGCGGCAGCGAGCTGGAGCGCCCCTTGGCCATCGTCATGGTGGGCGGCCTCATCACCAGCACCCTGTTCACCCTGCTGGCCCTGCCCAGCTTCTACGCCTGGGTGGGCAAGCCGAATAGTGACCACTAGGACATAAAATAGCTGCTGTTACATCAAGCGAAGTCCCGAGAACATTTACTCGGGGCTTCGCTTGGCCGCGAGGCTGGACCCGGCGACGCGCTTGGCCAACCTCCAGGCCCTGCTGAGGCCCGCGCCGTCGGAGTGGGTGGAGGCCCAGGCGGCGGGGCCAAAGGAGTTCAGTCTGGAGTGACCGCTCCCAGGGCCCATCGCCGTAACACGGTCCTCTGTGGTGGGAGCGATACTCAGGCCCTCGCCATCAGAAACCTTCCCGTGATGTCCTTGATGGCCTCGTAGTGTTCTAGCTTCTCGGGGGTCAGTAACTGAGGAACTGGTGGGGCCTCGTGGGGGACCATCTTGATGATCTGCTCCAAGAACCAGGGATCCACTGCACAGTAGTGGTGCATCAGGTGAGCCAGAGCATCCTCGTGAAGGTTCATCGTCTCCGAGATCACACTTGACCGTTCCTCGGTGATGAATGCTTCCATCTTCGTGAGGTTCTTGCTGAGCCTGACCCGGGATTGCCCAGCAAGCTGTGGGAGTAGCTCCAGTCCACGCCGGAGTGCTTCCTCGGCTTTGCTGGTGCCCTCGGTGAATGCCTTCAGAGCACCGGCTACTTGGGCGGGTGTGAGTTCGTAGTTGGAAGGAAGATCGGTCGGTTGCTTCGTATCAGGGCGATGACGCCACGTGCCAGGGATGTTCATCTTGGGATTCTTCCGATGTGTATTTCGTTTCATGGGAGTGTCCGGGCAGGTTGGGTGCGGGTTGAAGGGTTGGGATCCCTTGAACGAAGGGGACCCGGTGTAGGGCGCCCCCTACCCACGACCAGCGGTGCCGTGGGGAGGGTGGTATCGAAGGCCGCTTGACGCTCCAATACCGAGGGATGTCGTGAAGATCAGCCGCCGATTTAGGTCGAATGGGCCGTCTTCAGGGGGATGATACCGAGCAGCAGGGAGGACTTAGGGGGGCCCAATAAGAATTTTGGTCGCCACCGTCGCCCGCACCCAGAAAGCCATCATCCGGTGGATCCGGAATGGCCTACCGAGGCGGGTTCACATGGCCATGCTCGGCGATGGACAGGGGAGCCTGCTGAGTTCAGAGGGTGCTCCCAGCCACCCCTATCACCCTACTTAGGAGTGATCGACCGTATTGGCACCGAACGGTTCCAATACGCGACCACCCTGGAGATCCCCCTGAGACCTAGGCAGAAAAGACCGAACCTGAAGGTGGCGGTGGCCTATTGCCGGATGTCCACTGCCAAGCAGGATCTCTCCACGGATGCCCAGAAGATGGTCATCTCAAGCTGGGCAGCTCAGGCGGGGGTGGAGATCGTGGGCTGGTTCGAGGACCCGGCGCGGTCGGGATCCACTCCCCCTAAGCGGAGGCCAGGGCTCGTGGCTGCACTGGAGGCCCTGGAAACACTCAGAGCTGGAGTGCTGGTCGTTGCGGCTGATGACCGCTTAAGCCGAAACGCTGACCATGCCGGGTGGGTGGCAACGGAGGTCAAGGAGAACGGAGCCATCGTCGTAGACGCCTCCAACCCCGAGGCGGAGTGGATCGCGAAGATGTTCGGCAGGATGCAGGCGCAAGCCTACTTGGAGTCCTTGAGGAAGAACACCATCAGAGCCCTGGCCGTCAAGAAGGCCCGGAACGAGCGCGTGGGCTCCATTCCCATTGGCTCCCAGCTCATGGCGGACGGAGTGCACCTAGAACTCCACCCAGGCGAGCACCCGACCCTTCTCCGGATCCTGGAGCTTCGACGACAGGGGCTCGGTGGGCGCCGTATCGCTGCGATCCTCACCGCCGAAGGGCACCAGCCTCGTGGCTCGGCCTGGAACCCCGGCAACCTCCAGGTCTTGGCGAATCGCCTACTGGCCGAGGGCATCAGCTAAGGTCCAGGGTGTGCTCAAGAAACCATAGACCAAGTTGGCCTGCGGCCTATCCATCAATTCGAAAATTGGAGCCACGAAAATTTATTTTTCGAGGTCAAGCGCAAGTAGGTAGTTGCGATTGTGCCTATGTGTGGATTTTAGGGGCCTTGAACATCAAATTTGATGACTTATCATCAAAATTCAAGGAGTGGGATCCCCCATGAAAATTCATCCCGAAACCAAGTTGGAATCCTGGATCCTGGAACGGGGAATTAGGACGCTGGCTGTTGAGTTGGGTATCACCCCAGCCACTGTCTATCGGTGGTTGAGGGGCGGCTCTCCTGAGGATCGGTTCAAGCTCAGGCTCTGTGAGATGAGTGGCCTGACCATCCAAGATGTCTTTGATCACGTTCGATACTTTCAAGGTCATTAAATGGCGAATTAATCAGTAGCTACTGATTGTTCTCTAGGTCTTCACAGGGACACCCCGGGGCTGGCCTTCGGCCTGCTCACACATCACGGAAGGATTCGATGAGGTCAGAAGTTCATGCAGTTCTCAGTAACGCGGCAGAGAGCTGGGAGGTATAGATGCCCAGAGAACGGACTCTGGCTCCCGGGTTCTTCACGAACCATCTGCTTGCGAAGTGCCCACCTCTCACCCGCCTCTTTTTCCAGGGGATTTGGACCCTTGCAGATTTCGATGGGTGCTTCGAGTGGGATCCTGAGGCCCTGGCGATGAAGCTCCTTCCCCGGGATGACTTCGACGCCCAGGAAGCTCTAGGTCGTCTGGAGCAGGACGGGTTCGTCAAGTCGTTCGACGCTGACGGTCGTCGCTTCGGCTACGTCATGAAATGGCACGACCACCAGGACCCCCACCCGCTGGAGCGGCTCGTCTACCCGAGGCCTGATGGGGATCCGGAGTTCTGCGTGCGGGTGAAGGCCGAGAAGTATCGGCGGGACGGGGACATCGGAGTTGGGGTTTCTGACCTTCTGCCGGGTCGCTACCCCTTTCAGCAAGTTGCTAGCAAATTGCTCGCAAATGGTCAGCAGGTTGTCAGCAACGCTATGCCTTCTATGCCTTCTTGTCCTTCTTTGAAAGACATAAAAGACATGAAAGACATGGAGCCCATTTCCCCTTCGGGAATGGAAAAGCAAAGGACCCGGGCTACGCCCGACAGGAACACCTCAGAACTCACCCAGCTCTACACCGCCTATTCAGCTATCACCATCCAAGGAGCACCCTGGCCCGCCATCTCCCAGGAAGTCCTTGAGGCCATCCCGGGAGTCCACCGGTGCCTATCCAGCCCCGGTTGGATTGAGGCGGCGAAGGAACTCTTCAGGCTCATGACCAACCCGGAGAACACCCCGCTCCTCGCCGGGCGGCTCCCGGCGAAGTCCGGAGGGAAGAAGTTCGACCCTGCGACGACTCCCCGCTACCTCTTCTCTGACCCCCGTCGTGTCCCCACCCACTTGAAAAGAGCCCGGGAGGCCGCTGCCCAGCGCCAACACACCTCCGAGAAGTCCCGGGAGGCCCTACCTGCACCCAAACCCGCCAGTGAGACCTACAGGCAGAGAGTGGCCCGTATCCAGGCCAAGACCGCGATCACCACCCCAGCTCCCGCCATCCAGGAGGCCCAATGACACCCGATGAGTTCACCAGCCGCCAGCTCAAGGTCTGGAAGGTCCCGAAGACCCTTCAGGGCCTGGACCTCGCCGACCTTGACGACGCGGCGGCCTTACCCGACTACGCCATCGAGGCGGCCCTGATCGGCAAGCTCCCCGCCTCGTTCGGCCTCCTGGCCGTCGGGGGCGACCGGGTGATCGCCGCCCTCCTCCGCCAGACCCTACTGGCAATGGTCGCAGCGCATCCCCGGTTCCTGGACGACGACCGCCAGAACCACCAGCTCCTCTGGGTGTCCTGGCCTGTCCTCTTCGGCGAGTTGGCCATGGCCGACCTCGCCTCTGACGCCTACAAGGCGACCCTGACCACCCTCGACCGGATGCAGACCGTGAAGGTCCTGGTCCTCACCGGCCTCGGCGACACCCCCGAACGTCCCGACCGCCTGGACGCCGCACTGAAGGGGATCCTCACCCGTCGGACCTCCGAAGGGCTCCGGACCTACTGGTCCTCGCCGGTGAGCCAACTCCAACTCCGGGCCCGTTATGGCCGGACGGGCATCCTCCAGGAGGTGGCCCATGTCTGAGATCACTACCTGGTATCTGGTCAAGTCGATCCTCCGCCCCGAGAACGGGACCCAGACCGAGATCGATGATTCCTCTCAGGCATGCCAGTGGCTGAACCACAACCTCACCACCCTGGAGAAGGTCGTCAGCGAGGAGGAGAAGAACGTCCTTCAGACGATCAACGCTTACTTCCTGACCTACCGTCAGGCCCCAACCTTCACGCTCCTGGAGGCCGCCCAACGTGAGGGCATCGTCGGCGGCAAAGGGCTCTTCCTCGACGAATACAAGGTCGCCGACGCCGGAGGCGAGCTGGTCAGGCAGGCCCCCGGCGACCTCCCGGCTTTGCTCGCGATGTTGGTCAAGGCTCACCGGGACGACCATCTCTCTAAAGTCTTTCAGAACGGGGCAACCATCGCCACGATTGGCGTAGACCCGCCTGGGAAGGGTGGCGAGAAAGTCCGCCTACAGGGCGCCGACGACGCGATCCAATACGTCCTCGCCCGCCTCGACCGCGACGCCATCCGCCAGGGCCTCCCCCCGACCCGAGTCTCGTCCTCGGGGGACCCGACCCTCCGTCAGCTCTGGGAGGCCGCCCTCGCGCCCGACGACCGGGACAAGATCACCTCGGGGATCACCACCATTGACGAGAGGATCCCCCTCAGGAAGGGTCAGCTCGTCGGGCTCCTCGGTCACGCCGGTCAAGGCAAATCCACCTTGGCGCGGACCATTGCATACAACGCCGCGATGTCGGGAGCCTCGGTCCTGACGATCCCGTTGGAGCTTGAGGTCGGCGAGGAGGTCGCCGCCCTGGCGATCATCCACGCCCTCAAGGTCTTCCCCGACGAGTCCCGGCGCCTGAAGGTCACGAAGGCCGCCCAGTATCAGCGGCAGCTCTCGCCCGAAGCCCGCTCCTGGCTCTCCGGGGTCCGGGCTGACTTCGAGGCCCAGTTCGATGGTCAGGGAGGCCGGGGAATCATTCGAGTCGCCCGCCCGGCGGCCATGACCCTCGATGCCGTGATGGCCCTGATCGACCAGGAGCACGCCAAGCACGCCATCGACGTGGTGTGCATCGACTACCCCAGGTGCCTTCGGCTCCCCGGGAAAAACCCCCGCCCGGAGGCCGAGGACATGGTCGCCCACCTCAAGGACCTCGCCGCCCACTTTGACTCCGGGCACCGTCTTCTCGTTCTGGCGCCGATCCAGTCCAACCGCGCTGGGTATGAGACTGCGAAGAAAAATGGTGGGGCCTGGGAGATGTCTGCGGTCCTGGAGGATAGCGCATATGAGCGATACGCCGACTTGATCCTGGGTGTCTACCGGGACGAGGACCTTGATGACGAGGGCAAGGTTCGGCTCAGCACACCCAAGGTCCGCAACGGTGCTCCCATCCCTCCCTGGGACCTTCGAGTGGACCGCGCCGGTCGATTCTTTTATCAGGGAAATCCTCCTCTCACGGCCATCGACCTGGTGACGCTGGACGTTCTGGAGGTTATCTAGCCCCTCTGCAAGCTGAAGCGGGGAGCCCCTTTGGCCCTGATGGGGTGGCGGCCATGGGGATGGTGACCTCCGTGATCGGATCGATTCGGACACCACCTACGGCTCTCCACCATCCGGACAGGCCCACCTCCAGTAGGTAGCGGAGATGTTGGCCATGGCTGCATACATGCTGGGTGCTGTGGGTTTCAGAGAAGGCCCCTGGCAGCCTCTATACGGCGTGGGGACGCGCCTGGGTGGCCTCGCACCAACCCAGGTCCTTCCGAAGTTTTTAGGGCCTGTTCTGGAGGCGACTTTTTTTCGACCCCGGGCTGCACTTCCAGCCTGACGGGTCCATTCCCGCCTCATCCACCCCCTCGGCTACGCTGTAAGCCAGTGAGGCCCGCCATGCCCATCCCGACCTACACGGACATGATCCCCCCGCTCCTGAACGTCCTGGCGGCGCACCCGGATGGGATCGAAGTCGCCAAGGTCTACGCGCTCGTGGCTGAGGCCGTGGGCCTGACCGAGGACGAGAAGGCCCAGATGGTCCCCAGCAAGAGCCAAGCGGTCTACAAGAACCGGATCGGCTGGGCCCAGGACAGCCTCAAGCGGATGGGGTGGTCCTCCTCGCCGCGCTACGGGGTCTGGAAGATCCTCCCGGCGGGGTTGGAGGAGTTGAACAAGCACACCAGCGGCTTCACCGCTGCCGAACTGAAGATCATCGGGAGGGCCAACGCCAGCATCAAGATGGCTGACCTGTTCCCCGCGAACGGCACAGCCGTGGCCGCCCCAGAGAAGGCGGCGGTGACCCAGGACCCCTCCATGGCCTCGGCGGACTCGGACTCCCCCGACGACATGATGCAGAAGGCCCTGACCCAGATCCGGGGCAGTGTCGAACGTGATGTCCTCGAACGTCTCCGGCAAGTGTCCCCGCAGAAGTTCGAGACCCTGGTCCTCGACCTGCTCCACGCCATGGGCTATGGGCTGAACCGCGAGTCCTTGAAGCGCGTCGGCGGCTCCGGGGACGGCGGCATCGACGGGATCGTCCCCCTCGACCGCCTCGGCCTCAACAAAGTCTACGTCCAGGCGAAGCGGTGGCAGGGCTCGGTGGGCAGCCCGGAGGTCCAGACCTTCATGGGCGCCCTCCAGCTCCACCACGCGGACCGGGGCGTCCTCATGACCAGCGGGGACTTCTCGAAGCCCGCCGTGGACATCGCCGCCAGGGCCAAGGGCGTCATCGTCCTGATCGACGGGGCCGAGATGGCCCGGCTGATGGTCGAGTTCGAGGTCGGGGCCGAGCACCGGGCGATGAAGGTGCCGACCCTACGGGCCGACGCCTTCGAGGAGTAGCCCGTCTACCTACGGGCCCTTCTGCTCTCCAGCGTCTGTCTCCAAATCGTCTCAATGGGCGTAATCCTCAGCTCTTCCCGGATTCGCTCGACTGCCTCGTAGGCGTAACGCTTTAGCCTGACGGCACCGACCCTGAACTCCTTGTAGAAGGTTGGGTCCTCCCGAAGCCGAAGGTGATCCACCACAGCGACCACCTTGTTCTGGGAGTCCCCGATTTTCTCAGCGAGTTCCTTTGCACCCAGGCAGTAGTAGCTAAGCTCATCCACGCGGCGGACTCCAACCACGGACGCCTCGGGGGTCCCCTCCTTAACGAGGCGGATGGGAATCCCCTCCTTCTTCGTCAAGCGGAGCGCGATGGTGGGCCCGGTCCCGGTCGGTGCCAGTTCGACGGCTGCGACCCCGGGGAATAGGGTCTCCCAGTGCACACCCTTCACAATCTGGCCCGCCAGTTTCCGAAGTTCACCCGACCCGGGCTGCCCCTTCTCGCCCCGGATGGCGGCGTCCAGAACGGCTAGGGGGCGGATCTTCGCCTCGGCCTCGATCTTCCGTCGCGACCCAGGCCGAAGCAGTCGCTGGATCTCTTCTACCTCGTGTTCGAAAAGCGAAACCAGATCGGTGGGCGGGGCGGTGGATACGGGCAGCACCCGCTCTGGCAAGAACTCCCGCAGCTCCTGGCCGAAGACGGACTTTAGCAGATCTCGGAACAGGGTCACCCCTGCCTGTGCCTGGATGTAGAGATGTCCCTCGGAGATGTCCAGAAGGTGGTGCTGGGCGGCATCCCGGAGCCCGTTGATGGCCTGTAGCTGAAGGGCCTGGTCCTCTACCAAGAACTTCAGCGATCCGTCGCTTAGGCCCTTCCGAACACATGCATCGAAGCTCAAGGTCTCCTTCTTCCCTTTCTCTTTGATTTTGCCTCCTCGCTCCAGGATCGCCGCCTTCAGGAACATCTCGAAGCCGTGGTCCAGGAGGATCAGCGTCGTCGTCACGCGACCCCGGTCATGGGGCCGGTTGAAGTGCTCGATGCAAAGGAGAAGGGAGTCGCAGGCTTTGACCAGGAGAAGACGGGCTTCACGTTTCATTGCCTGGTCACCTCAAGGTTTTGTGGAAGCCCGGGTTTTCGATTTCCACCCTCGCCGTCCGCCCGATGTCTCATCGGGCTCTCCGACTAAAACCTCTGGTTCAGTGGCCCGAACTTCTTCGACGATTTTATCTAACTCATTTATTATAGTCATATTTGTAGTTATGGCCTCACCGTCGCTGGCCTCGGGATTGATGTCCAGTTCCACTAGGCGATCAAACACGGCCCTCATCGCAAGCTCGGGGTCGCGGTAGAAGGCGCTCCCTCGGATGCGCACGAACTCCCATCCAAGTCGCTCCAGGATGGCCTGACGATCCATGTCATCGGCAAGCTTCTCGATGGGATGGTAGCGATCGCCATCGCACTCGACGGCCAGCCGCTTCCCGCCACCCTCAACCACCATGTCGATCCGGTAGTAGCCAACCTGCCACTGCGATTTGACCCGATACCCAGCGGAGGTCAGGCGTCGAAGCACCTCTCGCTCGAACGGAGACTCGGTCTTTCCGACCTCCTGGTTGTAGCTACGCAGGGAGGCGAGAGGATCCCGGACGTGCTGGAGCAACTTGAGCCGGAGGTCATTCGCCTTGAGGTGAAGGTCCGGATCAAAGGAGTGCATGACCCACAGCTGGTCTTGGGCCCGGCTGACGGCCACGTTGTAACGCTTCTTGGTCTGCTCGAAGGCGCCTTCCCCGGTGGTGCGGAGTGGGCCTTCCTCTCCGGGGCTATCCACCATCGATAGGAACACGATGTTTCGCTCGTCCCCCTGAAACTCGGCGGAGATACCAGCCCGGATGCGCCGCCGCTCGATCTCAGTGCCCGCAATCTCCCGGTGGATCATCGATTGGATGAGGGTAGCCTGGGCCTCACCCAGCATTGAGATCACCCCGATGGTCTTCCGGTCATAGAGGGGATGCTTGAGCATGGCCTTGATCGTGTCGATGATTTGCCGCGCCTCTCCCTTGTTGGTATCACCCTCACGGACGCCATCCACCCTACAGGAGACGCAAGCTGGCTTTAGGTTCGTGGAGTTGGACTCCCGTAACGCCCGGATCTTCCCATCGTAGGAAAGCTGGTTGCTGAAGGCGATGATCTCTGGCACACACCGGAAGTGCTCGACCAGCCGGATGGCATCCCCGAAGGATTGGCGGCCGATATCGTAGATCGAGAACTGGCTGTCGAACAGGTGGGAGTTCGGGATGTCTTGCAACATCGACTTCCGCAAGTTGTCGAGGATCACCTGCCCCTGCCCGACCCCGAGTGGCGTAACCTGCTCGTGGTCGCCAACCACCACGACCTGCTTCCCCAGGTAGAGGGGAATCAGGGCGTTAAGGTCTGCCTGGCTCGCCTCGTCGATGATGACCACATCGAACCGAGTCGTGGCGGGGTCGAAGCTCTCGGCCATGATCGAGATCGGCATGACCCAGACGGGCACCGCACTCGCGCACTTCTTCATGAGCTTCCTGGCCTCCGAGAGCAAGGCCTGGCGCCGATCCACTTGGCGCGTGGAGGCCAGCCGCTTCGTGGTGTCCAGCCACCCCACCAGTGCGGGGCGGATCGAGTAGTCGCGCTGTAGGCGCTCCAACTGCTTGCCCCAGGCCCTCGCGTCGATCAGCAATTGGGTGACCTGACGCAAGGTTTCCCGAGTCGTTTCGATCTCCCGCTGCAACGCCGGTGGGTCCATAAGGCTGTGGCCATCTAGGACGTGGGTCAGCTGCCTCCAGGCCCAGGCCATGGGCACATCACCGGGAACCATCCCCTCGTTGTGCGGGGGCACGCGGTTACTGATCTGCTCGGCCCAAGCCGGAGCGACGAGGTCCAGCCGCCGGAGCAAGTCATCCCGCTCTTCGGCCACGGGCCTGACGGCGTGCAGACGCCGTAGGTATTCGATTCCGGCGGCATAGGCCTCGAAGTCCCGGGCCCTGACCGCATTTACGATCTTCCCGACGACACCGGCCTCCGATGAGGTCGGATCCACTTGGGAAGCTAGGTCTGCAAGCCGCACAAAGGCCGATTCGCACTCTTTCAGCCTGCGACGGCCGATCTCCGCCTCTAGGATGGGTGGAAGGATTTCGGTGGCGAGCCGCTCGATGGCCAGATATTCCGAGACTTGGCTTACCTCAGATGGGATGGTCGCCAGCACTTCGTCCAGTTTCAGTCCCTCGGTCTTCAGGCGCTCTACAAGGGGCGTCCAGACAGCCTTGTGCCAATCAAGGCACCGACGGATCTCGGGGATGATGGCCCGGCAGGAGAGTTCAGGAGTGGGCCCAAGCCCATTGAAGGGCTGCTTTGTCCTTTCCCCGATAGCAGCATCCCAGGAGGGCTCCAGGCAGGACCGGAGGTATTCAAGGCGAGCCAGGAGTTCGAGGGCCTCGAAGTGATCCCGATGGTTAGGCTCCCCAGCCGTGACGGCGGTTGCCTTGATGAACTGCCGCCACTCGGAGTTCCCCATCATTTGGAAGAAGCCCAGTTTCCCGCCGCCATCCAGGTGGTTCTTCACCTCGATGGCGATCTCCATCTGCCGTTGATGGGAGATGTCAATGGCAAGCTTGGCCCGGTGGTGCAGCATGAGGGAGTTCTTGGAGTGGGCTCCGGCGGCATCTTCGATGCTGGTCACCAAGCGCCGCCATACGAGTTGGTCGGTCCCGCCATGCTGCCCAGCGACGATGGCGTAGGGCCGCCACGTCTGGCGCCGCAGATCGTCCGAGAACTCCCTCGCCAGGTCACCAGCCAGTTTCACAAGGGCATCGCAGGGCTCCCCCGTGGCATCTCCGCGCTCGACCCACCGCTCGGCGCCAATGGCCAGGTTCCTCGTGGTCAAGCCCTGGTAGTCATTGACCATGCTCCGGAACTGCGGCTCAGTCGGCAGCGTGCCAAGCTCCGGCAAGGGCAGCCGGGCGTCCCGCTCCTCCTCGACGGTGAAGTGGGCGCCGAGAGCATACAGCCTGATCAGTTCCTTCTCGGAGAGCCCAATGTCCGCACCCGCCTTGATGGGGGCGGGGATCCAATCGTTGCCGCTCCGGTTGGCGTTGACGAAGCGGGCTGCCTCCGAAGGGGAGAAGGTCCGCCCCCCGACTGGGATCTCGCGGTATTCGTTTTCGAGGGCCTCCCGGAGCTTGTGATTGAGGTGCCGCAACTTGGAAAGCAGGCCTCGCCGCTGCTCATCGAACCGCTTGGACTTATCCAGGAGGGTCGCAGCGGTGTCGCTCGTTAGGCGCTCGGAGATCGACCCAATGGCCGATTCGAGCTGCTGGCGAGCGTCCTGATCGCTCCCGAGCACCGAGACCACCAGGGGTTGTAGCATCGCCGGGACCTTGTCTCGCACTACCCGGAGGGCCTTGGCGGTCTGGGCGGTGACGAGGATGGACTTCCCCTGGGAGAGTAGGTGCCCGATCAAGTTCCCGATTGTGTGGGTCTTGCCGGTCCCGGGAGGGCCCTGGACGATCACCGAGCCGCTACGGGCCAGCCTTTTGATGATTTGCACCTGCTCGGCATTGGCCTCCTTGCCGAGGAGGATTTCGTCCTCATCGATGGTGGTCCCGGGGCCTCCAGAGGTAGGTTCGCCACCAAGCAAGTTGTCCTCGCCCAGGGTGATGCATTCCCACTCGGACAACGTCCCCGTGATCTGGGCGAGAGCCGGCGGGAAGAACGTCTGGGTCTCCAGGTCTCCGATGATGGCGTCCACGGCGTTGACCACGCCAAGGTTCCGCTTGCGGAGGATCAGGGCCATGTCCCGATACAGCCTCGGCTCATTGGTCGCCCCATCCATGGGGGGACGATCCAGGAACTTGCCCGCGAGCGGAGAGACCGTTTGGATGAAGGCCTTGAGGAAGGCTTCCGTGTCCTCCTGGCCAAGGGGGTGGTAGCCAGAGGCCTCAAGTTCGTTCTTGCGGCTGCGGATGGACGCATGGGCCACGCCCTTGAGGTCTAGGAGGAGGCTTCCGTAAATCTCTGGTTCCCGGTCGGTCTCGTGGACCGTGAACTCCGGGATCTGTGGATCGAAGCGAAGTTCCACACGCTTGAGCAGGACCGGGTGATCAATGGTCACCGCCCCTTCCACGTCGGACTCTGCCTGCCAGAGCAGACGACCGTCTGCGACCATCAACTCCAAGCCCTCACCATCCTTCTCCATGGCGGAGTGGAGGCCATAGAACACCTCGAAGAACCCCATTGCCTTTCTTGCTAGGAGTTCTGGCCCAACCCAGGCGTTGCGGCGCTCCGCCCATGCCTGGAAGTCCGCGCCACGCGAGGGGAGGTCCGTGAACCTTTCCGTCACGGCTACACCGAGAGCATCGGCCCTGTTCAGGCTCTCAACCAAGACGGTGTCTTGGTTCGGATCATCCCAGCCAGACTGGATCCATTCTGACAACGAGTCTGGCGGTGCCGGGCAGCGGGTGAGGGGTGGCCGCTTCACCCGAAGCAGGGTGTCGGGGACTTCCTGGGCGCCAGAGACCCGAACCGGCCTGAGGAGCTGGACGGAAGGGTGGTCCGGTAGGTCCGATAGGTGGATGACCTTTGGCTGATCTACCAATTTTCGGACTGGCCGCATCCGAAGCTGATTGGCTTCCTTGAGGAACTGGAATAGCTGGCGAACCTTGTTCTTTATGGCCTCGCCAGCTTGCTCCGCAAAAAAGGGATCTGGGGATCTCCCCTGGTGGTGTTCAGATTCGTTCGACTCTTTAAAGGTCACCTTGTTATCCGCATCTAATTCTTAATTAAACGGTAGCAGGTCGGTATCGATCCAACCTACCCACAGGTCGAAAACCTGGGAGTGTATCGGTCGAGGTTGGGATTTTCTGCATCGGCATGTCCGGCACTGCTCATGTTGAATACATCACCTGCCTGCCGAGTTCGGGGTATATCCCCACGATCACCAAGCCCTACTAGTAGTGGGGGTGTTTTGAGGGAAGGCTACTGGATCGTCGCCGCAACGGGTGCCTACCATCTCGTGGATGACCACGCCATGTGGATCCAGCGGCCCGAGAACGCCCGGGTGGTCGGGCTCTCGGAAGCGATCATAGAGGCCATCCAAGACATACGATGGGATTTCAATGGGCCCGGTCGCCGCCAGATCCTCATGCTCGCCATGGACTCTGGCCTGATCCGCTCACGTGGGCATGGCCCCGCCGAAGTGACCTTCGAGTTCACCATCGACACCGAGGCCGCGATCCGGGCCGTCATCCCCTTCATGCAGGCGACCCTGGGGCCTGCCTCGGTGCCCAAGTTCAACTGCTTGCGAACGGGGGGCTCCATCAGCTTCGTCTACGGCGAGGCCCAGAAGATCATCGAGGCCGGGGACCTCACCTTTCTCTGGCCGGTCTGGCGTCGGCCCACCCAGACCCTGCCGGTGCGGCGCCCCTATGTCCTTCTGGACTGCTTCGACCAGATCCCGGGGTGGACGTGCTGGGAGCTGCCCGATGATCTCGACTCGGAGGGGCTGATCGCTGTGCTCCGCCGCCACGCCCCTGAGGGCCGTGGATGGCTGGCGTTGGCGGACGGGAGGGCTTGGAAGCTGAAGCCGAACACGCCGCCGCTGACGCCGTTGGTGGATCTGAACCCTGAGCTGGCGGATCGGGCCTGTCCCGACTGCGGCTGGCCCTCTCGTAAGGGGGGCGGATGCCAGTGCGGAAACCTGACGACCTGCCGGGTCTGTTCGTTGCCGATCTTCTGGCCCCGCCCTGGCCGGGACCACCTGGACCTCCACGGCGCTTCCGTCTACGTGCCGACCTTCGCGGGCTACGGCCACAAGTGCATCCACTGGCCCTCGGTCACGGTGCTCCCCTTCGACGACCTGACGCGGCGGGGGCGGTGAGGGCCATCTGGATCGGGTTGGTCGCCCTCTGGGGTGTCGCCTGCCTCGGCATCCGTGTGCGGCTTCAAGGCCGCCTGCTGGTTGCCGGGACCCCCTTGAGGACTTCGGACTGGGTGTGGCGGGCCCTCAGCGCCCGGTGGCTGCCCCGGGTCGCCCTGGGCCTTCTGGTCGTCCAGGCGGTCCGGGAGCCGGGCGTCGTCCTCACCGTGTTCCGGAGTCTCGGGTGGCGGGATGTCCTTGCCCTTGTGGTGGCGGGAGCGTTCCGCCTGTTCTCGACGGCCACGCTCTGGGCCGAGTTCCGCGCCGTGGAGGTGGACAGGATGCACCGCATGGACCTCCGGCCCTCCCTGATCTGGGAGGTGGCCTTCTGGGTGCACATCGGGCTGACCCTCCTTCCGACTGCGCTATGGAGCTGACGTGGGCATCAACTTGATCAGGGACGACGTGCAGCACAAGGACGACGGTCACTCGTCCATGACCACGCGGATCCAATTGGCCATCCTGCTCGACGACCGTGTGCAGGACCTCCGGGAGCCCCTGGTCGAAGCGGGTTTCAAGGTCACGATCATCCCCGTGTCCCAGCGGGGCGCCATCCCCTTGCGCCGCCCGGGCATGGCCCCGCGCCCGCCGATCTTGGTCACCGGCAAGGTCTGTGACTGGCTGGAGCGGAACCCCGACCCGATGACCCTGGGGGTCAGCCTGATCAATGTGACCGCCATCGTCGGACACCCGGAGGGGTGCGCCTCCGTGCTGCTCCGGGCCCTGGCCGACCCCAACGTGCGCGTCTGCTCCCCCTTCTGGATGGACATCTCTCCGCAAGGCCATTACCACCTGTTCCTCTTCGAGCGGGAGTAGGCCATGGTCCGCGTCACCGTGGACTACGGCTACGACCTGCACACGATCATCATCGAGGAGGCGGTCTTCGCGAGGATCCAGGCGGGCCAGCCCGTGGTAGTCGAGGGACAAGGCTTCCCGGTCGAAGGCGTCATGGAGCAGGACCAGTGGGCCTTCAACGGTGGCTCCCTAGGCGCCGTCCACGTGGTGACCGACGAGGGCCGCGAGGTGTTCGAGGGCGACCTGGAGGACGACGAGGTAGTGATCCACCACCCCTAGTCGATGGGGGTGGTGTGGAGTGCTCCACCACACGAAATGGACATCGGCCCATGGGGTCATTCGGACAAACCCCACAAGCTACACGGGGGTGAGCCTGTAGAAAAACTGTAGAAAAAACGCCAAAAAACCCTTCGACAAAGCCAACTAAAAACCAAAAGAAAAAGCCCCGAAACCTTTGCGTTTCAGGGCTTTCATGGTTGGTGGTCCCGGAGCGACTCGAACGCCCGACCCTCAGATTCGTAGTCTGATGCTCTATCCAGCTGAGCTACGGAACCGAACCGAACTCCCATTCTAGCGGCCCTGCCCCAGTTGTCCATCCCATTTGCGCAGCGGCACCGTGCGGCTCTCGGGGCATTCGAGGCCCGTCAGCTCCAGGGCCAGGCGGTCCATGAGGGCGCGGGCGGTGGTGAGCTTGCCCCCCAGCACGAGGCGCAGGTTCGACAGCTTGCGGTGGTGCTCGAGCACCGCCTCGCGGCTGAGGCGGTCGGTGCCGGCGTTGCCCCGGGCCTTCACCAGGGGCCGCACGCCCAGCTCTTCGAAGGCCACCGGCAGCTCGCGCCAGGGGATGGAAGGGATCCGCGTCTCCAGGGCCTGGAAGAGCTCCTCCCGCTCGCTCTTCACGATGGGCACCAAGCCGTCCTTCACCTCCCGCTCGGTGGTGCCCACCTGGAGCAGGCCGTCCCGGGGGATCACGAAGAGGATGCGCCCGCCGCCCCGCAGGATGGCCCAGGGCCGCCGGCAGCCGTCGTTCAGCAGCTCCGGGGCCTCGAACCAGAGGTGGATGCCGGACGATAGCCGCAGGCGCTTGCGCGTCTCGCCGAACCACGCCTTCATCGCGTCGTCGGTCCAGGGCCCGAGGGCGAAGACCCAGTGCTCGGCCTCCAGGGTGCGCGTCGCGCCGTCCCGGCGGTCCTTCAGCTTCGCGGACTCCAGCCGACCGCCCGCCTCCTTGAAGGACAGGACCTCGTGGAAGTCCAGCCGCACGGCGTCGCTGCTGGCGGCGAGGTCCCGCACCAGGGCGCGGTCCCAGGTCATGAGGTCGGCGTAGGCCACCGCGCCGGTGAAGCGGCCGTCCCGGCTGCGGGGGTCGGCGCGGAAGTCCGCGTCGGGCACGGCCCCCAGCTCGAGTTCCTTGGGCCAGCCGGGCCGCTCGGAGCCCCACGCGTCGTAGAGGCCGATGCCGATGCGGTGGGAGAGACCCTCGAGGAGCCCCTTGTGGGGCATCCAGAAGGCCTCCCACCTGGTGCGCCAAGGGGCGATGCGGGCCCAGGTGGCGCGCTCCGCGAGGCCCTCCTTCATCTGGTGGTAGTCCCCCGTGAGCATGTAGCGGATGCCACCGTGGAGGAGCTGGGAGGACCATTGCGAGGTCCCGCCCCCGATGGCGCCGACGTCCACCAAGGCGCAGGGCACGCCCCGCAGGGTGAGCTCCCGGGCAAGGGCGGCGCCGTGGATGCCCGCGCCCACGATGGCCACCTCCACGTCCACGTGGGCGGGCGGCGCCGGGCCCGTGCGGGGTTCGGGCGGGGCGGGCCAGGCGTTGGACGGAGTGTCAGGCAGGGTGGTGTCCGGGGTGGATTTCAGAGAGTCTGACGCAATGTTCAAGCCCCTGCGATCCCTGGCCTGCCTGCTCGCCCTGCCCCTCACGGCCCAGGAGGCGTCCAGACCCTGGACGTACTACGAGCGTCACCTCAAGCCCCGCATGGTGCCGCTGCTGCAGGAGGTGATCCGCTTCCCCACGGTCCAGGGGAACACGAAGGCCCGGGACGCCCAGCAGGCCTGGCTGCGCAAGGTCGGGACGGAGCTGGGCTTCGTGGTGCGGGACGCGGGCCTGGTCACCGAGATCGAGCTGCCGGGGCCCGAAGGGTCGCCGGTGCTGGGCCTCGTGGTCCACGGCGACGTGCAGCCCGTGGAGGCCAAGGCCTGGACGATTCCGCCCTTCGGGGGCGCCGTGAAGGACGGCCAGGTGTTCGGCCGCGGCGTCGTCGACGACAAGGGACCGCTGGTGCAGGCCCTGCTGGCGATGAAGGCCCTGAAGGAGACGATGCCGAAGCGCACCCACACGGTCCGCCTCCTCGTGGGCAGCGACGAGGAGAGCGACAACCTCGACATGGCCACCTACCTCAAGGACCACCGCGCCCCGGAGCTGAGCCTGGTGCTGGATGCGTGGTTCCCGGTGATCGTGGGGGAGAAGGCGTGGAATGCGCTGACGGTGGAGGCGGGGCTTGCAAGCAGGGACGATTTGGATCTCCATGTTGTATTTCTGAATGCCGGGCTGGCGCCCAGCATCGTGCCCGATCAGGCAAAGATCTTGGTGGCCGAAAGCGATCGGATCAGCGCGTACGGCACACATCTCGAGGGTTTCGAGTCGACAGTCGGCCGCAAGCAATCCGGGCCGGGTCGCTTGTTTGTGGTGGAACGGTTGCGGAGCGGAGTCCAGCTCACCTTTCAGGGCAAAGCTGCTCACGCAGGCGTGAATGCTGAGGGCGGTCGCAATGCCCTGGTGGCCCTTGCCACCGCCGTGGTGGACGAACTGCCCGCGGGCGGCGCCAAGGACCTCCTCGCCTTCGCAAAGCTTGCCGGCCAGGACCTCACCGGCACGGGACTAGGCCTCACCCAGGTGGATCCGGTGTTCGGCCGCGCCACGGTGGTCCCGACGATGCTCCAGCCCCAGCCGAACGGGAAGCACCGCCTCACCATCAACATCCGCAGCACGCCCGCCCTCAGCGGCGAGGCGCTGAAGGCCCACCTCTTCGCCCAGGTGGCCGACTTCAACAAGCGAACGGGCGCCCACCTCGAGCCCGGCGGCTTCTTCGGGGACACACCGCTGTCCTTCGACCCGAAGTCAAAGCTGGTGCAGCGCCTCCTCGCCGCCTATGCCCGGGCCACCGGCAAGGCCGAGCCCCCGGCCATCTCCGGCGGCGGCACCTACGCCAAGCGCCTGCCCAACGCCATCGCCTTCGGGATGTGGTTTCCGGACAAGCCCTACCCGGGCCACGACGTGGACGAGCAGGTGCCCGTGGCCGACCTGCACAAAGGCGTGAAGGTCCTGCTGGAGGCCCTGGCGGACCTGGCGGGCTCGGCGCCCGTGAAGGAGCCCTTCAAACCCTGAAGACTCGTGACTTTCGACCCACGGTAGGTGTGGCAGACCTGTAAATTCAGGTCCACACTCGTCACACCCTGGAGGTGACCCATGGCGACGGCGACGCAGGATCCCGAAACGAAGCCCAAGCAGCTCAGCGAGGAAGAGAGCCGCAAGGTCGCGGAGGAGGCGCGGGAGTCCACCTGGGAGGCGCCCAGCTTCCTGAAGGAGGTCTTCGCGGGCACCTTCGACCTCAAGGTGCTGGCTTCGGTGCCCCAGGCCCCCAAGCCCCGCCCGGAGTTCCTGGCCTTCTACGACCGCCTGAAGACCTTCCTCGAGGAGAGGGTGGACAGCGACCGCATCGACCGCGAGGGGCAGTACCCCGCCGAAGTCGTGTCGGAGCTGGCCAAGATGGGCGCCTTCGGCATGAAGATCCCCGCCAAGTACGGCGGCCTCGGGCTCTCGCAGTACGAGTACGGCCAGATCATGGAGCTGATCGGCACCCAGGACGCCAACATCCTGGCGCTGCTCAGCGCCCACCAGAGCATCGGCGTGCCCCAGCCCCTCAAGCTCTTCGGCACCGACGCCCAGAAGGAGAAGTACCTCCCCCGCATCGCCAAAGGTGCGATCTCGGCCTTCGCGCTCACCGAGGACGAGGTGGGCAGCGACCCGGCCAACCTCAGCACCACGCTGACCCGCACCCCCGAGGGCGACTACATCCTCAACGGCGAAAAGCTCTGGTGCACCAACGGCACCTTCGCCGACCTCTTCGTGGTCATGGCCCGCCACGACGACACCAAGAAGATCAGCGCCGTCATCGTCGAGCGGGAGTGGGCGGGCGTCGAGGTCGTGCGGCGCTGCCACTTCATGGGCCTGAAGGCCCTCGAGAACGGCATCATCAAGTTCACCAACGTGAAGGTGCCGAAGGAGAACATGCTCCTGGGCGAGGGCAAGGGCCTCAAGCTCGCCCTGGTCACCCTCAACACCGGCCGCCTCTCCATCCCCAGCGGCGTCATGGGCATGGCCAAGCGCATGACCCAGGTGGCCCGGGCCTGGAACTCCAAGCGCTACCAGTGGGGCGCCACCATCGGCAAGCACGAGGCCATCGCCCAGATGACCGCCGACAACGCCGCCACCGCCTTCGCCATCGAGGCGATGGCCAAGCTCTGCAACCGCATGGCCGACACCGGCGGGCGGGACATCCGCCTCGAGGCCGCCATGGCCAAGATGTGGTGCACCGAGGAGGGCTGGTTCATGCTCGACAAGGTGCTGCAGATGCGCGGCGGCCGGGGCTACGAGACCAGCGACAGCCTTCGCGCCCGGGGCGAGGCGCCCATCCCCATCGAGCGGGTGATGCGCGACTACCGCATCAACATGATCTTCGAGGGCAGCTCCGAGATCATGCGCCTCTTCATCGCCCGCGAGGCCCTGGACACCCACATGTCCGTGGCCTGGGACGTGGTGAATCCGAAGAGCACCATGGGCCAGCGCCTCGCCGCCCTGCCCAAGGTGGCCCTTTTCTACGCCTGGTGGTACCCCAGCCGCTGGTTCGGCCTCTTCACGCCCTTCAAGTTCGGATCCTATGGGAAGCTCGGGAAGCACCTGCGCTTCGCGGAGCGCGCCACCCGCAAGCTCAGCCGCGCCCTCTTCCACGCCATGGTGAAGAACGGCCCGAAGCTCGAGAAGAAGCAGGTGACGCTCTTCCGCGGCGTGGAGATCGGCGCCGACCTCTTCGCCATGGTGGCGGCCATCCTCTACGCGCAGGACCTGAAGGCCCAGGGCCAGCCCCACGCCGCGCAGTGCGCCGACCTCGCGGACCTCTTCTGCCGCAACACCGCCCAGCGCATCCGCACCAAGTTCGGCCTCTTCTCCTCCAACGCCGACGCCCAGAAGCTGAAGGTGAGCAAGCAGGTGCTGGAAGGCGCCCACAAGTGGATGGAGGCGGACCTCACGAAGGACGAGGGCGTCCGCATGCTGGACGCGCGCTAGCCGGCGCGCCACTCCACGGACGGGCCCCGGGGCGACCCGGGGCCCTTGCTATGCTGGGGCCTTCCCTCCCCATCATGGACCGACCGTGACCCCTCCGGCCAAGCCCTCCTTCCGCAGCGTGCTCAACCTCACCGTCCTCGTGGCGGCCCTGGGCTACTTCGTGGACATCTTCGACCTCCTGCTGTTCGGCATCCTGCGGCAGAAGAGCCTGCTGGCCCTGGGCATCCCCGTGGAGGAGACGCTCGCGAATGGCATCCTCCTCCACAACCTGCAGGTCTGGGGCCTGGTGGCCGGGGGCATCGTCTGGGGCATCCTCGGCGACAAGCGGGGCCGCCTCTCGGTGCTCTTCGGGAGCATCGCCCTTTATTCCGTGGCGAACATCGCCAACGCCTTCATCGCCCACCTGCCCGGCCTCACGCCCTACCAGTGGTACGCGGTGTGGCGGGCGGTGGCGGGCTTCGGCCTCGCCGGGGAGCTGGGCGCGGCGATCACCCTGGTGGGCGAGACGCTGCCCAAGGAGGTCCGGGGCTACGGCACGGGCATCGTCGCCGGGGTGGGCGTGAGCGGCGCCGTGGTGGCCAACTGGATCGGGAAGCACCTGGACTGGAACCACGCCTACCTGGTGGGCGGCCTCCTGGGCCTGGCCCTGCTCTGCCTGCGCATCGGCGTGGCCGAGAGCGGCATGTTCGCCCAGGCGAAGCACCAGGACGTGGCCAAGGGGGACTTCTTCAGCCTCTTCACCTCCCTCGACCGCTTCATGCGCACCCTGCGCTGCACCCTCATCGCGGTGCCCCTCTGGTTCTCCGTGGGCATCCTGATGTTCTACGCCCCGGAGTTCGGCAAGGCCCTGGGCTACACGGGCCCTGTGACCGCCGGGGACGCCATCGCCGCCTGCTACACGGGCCTCGTGGTGGGGGACCTGGGCTCGGGCTTCCTCAGCCAGTGGATGGCCAGCCGGAAGAAGGTGCTCCTGCTCTGCCTGCTGGGCACCCTGGCCGGGATCCTCGTCTACCTCAACCTGCCGGGCCTGAGTCCGCGGACCTTCTACGTCTCCTGCTTCCTCTTCGGAATCCCGCTGGGCTACTGGGCGGTCTTCGTCACCGCCACCAGCGAGCAGTTCGGCACCAACCTGCGGGCCACCGTGACCACCAGCGTGCCGAACTTCGTGCGCTGGTCGGTCTCGCCCATGTCCATCGCCTTCCTGTGGCTCGCCAAGGCCCAGGGCTGGGGCGTGCGCGCCGCCGCGCTCACCGTGGGGCTCACGGCCCTCACCTTCGGGTTCTGGGCCCTGGCGGGGCTGAAGGAGACCCATGGCCGGGACCTGGACTTCCTGGAGGGGTACGCGGAGCTGTAGGTCCGAGGCTCAATAGACCGCGTCCGCCCCGCCGTCGATGGGGATCACCGCCCCGGTGGTCCAGGCGCTCTCGGGCGAGAGCAGGTGCAGGGCGAGGGCGGCCACTTCGTCCTCGCTGCCCAGGCGCTTGAGGGGGTTCACCTGGGCGAGCTTCTTGAGCTCGTCCTTGGGGTCGCTGCTCCTGCCGAGACGGCCCCGCACCATGTCGGTCAGCACGGGCCCAGGGGCGATCGCGTTGCAGCGGATGCGCCGGGGCGCCCACTCCAGGGCCAGCACCTTCGCCAGCATGTGGACGCCGGCCTTGGCGACGCTGTAGGCCGCGCTGTCGGGGATGGCCCGCAGGCCGATGTTGGAGCCCACCAGCACCACGCTGGCGCCGCGCTTGAGGCGCCGGCCCAGGTGGTGGCAGAGGAGCCAGGGGCCCTTCAGGTTGGCGGCGATCATGGCGTCGAAGGCGACCTCGTCGCCCTGCTCCACGCTGCCGGTGAGGAGCTGCCCCGCCGCCAGGAACATGCCGTCCAGGGGCGGACAGGAGGCGGCGAAGGCGGCCACCGCCCCGCCGTCCGCATGGTCCAGGGGCACGTGGCGGGCCCCCGGCAGGGTGCGCGCGAGCGCCTCCCGGCGGCGGCCGAGCAGGATCAGCTCGGCGCCCTCCTCGGCGAAGCGCCGGGCCGCAGTGCGGCCCAGG